>JBHHYI010000179.1:0-8654 GCA_046757525.1 bacterium | reverse complement strand
CTCGACCCGCATCGGCGCAGGGGTGGATCTGACGAATTGGCGGGAACGCTGACACTGAAGAAATGGGGCTTATCAGGAACAAACGACAGAAAGTGAACGCTTGAAAATGGCAAACACGAATTTATCGCAATGGCTCTCTGCCACCGACATCAACCTCAAGTTGTCGGCGGACTCGGAGCTGGAAACCATTTCGGCCATGTTAGACTTAGCCAGCAACAGCGGTGTTGTGGCTGATGTGAAGCAATTGGCCAGTGAACTCTTGGCACATGAGATTTACACCCCCTCTCCAACCGGATGTTGTGCGGTGGTTTTTCGTGTACTCAGCCCTGTGGTGGCCGAACCGCGAATGTTTTTTGGCCGATTTGATGGCGGCATTGGATACTACTCCAAGAAGGGTCAACCCATCGATCTCATCGTCTTAATTATCGCGCCGCCAGAAAAGCAGGATGATTTTGTTCAGTTGACGCAGAAAATGGAACGCGTCTTGTGCGAAAGTTCTGTGAGTGAGCCGTTAAGGGCGGCTGAGGACGCTCGAGAAATTTTGAGAGTGTTCTCAGACAGCGTGTTTAACAGTTTCGTTTGCGAGCAATGCGGGCAACTGATGCCAGAGGAACACGCCTGCGTGAAGGGTAACAAAAAACTGTGCCTCCGCTGCGCGCTGAAATACGACTGAGAAAGCCCATGCCGGTTTACGTGCCCCGCACTTCCGACGGGACGCAGGGGGGTAAGGAAAGCGTGGATTCCGTTCAATCGTTTCCCTCCAGCGCCCCTCGCACAAAGCCATCACTGGCTGCCAGCCTTCTTCTGGCTTCCTTAGCGTCGACCCCTCTCAAAATCATGACCAGTGCTGTTTTGACGTGACCCCCGGCTTTTGTCAGAACTTGCGCTGCCGTGTCGTACTCCACCCCCGTGACCATCATCACCGTACGCTTGGAACGTTCTTCCAACTTGCGCGAAGTCATCATCAGATCGACCATCATGTTGCCGTACACTTTGCCCAGCCGGATCATGGCCGTGGTCGTCAACATGTTCAGAACGAGTTTAGTGGCCGTGCCGGCTTTCATGCGCGTAGACCCCATCACCACTTCCGGTCCGACTACGGGACAAATGGCAACATCCACGGCCACTTTGAGCTCAGAACGGGGATTACAGGTCACAAAGAGAGTTTTGGCGCCGACCTCCCTGGCCTTGAGGATCGCTGCAACCACGTAGGGTGTGCGATGGCTTGCGGCAATACCGCATGCCACGTCGTTCTTGGTAAAGCCGTGACTCATGAGGTCGGCTGCGCCCTGTTCCGCCCGGTCTTCGCTGCCTTCCATGGCACGCACCAGCGCTTTCTCGCCGCCGGCAATAATTCCTTGCACCATCTCCGGGTCAGTGCCGTAGGTCGGCGGACACTCCGCGGCGTCCAACACCCCCAGCCGGCCGCTGGTTCCTGCACCGACATAAAAGAGACGTCCCCCTTTCTTGAAGGCTGCAACCAGGATTTCTACGGCCCGGGCGATGTAGGGTATTTCCTTTTCAACAATGCACGGAATCGCCTGATCCTGCGCATTTATGATGCGCAGAATCTCTTCGGTGCTCTTGCTGTCGATATTCTCTGAAGCCGGATTTCTGGCTTCGGTAATCAGATTGGTCAACTCGTCAAATACGTTGTCTTGCATGTTATCTCCCTAAGCGTTGTCAAATCAAGGGTTGGATCATTTCAGGTTCATCTCGAGGCATAGCCGAAAACTGTTTCCCCTGCTCCGTTGAGCGTCCTCCCTCAACAGAAAATCAACGACTTAGAACTCAGGCGACCACGCCTGCTCGAACAATTTGGGACTTTTAAGCCACGCCTCTAAGCTCAAATGAGCCCAAAAGTTCAGCGACGGTGGCGGAAGGAGTCAAAGGAACCTTGCATTCGCGCGCATCACGGTCCAAACGCCGCTTCAATATTTCAAGAGCAGCATAGTTTGATTAAGTAATTTTGTCTTTGCTGATGTTTTTGGTTGAAATTGTGAAAAAGTGTTTTACATTATATTATTGTTAACACTAAAGATATAATTTAGGCACAATAAATCAAGGGATTTTAAACTCTTTTTATTTTGGAGATTTGTGATGAGCGCCGATGAGATTGGAATAAAAATAGAAAAATTGCCTGACCATGTCGTAGCAGAAGTTATTGATTATATAGACTTTTTATTAAGCAAATATGGAAGCGAAGAAACTGCGAAAAGCAAATTCAAATTCGATTGGGAAGGTGGATTGTATAAATTGAAGGATAAATATACGTCAGTGGAATTGCAGCATAAGGCTTCGGAGTGGCGTTGATGTTCTTGATCGATACAAATATATTTTTATTTCAAGCTTAGCGTTTCCTCCCTCGGTCAGGATATGCGCAAGGCTGTTACACGCAAATCTTCCCCAGGACCGTTGGTTGGCTGGCACCGGTGGCCGCGGGCACATTGTTGGCATGGCCTGCCAGGGTCTCGTTGGCCAGCACGGCAAAGCAAATCGCCTCTTTAGCGTCTGCGGGAATCCCGTAGGTGTCGATGGGTGTTACCACAATCCCCTTGAACTTCAAGCGCAAGGACTCCATGACTGCGGCATTTCGAGTACCGCCGCCGCTAACGATAAGTTCATCCAATGGGATCTCAGGCGCAACGAAATCCCGGTAGCTGTTCCAGATGGATAGCGCCGTGAATTCCGCGGCCGTGGCCACAATGTCCGACGGCGTCAGCTTTAAACGGTTCGCCTGTTCCAGAAATTTCGTGCAGAACGCCATGCCGAATTCTTCCCGGCCGGTGGATTTGGGAGGCTTTCTTCCAAAGTAGTCGTGCTGCAAGGCTCTTGCCAGCAGCTTTTTGGAAGGTTGGCCCGAGCGGGCAATGACGCCATTTTCATCAAACGGTTTTTTGAACAGACGGTGCATCAATTCGTCGATGAGCATGTTGGCCGGACCGCTGTCAAAGGCCAGCACCTCCTCCAGGCTGCAGTTTTTTCTAAGGATGGTTAGATTGGCAATCCCGCCCAGATTCAAGAGGGCGCGGTTCTTTTCTGCCGACCGAAACACCACAAAATCAAAATACGGCACCAGAGGCGCCCCTTCGCCGCCGACGGCCATATCTGCCTGGCGAAAGTCGGCGACGGTGATGATGCCGGTTCGTTTGGCAATGACGGACGGCTCGCCTAACTGCAGCGTCGATCTTGTCTTGTACCCAAAGTCAACGCGTTCCCGGGGCAGGTGCTGTACGGTCTGCCCGTGGGAACCGATTAGATCCACATCCGCTGCTTGGACGCCTGCTGCGTCAAGCAAGTGGCTAACGGCGTCGGCAAAGATTTCTCCGAGCAAGACGTTGACGCGGCAGATTTCGTCCACACTCCCCTGCCCCGGGGTCGAAAGCTCCAGCAGTTTTTCCTTCAGAGGCGCGGGGTAAGGCATTGTGATGAAATGCAATAGCTCTAATTCCGTTGCCAGCCCGTGGTTCTTGATCCGCACCAGGGCGGCGTCTACGCCATCCAAGGAGGTGCCGGAGATCAATCCGACGGCGTGCTTTTCTTGCTTGGTGAAGAGCTTTTGTAAACGGTTCATGGCAACCATTCCGACTATAAATTCTCCGTGCTCTTTTTGAGTTCGCGGGAACGCTGGTAAAAGGCCTCCAGGTCCATGCTTTTTAAGAAGACCATTCCCCTGGTAGCGCGAATAAGTGCACTCGCGTGTTCGTAGAAAAACTCACGTCCCAGACACGTCTTCAACATCTGATACTGTTCCACCTGAATTCTTTGCGCCAGATCGGAAAACGGGCCGTCGTAGTCGTAGCTGGGAAAGGAAGCATCCTTTTGTGAAATGAAAGCGTTCTTGAACGCACTGTCTTGCAGCGTGAACATGTTTAGCGAAACCGGAACAAATATGTTGGCCTCGCTGGGGTGAAAACGGTACCACACGTTGCGGAAGCCCAGAATCTCGAGGTCGGAGCGCCGGGACTCCTTTTCGTAGATTTTGAGCGCTTCGGTAGTGGCTTGCAGCACTTTGTAGTGGGTGTCGGGACCGCTGGCCTCGGGGTCCAGCGCCACGCTTACGACGTCGGGTTTGACTTCTCTGAGAAGATTCAAAACCGGAACAACATCGCGTTCAACCGTGGGATCTTCGGTGAAAATATCGCCTTTGTAAAAGCCCAGCCGCAAGTGGTGCACCGACCGGGAATGCCAACCCAGGTAGCCCCAGACGCAATCGGCCTCCCATTCACGGCATACGCCCTTGAGAAGCTGCACCGGCTCGACGTCCTTCTTGCCGGGGTACTGGGTCTTGAAATAATGGATCAATTCAGCCACGCGGGCCTGGAGCTCCTCCATGGTCTCGCAACGGTAAAGATCAATCAGATTGCGGACGAGGCGGCGCAGTTTGCCCCGCATCTTCAGGTTTTCTGAGTTGGCCGCCACGCCATCGAGATATTGCCAGACATCCCGGTTTCTGCCGATTTCGTTGTCGGGCTCAAAGTACCCTTCTTTAAAACGCTGGTCAAAAACGCCCCGGTTGAGGTACTCCCGCAGATGCCGCAGCAGGTCTAGCATGAAGGCATTGGTGACTGCTGTGAACCCGCTGGTCAAGGTGGCAAAGTGGTGCTGATTGCTGTGCTCGCGGATGTGCCGCACGATGTAGGGCAGGTAACCCAGCATGACGTCGTCGTGGTGTGGCTCCGTGTGCAAAAAAGTCTTGCCAGCCTGGATATGCGTACCGGCCTCGATTTTCTGGATCAGGCGTTGTTTCACCCATTGCGTCAATTCGGGCACGTTGTGCGAGCGTTTCGTCAAAAGTAGAGCGGCCAGAGGACTGCCGGTAAAGTCCTCTTTGCTCAAAGCCACAATGGGCTTGTTTTTTTCCAGACTGAGGTCGACCATGATTTTTTCAACCTGTTCATCGTCAATTTTTTCTGTCCGCTCGATCACTGCCAGTTGGCGGGCTCGCAGCCGTTTAGCAGCGCCACGCGTGAGGTAGAAGCGGGCCTGGGGGAGCTTGTGCAGCACGGTCGCCGGATAGCGAATGTGTTCTTCCTCGTGGATGGCATCGGCAACGATTCGGGCTTTGGCCTCGCCAGCCGCAATGATGATGGCGACGCAGTCCGGGTTATAGGTAATCGTCGCCAATCCGATGGTGATGACCAGGCGCTTTTTTGCAACTTCGATGCCGCCCAGGTCGGTTGCAGCAGCGGCCTGAGTTTCATAGTTGGTCGGCGTCAACCGGGTGGTGGAAAAAAGGTCTGAGCCGCGGACATTGAATCCGATATGCCCGTCCGGCCCGATGCCGCCGAGGAAAAATCCGATACCGCCGAGTTCTCGAATTTTGTATTCATATCCAGTACACCATTGATCCACGTTCTCCAGCACCCGCTTTTGCAGAGCCTCCTGGGCATCCGCCGCTTGCCGGTAGCGCAGAGAAAGATCTACGGTCTGTTCAGGCCAGACTTCTTCCAGCTTCTTCCCGCGCGGCAGTGCAATCTTTGAGCAGTCGATAAACAGTGCTTTCTTAGGGTCGAGTCCCAGATTCTCTACGTAGTATTTGTTGACGTAATAATAGAAGCTGTTGTGTTGTTTCGGATCGATAGGGTAGAACTCGTCGATCTGCACGAAATGCAAACCGCTCAGATTTGGCTTGCGACGCGCGTCCAAACCAGCGCCTTGCAGCTCCTTCTGCACCTCTTTGCTGTGCCAATTAGCCCGGAACCGTTGAACCTCTTTGATAAAGAATTCCGGAGTCTTGCCGGTGGGCAGAGAAATCACGCCTTCCGGGTGCTGCTGTGCCCATTCCAGAAATCTCAGCGCGGTAAGCGTGCCCAGCGCCGGAAAGTTGTCGACCACGATGACCCCGATCTTTTCCAACGGTTCGTATCTGAGCTTAAAGCTCGAATTCTGCAGCGCAATCCTTTCGACTTCTGAGGTAATGTGCATGGTTTGCATGCCTCCACATATCAGAGAAATTGGTACGCGAGATTCTGTTCGCGGGCCTGTCCAGGAGCTCGGGGCTAACTGTCATGCCGCGCAAGCAGAAATCCACAACTCCCTGTTTTTTCACGTTCCAAGATCTTTTACTTAGAACGCTACTGTTTGGGACGTTTCAACTTTTACTATTCAGTCTCAGCCTCTCTGCTCCGAAAAGTTCTCTGGAGCCCATTCCAACCAGGATGGCTGTAACGCTGCCCACCACGGTGTACAGCGGCCAGGCGATTTGAACGGTCCTGATGACCACGGTCATGACCACCAGAGCGGTGATAAAGCCCACGATGGCATCCCGTTGGCCGGCTTTTTTGCTGATCAATCCGAGCAAGAAAACACCGAGAATCCCGCCGTAAGTATACGAAGCAATTCCCAGAGCAACCTCCACCACCGTCCCTTTAAGTCCTATGAAAGCTAACGCCGCAACCATCAGCACGGCTCCCCAGCCCAGGGTCACCATGCGGGAAATTTTCAGAAGCTGGGCCTCCGATTTGTGCTTGCCAGCGAGGGGGATGTAAATATCCAGCACCACCGAACTCGACAAACTCGACAGGCTGCTAGAAAGCGTGCTCATGGCGGCTGCGAACAAGGCAGCGACGATGAGCCCGCTGATCCCGGTGGGCATTTGCTCGACGATAAATTTGGGGAAAATGCCGTCTGCCCTGCTCAGCCCCAACTCTTGATAGCCTACACCACCGTAGTAAGCGTAAAGCATGACGCCCAAAAAGAGAAAAACCAGGAACTGCAATAACACGGCAAATCCGCTGGCGGAGATGGCCTTTTGTGCCGCCGACCGGTTCTTGCAGGTCAGCACTCGCTGCACGATCAGTTGGTCGGTGCCGTGCGAGGCCAGGCTGAAAATGGCCCCGGCAACCAAAGCCGTGAAAAAGGTGTACGGCTGTTTAATGAAATCCTGCCAGGCCAGGTCACTGCCTGTATAGAACCACTTCAGTTTATCCTCACCTGCGGCCCATTGCACCACGGTAGAGAATCCATGAGGCAGTTTGTTCAAAATGAGAATGGCTGCCAGAACGGCACCGCCCAGGTAGATGGCCATCTGCACCACGTCCATCCAGATGACCGAACGGATGCCGCCGATGTAGGTGTAAACCATGGTCAGGAGGCCAATGAGCAAAATCGAAATGGCGTAGAACTGGGCGTCCGACAGGCCGCCAAACGCGCCGCTGCCTTTGATGATCAACGCCAGGGGAATGGCGGTCGCAAAGAGGCGCACGCCATCGGCCAGCACCCGCGTCACAATGAAGGTAATGCTGGCGGTGTTGCGCATTTTCTGGCCAAAGCGTTCTCCGAGAAAATGGTAGGCGGTGTTTATGGCCCCGCGGTAATAAGCCGGAATCATGAACAACGCCACCAGAATACGGCCGACGACGTAGCCGAAAACGATCTGGAGAAAAGTCAGATTGCCCTGATAGGAAACAGCCGGAATGCTGATAAAGGTCAGCACGCTGGTTTCGGTAGCGACAATGCTGAAAGTCACGGCAAACCAGGGGATTTGCCTGCCACCGAGGAAATAATCGGTGGTGTCTTTCTGATGGCGACCGATCCACGCGCCAGCAGCCACCGTGGCCACCATATAAACGACGACGATGATTATGTCAATAGTTGAGAAGCCTATGGCGCTTCCTTTCTGCTTGCATCCTTCCTTGAAGATTAGAACCCGAATGGCACAACCGGTACACCATGGAAATCACCACGCTCGCGAGTTTGAAGCCTCTGAATGACTGGTTAAAAACCACTTTTCGGAAACGCTCCTTTGCCTGATTTCTTCATATAAAAGCACGCAGACCGTGCACAGGGTCCTAAGCAACGTGCCTCCGGAGTGGAGCTGTCCAAAAAGTCCCAACCGCGTCTTGTCATTTCGATCCGGCAGCCGCCGGATTCGGAATGACGGTTGTCGTCAGAGACAACCATGGCAGTCGTCCTGAGTAGTCCCGACCGGTTTTTGGGTCGGGACATATCGAAGGGCGACGCCCGTCACCCCTCGATACGGTCGCTTGAGAAGCAGCGACCTACTCGGGATGACTCGCACAGGGTTTCCAAGAACCGCCTCGCTGTGGCCGTTCTTTGTTACAGCCTCAAGTGTCATTCCGGAGGAATCTTGTGGGCGGGCTGCACAGTGCGGAGCTGTAACAAGATGCCTCCTGCATGACAGGGCTGCCTTTGGCGTTTCTGAGATTTAAAGCAATCCAGTTGCATCGGATTGCGGGGGCTTTTAGGAAACGCTCCGTTGAACGTAACGCAATCGTCACGATTGCGTCAGGCAGACGCCTGATCTATTTACGCAGCCAATTCTCCTTTTGAAGGGAGACAGAATTTCGCTCGTCCAGAGCGAAATTCAGAGGGATGTCTGCCCGCGCGAACCATGACTCGGGTTGGCGGGACGCCTCCTGAAGTCCCCCTGGTTTTTTCGCTGGACGCTTCAAAAACCGGCCCGCTTTTCCCGCCTCGTTCCAAAATTTTATTTTGGAACGCAATTGGGAGAGAAGCTTCGCTTCGATAGGCATCCCGGACTCCTCGAAGCAGAGCTTCTCGAGCAAGGGCGTGCCCAAACTCTTGTTTGGGCACGAGAGCTGCGGCTCAATGACCGTTGTTTTCCTTGAGCACCAAGGGAGTCGTCCTGAGTAGTCCCGACCGGTTTTTGGGTCGGGACATATCGAAGG
>JBHHYI010000178.1:0-8702 GCA_046757525.1 bacterium | reverse complement strand
TCGTCCTTAAAAGTCAGAGGCAAGGCGAAACCAGCAAGATTCTCACGCTCTACACCCGGAGATTTGGGAAACTTACTGTCATCGCCAAAGGTGCCCGTAGTGCGAGAAGTAAGTTTGGTGGCAGCCTGGAACCTTTGAATTACGTCGCTACCGTATTTTACGAAAAAGAAAATCGGGAAATTCAGTTCCTGAGCCAGGCAGACATCCTTAACAGTTTTGCCAAAATCAATGCGAGTTTGGAGAGAACGGCTTTGGCCATGGCTGCCTGTGAACTGGTCAACCGACTGGAAATCGGTGTGGCGCCAAGCCCGATCCTGTTTAAACTCCTATTGGAAGTTTTAGAGGCTCTGAATCGGCCGCTGCAAAAGCCGCACAATTGCTTGCGTGCTTTTCAGGTGCGGCTGTTGGATGTCCTGGGAATTCGCCCCAATCTGGACGCTTGCAAGCGGTGTGAAAGGCCAGGGCAAGACCGGGTTGCATTGGACATCGCTCACGGCGGTTTTATCTGCGAGCGGTGCCAGGGCCGCCATACGCCAGGTCTGCAATTGAACTCAGAAGCTTTCGCGGCCTTGCGAGTTTTTCAGCAAGAAGCGCTGGCCGATGTGAACGGCTACCTGCCTTCCTCCGCTGCGCAGCAGCAAGTGGACGAGCTTCTGTTGACCTATTTGCGGTTTCATATCGAAGGATTTACAGAATTGAATGCCCTTAAATTTTTGAAGAAAATCGTTGCAGCTCCCTGAACCGCTGACCCCGGCTTATTTAATCGAACGGTACAAACGCTTTTTGGCGGATGTGCAATTAGAAGATGGCACGGTGGTTACGGCGCACTGTCCCAATTCTGGCAGCATGACCGGACTGTTGCGCCGGGGCAACAAAGTGCTTCTGTGCAAGAGTGCCAATAAGCGGCGCAAGCTTTCCTACACCTGGGAGCTTGTGCATGTCGACAGCACCTGGGTTGGAGTGAACACCATGCGTCCCAATCATTTGATTTTCGAAGCACTCACCAACAAGCAGATTCCTCAACTGGCAGATTTTTCAGAAATCAAGGCGGAAGTCTCTTGGAATAAGCACAACCGCCTGGACCTTTTGTTGAAGCAGGACGATCGGCGCTGTTTCGTAGAAGTAAAAAACGTTACACTGGCTGAAGCAGGCGTGGCATTTTTTCCGGATGCAAAAACCAAACGCGGCGTCAAACATTTGCAGACTCTCATGGAGATTGTTCGACAAGGGCACCGCGGAGTCGTTTGTTTCCTGGTCAATCGGGAAGATTGCTCCCTGTTCAAGCCAGCCGATTCCATCGATCCCCTATTTGGCCACACTTTGCGCCAGGCGTACCAAAACGGGGTGGAGATACTGGTGTGTCGCACAAAGATTCGCCCGCCGGAGATCGTGGTGGGTCGGGCGTTAGATTTTCAGTTGTAAGGCCGTGGCAGCGAGGCGGCGGTGGCGTCTTGTCCGGGTTTGGGCAGGCTTTGACGGGCCGTGTTGGTCGATTTTTTTTCCAAACGCTTGGCGCCACAGTTAACAAATTTGTAACAGTTCAGGCCGTAGATGGATCGTTCAGTATGTTTATGCTGAACGCACATTAAGTCGGGATATTTATCCCCATCGAGACTGCTGCGAGAACAGATGTTCCCTATTAATTTACGTTCAGGATAAATATCCTTAACGATCGCTATCGGGTGAACTGTTACACAAATTTTTGCCGAGGGGTTGCGAATGAAGCGAAAGAAAAGAAAGAAACAAAAAGCCGTGCAGAAAAACAGAAAGAAGCACAAGGCCAGAACGCTCAAAGGAACGCACTCAAACAGGATCGTTGCACAAAAGAAAACGCCCACAGTGAAAAGCCCCACGGAATTTTATTGGGACAATATCGTGGACCAGTGCGAGGATTATCGTATTGTTGAACCCGACCATCCATCCCTGGATCGCAGAAAAATCGAGGCGCTTTGCAACAAGCCTTTGAGCACGGGATCGATTGCCCTGCTCGAAAGATTGTACTCGAAAACAGAGGATGTGGTGCTGCGGAGCATGTTGGCAAAGAAGAGTTATATGATGCGTCGAGATTATTTGCAGTCCTACAAAGAGTATTCAGATCGGGCTTTAATATTGCTGGCGGAACGCAAAAAATACCTTGACAAATGGGAAGGAATTTATATATTAGGATGTTTCGGAAGTGGTAGTGCTTTAAAATATTTACGTGGATTATTAGAGACCGAGGAAGAGCGTCTTCTCATCAACACCATCAAGCGCGCCATGCAGAAAATCGAAACGAATGCGGAGGCCAGAAATAAAGAACGAGGCTTTTTACGAGAATAGGTACAGGACGCGACGGAGCAGATATAGGGGGGTTCTTCAGTTGCATAGACGACGTTTGTTTCTTGTTTTCAGAGGCAGGCTGCGGCAGAATTCCAGTCTCTCTATTCATAAAAGTCAATTTCGAGAATTTCAAATTTCTTCAAACCACGTGGCAGTTGAACGTCAACCAAGTCCCCTGTTTTATGCCTTATCAAAGCTTTTGCCAGCGGCGACTGATAACTGATGATTCCGTTGTCGATGTCCGTTTCACCTTCTCCAAGGATGGTGTAGGTGTCCTCTTCCCCCGACGCCACATCGCGAATGGTTACTTTTTTGCCCAATGTTACGATGTCGGGTGGCAGGTCTTGCTTGCGAATGATGCGGGCATGCATGAGGCGTTCTTGCAGTTGGCGCAGCTTGGCCGCGTAGTTGGCCTGTTTGGTCTTGGCAGCGTCGTATTCGGCGTTTTCTCGCAAATCCCCGTGTTCACGTGCGGTGGCGATTTCTTTGGCAATATCCCTTTTAATGAATTTTTCCGTTTCTTCGATTTCTTTTTTCAGCTTTTGGTAGCCGGTTTCTGTAAAATAATATTGTTTCATGACATGACTCCTTTTTGAGTGAATTTGACAATATACGAAATCTTTCCCACGAATTCAAGAAAAGTCTATGAAATTGGAAGACAAATTTAGGTCGGCCTTTGCACGGAAACTGATTGCCTGGTATGAGAAGAACAAACGGGATTTGCCCTGGCGACGTATTTCAGACCCGTACAAGATTTGGATTGCCGAAGTCATGCTGCAGCAAACGCAGGTGGAGCAGGTCAAACCTTATTACGAAAGATTCGTTCGCGCCTTTCCGGACTTGAACGCGTTGGCCTCGGCCAACCTTTCAGAGGTGCTTAAGGTCTGGGAAGGTCTCGGTTATTATTCCAGAGCGCGTAACCTTCTGAAGGCAGCGGAGATAGTGGCCCATGACTTGCAGGGCAACTTGCCGTCCACCCACGATGAGTTACTCAAAATTCCCGGGATCGGTCCTTACACGGCAGCAGCCGTAGCCAGCATTGCCTTCAATGAAAACTACCCGGTGTTGGATGGCAATGTCCTGCGGGTGCTCTCCCGGGTGTTGAAAATAGAAGAATATCCGCGCAAAAACGGCATTAAAGCGAAGGTGGTCCGGGCTGCCAAGGCGCTGTTGCCAGCCGGTCGGGCCAGCGATTTCAACCAGGGCATGATGGAGCTGGGGGCTCTCATCTGCACACCGCAAAATCCCCAATGCCCTTGCTGTCCGATCAGCTTTTTCTGTCAGGCGTACCAGACGATGCAGGACCCCTCCCGCTTGCCGGTTAAGGCACCGGCCAAAGAGAAGCCACACTTCAATGTTGTGGTTGGCATCATCTGGAACCAGGGCAAGATTCTCATCGACCAGCGCCCCAAAGAGGGGCTGTTGGGTGGACTGTGGGAATTCCCAGGAGGAAAGCAGGAGCCCGGGGAAACTCTGGAAGCCTGTTTGGTCAGAGAAATCCGGGAGGAGATGAACATCGGCATTCGCGTGCAGGGACCCTTTTTAACGGTCAAGCACGCCTACACGCATTTTCGCATTACCCTGTTTTCCTTTCAGTGCCAACTTGTGCGGGGCGTTCCGCAACCCAGGAACGCCATCGATTGGAGTTGGGTCAGTCCACACGATTTGCCCAACTACGCCTTCCCCAAAGCCAACAAAAAAATCCTGGACGCTTTATTGGAAGATCTTTGATGTCTGTTGAGACCATACCTGAAAAAACAAAATCTGCACAAAAAAAGCCCCGGGTTGCCAGGCCGTGGAAGGTCGTCCTCTTCAATGATGACATACATACCTTTGACGAGGTGATTCTGCAGGTGCAAAAGGCGACCGGTTGCTCCGTGGTTGATGCCACACGCATCACCATGGAAGCTCATTTTAAGGGCAAAGCGGTGGCCTTTCAAGGGGAGTTTGACGACTGTTTCCGGGTTGCCGGCGTGCTTGGTGAGATTGGCCTGATGGTGGAGATCGAAGGGTGAGACGGTCTTTTTGTCAAAGAGTCTCTTGTCTATTTTCTTAAAAAAGAGAAAAATGCTGTTAGAATTCCTGAATTTGAGAAAATTTTTTTGCTTGAGCAAGTGTCAAAAGAATCCAATGATAATAATGCTAAATAAAATTAAAGACTTATGCTTAATGGAATAAGCACGGTTTTTAGATTTCCTGGCCCGATATTTGAACACTGGCCAAATTCTGTCGTTGTAGCTGTCAAAAAGTCGATTAAATCTGATTAACTGTTCCAACCTTTACATGAAGGAGGTTTAAATTGAAAATCGGAATTCCAAGGGAGATTCAACATGATGAAACCCGCGTTGCGGTAGTCCCGTCTATGGTCCCCCTGTTAAAGAAAGACCAGCACGAGGTTTTTGTTGAAACCGGAGCCGGTTCCAAGGCCTTTTTTGAAGATGCGGAGTATGAAGCGGCGGGGGCTACCATAGTAAGAAACCCTGCGGAATTGTATGCGGGAGTCGATGCCGTGTTGAAATTTCAAGCGCCCCGGGAGAACACGGCTTTAAGAAAGCATGAGATAGACCTGCTAAAGGAAGGCGCGGTGCTTATCTGTTCGTTGCCGCCCATGATACATTCGCAAGTGGTGCCCAGACTGCTCAAGCGCCGCATTACCTCCTTTGCCATGGAGTACCTGCCACGGATAACCAAAGCCCAAAGCATGGATATTCTGAGTTCCATGTCTACGGTGGCTGGCTACAAGGCCGTGTTAGTCGCAGCGGATCACCTGGGCAAATTCTTTCCGTTGCTCATGACAGCCGCGGGTACTATTCCGCCGGCCACGGTGTTTGTCCTCGGTGCTGGTGTGGCCGGTCTGCAAGCGATCGCTACTGCCAAACGTCTTGGCGCTAGAGTCGAAGCCTTTGACCCGCGCCCGGTGGTGAAGGAGCAGGTGGAAAGTCTCGGCGCCCAGTTTGTGGAGATGGAACTACCAGAGGAAGTGGAAACCGCAGGGGGGTACGCCAAGGAGCAGTCCGAGGAATTTCTCAAAAAAGAACTGGAGGCGATTAGCGCGCGTCTGCCAAAAGTCGATGCCTTGATTACCACGGCGCAGATATTCGGCAAGCCTTCACCGCTGCTGGTTACCGAAGAAATGGTCAAAACGATGAAGCCAGGTTCGGTCATCGTGGACCTGGCAGTTGCCGAAGGGGGCAACTGCGCTTTGTCGGAGGCCAACAAGGTGGTTGAGAAATACGGGGTCACCATATTCGGTGCGGTCAATCTGGCGCGCACGGTTCCCATTCATGCCAGTCAAATGCATTCCAAGAACATCATCAATTTGTTCAAGCAAATTTTTTCGGGTACCGGCTCTGGTTTAGATTTTGAGGATGAAATTACAAAAGGTACTTGCATTACGCACAATGGAGAAATCGTCAACGAAATGGTGCGAATATCTTTAAATAAGGAGAATTGATGCCATGTCAGAAGCTATTTTGATTTCAATCTACATTTTTGTTTTGGCGATATTTGTCGGTTTTGAGGTCATCACCAAGGTACCGCCACTGCTGCACACGCCCCTCATGTCCGGTTCCAATGCAATTTCCGGAATCACCCTGGTGGGCTCGATTTTGAGCACCGGAACCGGGCACACCTTCTTGGCGACCATGTTGGGGCTTGTTGCGGTTATTTTTGCTACCATCAACGTGGTTGGTGGTTTCATGGTTACGGATCGCATGTTGGAAATGTTTAAACAAAAGAAAGAGAAAAAATAAGGAAGGAAGACTCGAAGATGGCAACGATTACTAATTTGGTTTACTTGATTTCGGCGGTATTGTTCATTTTAGGCCTAAAGAATCTTGGTTCCCCCAGAACTGCCCGGCGGGGCAACTTGTTGGCCATGATCGCCATGCTTCTCGCCGTGGTTGTGACCCTGCTTGACCGGCACATTCTCGATTTCACTTACATCATCATTGGACTGGTGGTCGGTTCGGGCATCGGCGCTGTGGCCGCGAAACGGGTGCAAATGACTGCCATGCCGCAGATGGTGGCCCTGTTCAACGGATTCGGCGGCGGTGCTTCGACACTGGTGGCAAGTTCCGAGTATTTCCAGCACGCAGGTGAGATGCCATTGAACGTGCTGTCGACCATCGTCTTGAGTTTGCTGATTGGCACGGTCACCTTCACGGGCAGCCTCATTGCCTACGCGAAATTGCAGGGGATCCTGCGCGGTGCTCCCATTGTTTATCGGATGCAGCATTTCGTGAACGCTTTCTTGATTGTAGTGATTCTGGCGGCTGGCGTAGTTTTTGTGTTGAATCCAGCCATGATGCCGTTGCTGTTGGTGGTCATTGCGGCGTCGGGCGTTCTTGGGGTGACTTCGGTCATCCCCATCGGAGGGGCGGACATGCCGGTTGTGATTTCCCTTCTGAATTCCTACTCGGGCCTGGCGGCCGCGGCCACCGGCTTTGTGATCTCCAACAATGTGCTCATCATCAGTGGCGCTTTGGTGGGCGCTTCCGGCATCATTCTGACCCAGATCATGTGCAAGGCTATGAACCGCTCCCTGGGCAATGTGCTTTTTGCCGCAGTGGGCAGCGATGGCGGCGTGGCCAGCGGCACTGCCGAACAGAAACGGGTGACGCGCTACACCGCCGACGATGCTGTGATGATGCTCGACAATGCCCAGTCGGTTATCATCGTTCCGGGCTATGGCCTGGCGGTGGCTCAGGCGCAGCATGTTTTGCATGAGATGGCCACCATTCTCATGGATCGCGGCATGAAAGTGAGGTATGCCATCCACCCGGTCGCCGGGCGCATGCCCGGTCACATGAACGTGCTGCTGGCCGAAGCCAACGTCCCTTACGATCTGCTCTTCGAGATGGACGCAATCAACGACGATTTCCAGGACACCGATGTAGCGCTGGTCATCGGCGCCAACGACGTCATCAATCCGGCTGCGCGCTACAAAAAAGGCAGTGCCCTTTACGGCATGCCCATCCTCAACGTGGACCAGGCGCACACGGTGATGATCGTCAAGCGTAGCCTCTCGCCCGGCTTTGCCGGTGAAGCCAACGAGCTGTTTTACAACGAAAAGACCATGATGATTTTCGGCGACGCCAAAAAGATGGTTACCGAGATCGTGCAGATTCTAAAGAGCTAAACCGTAGCCCGGTGGTCAAGGCCGCCGGGCTTGCTATTTGCATTTGGATTGGCAAAGGTACGTTGTAAAGGTAGCCACGTTTCTACTCCCCTCCTGCCGTGGAACTCCTCATTGTGCAAAAACGCCTGGTGAATATTTTGCTTGTTTTTAGCCGTATATATTTGTATGATTTATACGTCAATTCACGAAGACAAGCATGGAAACGAAATTAACTTTAAGAATGGATGAGAAAACTATTCGGCAAGCCAAAAATTACGCTCAATAACAGGGTGTAAGTTTATCCAAGTTAGTTTCCAATTATTTTCAAATGATTTCGAAGAAAAAGAATCAAGAAGTAAGTCCCACGCCGATTCTCTCGGAATTAGCCGGCGTTCTACACAACTCGTCCAGGAAAAAAGACATCGAAGAAAAATACAAACAGCCTCTCGAGGACAAATATCTTGGAAGTCGCTTTGCTTTGACATAAATATTCTACTGGATATTTTTCTGCAGCGTAAACATTATTCTGTGCTGGAGGTGAATTGCAGTTATTTAATAACCCGCAACAAGGACTGTTTCCCTAAAGAAATTGTACCAATTCTCAATCCCGACGAATTTTTAGTTTTATTGAGTTCCAGTGAATCTGTTAAAAGGAAATACGACTTGTAACTAAACTATTGTGAACTTCATCTATTGGCCTAATGAATGTCATTCCTGCATGGTGTCAGCAGAACCAAATCAAGAAACCGACTTTCTCCAAGACAACCGGTTTCTACTACCAGGGAATCGGCGGCTGCCAATGGGCGAAAACTTAAGCCGTAGCTCTCGTGCCCAAACTCCAGTTTGGGCACGCACTTGCTTGAGAAGCTCTGCTTCGAGGAGTCCGAGATGCCTACCGAAGCGAATTTTCTCTACCAATGGCGGGGGCTGTCCAAAAAGTCGGAAAAGAGCCTTGATTTGTCATTCCTGCGAATCAGTCGTCCGGCAGCCGCCGGATGACCGAAGCAGGAATCCAGAAAATCAACAGGTTATAGATTCCCGCTTCCGCAGGGAATGACACAAAAATGGCCCTTTTGGGACAGCCCCAGAGGAGTCGCGCTTATAGCTCTGCAAACCTCTTAGGTTGACGCCTATGGGCATGCGCCGGACGTGAAAGAACGCATGGAAGTAGAGGTTGTTGCTTTATGATTTCGAACCCTCAAGGGGAATGAAGCGTTAGAGCAATCAGACAGGGGGCAAAACCAAACCACGAAAACCAATAACT
>JBHHYI010000177.1:0-8723 GCA_046757525.1 bacterium | reverse complement strand
GGCGACGTTTCAGTCGGGCGCCTGACCGATGGCTGGCGCTGGAACTTCTGAAGCGCCTGGGTCTGCTTGAGTTTTTTCGTCAGGTGATGCCACCGGGTCGAGAGAAGATTCCCTGGGCAGATTTGGCTTGTGTTTTGACCATTGCCCGATTCTGTGAGCCCAAAAGCGAACTCTATATTGCGGAACATTTCTACGGCCACACCGCGTTGGCGGATTTGATGGGCATCCCCAATGAGCTGGTCTATGACAACCGGCTGTACCGGGCCCTCGACAAGCTTCTGCCATACAAAGAGTCGCTTGAGAAACACTTGAAAGAGCGCTTTGGTGAACTCTTCGATATCCAGTACGATTTGCTGCTCTATGATGTCACCTCGACCTATTTCGAAGGCGAGGCAGCAAGCAATCCTCAGGCCAAACGTGGCTATTCCCGAGACCAGCGCCCAGATTGCAAGCAAGTTTGCATTGCTTTAGTGGTCACCAGAGAAGGCATTCCCCTGGGCTACGAAGTCTTTGACGGTAATCGTAACGACAGCACCACAGTCGAAGAAATCGTCGAGAAGATGGAAGCGCGTTATGACGCAGCCGAGCGCATCTGGGTGATGGATCGCGGCATGGTCAGCGACGAGAACATTGAGTTCCTCAAACAGAAGAATCGTCGCTATATCATTGGCAGCCCCAAGAGCCTGCTGAAGCAGTTCGAACGTGAACTTCTGTCTTCTGGTTGGCAAAAAATCCATGAAGGGCTTGAAGTCAAGAAATGTGCGCCCCCCGATGCAGGAGAAGAAACGTTCATCCTTTGTCGCAGTTTGGCACGCAAGGAAAAAGAGCAAGCCATCCTTGAACGTTTTAGTAGCAATATTGACAAAGAACTCGAAAAGATTCAAACTTCCTGCCAGAAGGGCCGCCTCAAAGACCCGGGTGTGGCTGAACGTCGGATCGGACGCTTACTTGGGCGCAACAGCCGGGCTTCTGCTCTGTTTGAGATCAAAGTGGTAAAAGAGCAACAAAACGATCAACTGACCTTAACCTGGCGTAAAAACAAAGACCGGCAAAGTTGGCAGCAACTGACGCAAGGATGCTATATGTTGCGCTCCAATATCACCGACTGGTCAGCCGAAGAACTCTGGCACGCTTATATTCACCTCACCGATGTTGAGGCGGCCTTTCGAATCCAAAAAAACGACCTGGTTCTCAGACCGATCTGGCATCAAAAAGAGACCCGCGTGCAGGCGCATATCATGGTCTGTTTCTTAGCCTACGTGCTCTGGAAATGTCTGGCACAGATGTGCAAAACCAGTGGTCTGGGTAACGAACCCAGAAAAATCATAAACGAATTCAAAAGAATCAAATTAACCGATGTCATTTTACCGACCAAAAACGGAGTAGAAATCAAACTGTCCTGTGTTGCAAAACCCGATGAACATCAAAGAATCCTATTGCAACATTTGGGATTAACATTACCCTCAAGATTGACTAAAAATCACAAAATGTAGTGAAAACTTTCGATAACTTCTATTGTAAATACTGAACTTACAGATTTAAGTGTCGAAGTTGGGTTAGGATACTTCTCCCGAAACTAAATTGACGGTAAATTGGTTGCCGCTCGGTAACGTGACCGTCACCTCGGAGCCGCCTTTGAATTCAACTGTGAAGTTGATGTTGTATTTAACATCCTTTTGTTGCAGAACGCCTTCCTTGGTAAAGGTGCCTTTGAGCGAAGCCTCCAAACGCCCGGACAAAGGGAGTTTGGCGCTGGAATTCTTGTCGATGACCACGTCTTGAATGAGAATGCTGCTTTCTACCTGAACGTCGAGATTGGTTCTCGGCCCCGTGAACTTGTAAGAGGAATTGTTGGTAGAAGTGCCGTTGATTTTCATTAACCCTGTGGTAATTCCGGTAATTTCAAGATCGCTGTTCTTGTTGAGGTTGATCTCCTGGCGACCCGTTTCGGGGGCGTAGCTGCCAGCAAGCGCACCGGCCCAAACGATGCGGTCGGTTTGGCCATCTATATAGATGTTTTGTTCTTGTCCATCCGCAGCAAAAAAGGACAGACTGAGTGTGTATGTAATCCACCCATTGGTAATGGCTGTATCGAGGCCGGCACTTTTGGCCAGGCTCAACGCTGCTTCGCTGGTAACCTCGGCGGCCATCTCTATTTCGGCCATGGTGCCGCCGCTGTTTTGAGAGAGCTCGGCGGCAACGATTAATTGTTCTTCGTTCTCCGTCAAAGTAGTTTCTGTGCTGTCTGCAGGATTGTTCGAACAGCCATAAAGCGTCATCAAGGCAGCGATGAGAGAAATCATTGATCTTTTCATTGTAATAACTCCTGTTGTTAAGTGTTATAAGGTTTTGATTACTTGCATGACAATTCGTTTTTTGATGTCACCTCCTTTCAAATTTTAGAAGCCTCTCAGCTAAAAACCCGCTATCGAGAATAAATTTGTCATGGGGAAATATAAGATAAAAATAACTGAAATGTGTTACAGAGACATTGAAAGATGGTTGCAAAACTGTTTAGAAGATGTTACATTATTTTGCTTTGCGAGAAAGCTTTTTCAACCGGATATTTGGAAAGGTGATCAGGAAATGGTTTTCAGACGGTTTGGCGGTCCCGAACCATCTCTATCGGTAGTTGGTTAGAGGCCGTCCCTGACGGCCCTACTTTCTCGGGGTATTTCCCGACCGCATTTGGGAGAACTTGTTGAGAAAATGTTGCAGCGATCTTGAAAATTTCTTGCCCGAGAAATTTTGCTATGTATCCAGAGTCCTTTTTCGTAAATTGTTCTAACAAAATTTCAGGTCAAGTTTGGCGGTAAGCGCTTAATTCGAAAAGAAGCTATGAGGGATAATGAAACAGATTCTTCTAATTGAAGATGAGCCGGGCATTTCTCAAATGATCAGCGTGCAGTTGCAACTGTTTGGCTTAGAAGTTCACGCAGTGCCTGATGCTCAATCCGCTTTAAGTCTGGACAAACTCCAAAGCGTAGATGTCATTATTCTCGATTGGATGCTGCCGGACGAAGATGGGCCGGAAATCATCCCAAAGATCCGGCAAAAAACCAGGGCGCCGATTCTGATGCTGACCGCCCGTTCCGAAATCGTCGATAAGCTGGTGGGGTTTAAGGCCGGAGCGGACGACTATCTCACCAAGCCGTTTGACATGATGGAGCTGGTCGCCCGCATCAAGGCTTTAATGCGAAGAAGTGAGCTTGCAACCGGGGCGACGGCGTCGGCGGCTCCGATAGTCTATGGCGAGATTTCCCTGGATTTAGAAACCCGGCGCGTGGAAGTACGCGGGGAAGAGATCGAGCTGACGCCAACGGAATTCAAAATATTGGAAATCATGATTCAGCAGCCGGGCGCCGTTTTTAGCCGGGATAAGCTCATCGAAATGGTCATGGGGTACGACTATGAGGGGTATGGTCGCACTTTAGATTCTCATATCGCGCGGTTGCGCAGTAAAATCGAGACCGAGGCCAAATCCCCCCGGTATATTAAAACCGTCTTCGGGATCGGTTACAAATTCGGCAAGTAGGCAATGTTTTCCAAATCATTGTACCCGCGAGTGATTTCTATTGTTGCCGGCGTGTCGCTAATCCTTTTTGCCATCCTCGCGCTTGTAAACACCTTGTTGGTTCGAAATGCGATCATAGATCTCGCCCGTGAGCTGGAAGCGCCGCGCATCATGCGCCTGTTCAGAGTGTTGGACCAGGCTTTTCAACACGATACGCCTGTGGCAACGATCAAAGCGAAAATCGACTCCATGTATTTTGAATACAACGTAGAGCTGTTCGACAAATCCGGGAACTGGATAACCGGAACCTATTCACCGTTACAAGGCCTGGTTGTGAGCGAACAGTCCCGCCAGATTCAGGGGAAAGAGGCGTTTACCGGTTTCACTCATACGTATTACAATCCCAACCCGCACTCGTCTTTTCATGCCATCAAGATCCATTTACAGATGAGGAATACACCTATCCTGCGTCGCGTCTTTTTCAGTTTTTTGATCTGTGGCCTGGTGGTGATTGCTGTGTCTGTGGTCATCGGTTGGCGCTTAGTGGCCTATCTAAACATGCGATTGGATCGCTTGAAAAGCGGCGTAAGTAAAATCGCCAATGGCCAATTTGACGTCCGTCTCGAGGACCGAGAAGAGGATGAAATCGGGTTTCTGGCGCAAACCTTTAACGACATGTCGCAACGAATCCAGCGGCTTATCAAGAGGCTGGAGGAAAGTAACGCGGCCCGACAACGACTCATTGCGCATGCCTCTCATGAAATCAAATCTCCTTTGACTTCCATACGAGGCTTTTTGGATATTGTGGAATTTACGCATGTCCTCTCCGAGGAGCAGCAAAAGCATCTTTTACCGACGGTGAAAAAAGACCTGAACCGGGTGATCAAAATCACCAATGACATGCTGCAACTGGCGCAAATTCGGGAACCGACCTACAAACCGCAGCTCAAAGCAATCAACGTCCACAAATTCTTTTTAGAGGAGCACAGCTTTTTCGCCCATAAAGCCGCCGTGCGTCAGGTGCAGGCCATTTTAGACAGCCAGGTTGACGACCGGCTGGAACTGGAGACCGACCCCGAACGGTTGTCGCAAATCTTGGACAACCTTTGGAACAATGCTCTAAAATATGGCGACCTGACCCGGCCGATTCGCACGGAGCTCTTTCTGCAAAACCAATCGCTGGCCATCAAGATTTCCAATCATTTGAAGGGCCTCATTGCGATTCCGGCCGAGAGACTGTTTATGCCTTTTTATCGTGGGGCAAATAGTTCCGAGACAGTGAGCGGTTCGGGCCTGGGCCTGGCTATCGTAAAGGAGCTGACCGAAAAATTAGGGGGCAGCCTTTCACCGCAATTATCAGAGAATCGGTTTGAAATCACGGTGGTATTTCCGCTGCCGTCGCGTTAAGCGGCTCCGTACTACACGCCGACAACATTGTGGTTTTTTAGCAAAGTTTAGTTTAGTTTTTTTGAATAATTCCTAACCCAAACCAGGCCGGAACCCAAAAAGACAAAATGATTGAGGACAAAATTATTCTTTTTACGATTCTCCAACATCGTTGGTACGTCAATGACAACTTCACTTGTGCCCCAATCTTTCGCATAGTAGCCCGACCGCCGATGCCGTCACTCCGGTTACTGCTAACATCAATGAACACTTAGACGACCATCTCCAGCTCGGCCGGGACTTGCGTAAACTGCTCCTCTTCGGTAGAGCCAGAAAGCGCACCGGTGGAGAAGTCGTCGCCAACGATTTTCTGGGCGATGACGTCAAAATAGCTGGCGCCGACAAATTTCTGGTGCGTGGTGGCCGTGTAGCCGTTGCCGCGTTCGTGTTCAAACTCCAGATCCTGAAAGCGGGCGTAAGCCGCCATGCCTTCGTTTTTGTAGGTTCGGGCCAGGTCGAACATGCCGAGGTTCAAGGCGTGAAATCCCGCCAGGGTCACGAACTGAAATTTGTAGCCCATGGCCGCCAATTCAGTTTGAAACCTGGCGATGGTCGCTGGGTCCAAATTAGCCGACCAGTTAAACGAAGGCGAGCAATTGTAACTGAGGAGTTTGCCCGGGAATTCCTGGTGAATGGCTGTGGCAAATTTTTTTGCCTCAGCCAGATCGGGTTTGGAGGTCTCACACCAGATCATGTCGGCGTATGGGGCATAGGCCCGGCCGCGGGCAATGGCCGCGTCGATGCCACCCCGAATGCGGAAGAATCCTTCGGTGGTGCGTTCACCGGTGAGCAATTCGCGATCTTGCGGGTCGATGTCGCTGGTGAGTAAGAAGGCCCCGTTGGCGTCGGTGCGGGCAATGAGCACGGTTGGCACGTCCAAAATATCCGAAGCCAGGCGCGCGGCGACCAACTTGTGAATGGCTTCTTTGGTCGGCACCAGCACCTTGCCGCCCATGTGCCCGCACTTCTTGGCCGAGGACAACTGGTCTTCGAAGTGGACCCCGGCGGCGCCGGCCTCGATCATGCCTTTCATGAGCTCCAAGGCGTTTAACGGGCCGCCGAAACCGGCTTCGGCGTCCGCGACGATTGGGGCAAACCAGTAGCGCCCGTTCTTACGGCCACTCGACTTCTGGATTTGGTCCGCTCGCATGAACGCATTGTTGATTCGGTGCACCACGTTGGGCACGCTGTCAGCCGGATACAGACTCTGATCCGGGTACATCTTGCCGGCGGTGTTGTTGTCGGCTGCAACCTGCCAGCCGCTCAAATAGATGACCTTGAGGCCGGCTTCCACTTGCTGGATGGCCTGGTTGCCGGTCAAGGCGCCCAGGGCCGGCAGGTAGTCATCGGTGTGTAGCAGGTACCACAGCCTCTCCGCACCCATGCGCGCCAGGGTGTATTCGACCTTGACCGAACCGCGCAATTTGTCCACGTCTTCAGCGGTGTAAGGGCGTTTAATCCCTTGCCAGCGTTCGTCGATCTGCCAGCTCTTTTTTATTTCTTCGACACTTCGATGCTGACTCATGGTGGATCTCCTCAGTTTAAGTGTGTGTAGGCAATGAGAGTTAAAAAATCTGCAAACTTGTTTTCCGTCACCAACTGATCGAACAGTTGACTCGCCAGTTCGTATTTTCGCGCAGCGAACAAGTCATCGCCAACAACGGATTTTATTTTATTCATTTCCTGCGGCACAATGCGATCGTATAATTCCGGGGTTACCGGCCGACCGTCGGAAAGCTGTGCGCTTTCTTTGTGCAGCCATTGCCAGACCTGGGAGCGGGAAATCTCCGCGGTGGCTGCGTCTTCCATGAGATTGTAAATGGCCACGGCGCCAGTACCTCTCAACCACGATTCCAGGTACTGCAAGGCCACACTGACGTTGTTGCGCAGGCCGGCTTCGGTGATTTCACCGCCGGAGATTTTGAAGTTCAGGAGGTTGCGAGCGCCCACCTGCACCTGTTCTCGCAGGCGCTCTTTTTGGTGCGGCCGGTCCCTCAAAATCTGTGCAAACGGGCCTCGCGCCACCGGCACCAGATCGGGATGGGCGACCCAGGTGCCGTCGAAACCGTCTACAGATTCGCGCTCTTTGTCTTCGGTCACTTTGGTCAGGGCGATTTCGTTGACTGCAGGGTCTCTGCGGCTGGGAATGAACGCCGCCATGCCGCCGATGGCATGGGCGCCGCGGCGGTGACAGGTTTTGACCAGAAGCTCGGTGTAGGCTCGCATGAACGGTACGGTCATGCCCACCTGGGCGCGGTCGGGCAAGACAAAATCAGGCAGGTTCCTGAACTTCTTGATCACGCTGAAAATGTAGTCCCAGCGACCCGCATTGAGCCCGGCGGAGTGGTCTCTTAGCTCGTAAAGGATTTCCTCCATTTCAAAAGCGGCCAAAATGTTCTCAATAAGCACCGTAGCTTTTATGGTTCCCCGGGGAATGCCCAGTTCGTCCTGTGCCAACCCAAAGACCTCGTTCCAGAGGCGGGCTTCCAGGTGGCTTTCCAATTTGGGCAGATAAAAGTAGGGACCCGTGCCTTTTTCCAGCAACGCTCTGGCATTGTGAAAAAAATACAGGCCAAAATCGAACAACGAAGCTGAAATGGGCTTGCCGTCGATCAGTACGTGCTTTTCGTTGAGATGCCAACCCCTCGGCCGGACCAGAAGGGTGGCAGTGACCTCGTTTAGCCGGTAATGCTTGCCATTGGGACTTGAAAAGGTGATGGTTTCATTGACCGCGTCGCGCAGATTGATTTGCCCTTGCACCACGTTGTACCAGGTGGGCGAATTGGCATCTTCAAAGTCAGCCATAAAGACGTCGGCGCCCGAATTCAAGGCATTGATCATCATCTTGCGCTGCACAGGCCCGGTGATTTCAACCCAGCGCTTTTGTAAATCTGACGGCGCCGGAGCTACCTTCCAGGACGTGTCCTGGCGCAGGTGCCGGGTCGCGGGCAAGAAGTCCGGCATGATGCCGGCATCGATGGCAGCCTGTCTGGCAACGCGCTTTTCCAGCAACTTAGCGCGCGTGGTGGAGAACTCCCGGTGCAGCGCGGCGACAAATTGCAGCGCCTCCGGGGTTAAGACTTGAAAGAATTCGGGTGGATTGTCCCCAAGAACTTCAATATTATCGATGTTTTCCATAGCATCTTGCTCCCTGGTTTGAATGTCTATTGCTCAACCTGAGCCAAGCTTCAAAGGTGCTTGCTGGTTGAATGTAATGACGGTATTTTAAAAAATCAAGAAATTTTAGCGAAATTACGCTAATTTAATATAATTCGCAATAAGAGTATATTTTCAATAAGCGGAAAGTGCGTAAAATTCGCTGCAAGTGAAAAAACTCTGGCTATTTGTGGAATTTATGGTTATATTTAGGCTGAATTATTCGGGTTAGAAAAATTATTTCAGAGCAGATTTCTTTACCGGGAACGCAAAATGATCATGAACGCCGAGAATCTACGATTTATTTTGGGGTTGAAACTGAAGCAGTACCGGGCGAAAAAGGGGTATTCTTTAAAAGAATTGGCTGAGAAAACCCGGTTGTCAATTTCCTTTTTGAGCGAAATTGAGAAGGGCAAGAAGTATCCCAAGCCAGAGAAATTGATGTTGTTGGCCCATGCTTTGGATACCTCTTTCGACGATCTGGTTTCTCTGAAAGTGGACGAAGAACTCGATCCCCTCACTTCCATTCTCGATTCTCCCTTTGTGAAAGAGTTCCCTTTTGAAATATTCGGCATGGCACCGCGAGACTTGCTCAACCTGGTTACGC
>JBHHYI010000176.1:0-8786 GCA_046757525.1 bacterium | reverse complement strand
GGTTAGACGCCCGTTAAGTTGACGCCAAAAGGCAGCCGCCGGATGACTGGCCTGACCGATGCAAGAAATGAGACGTAATACGATAAATAGTTGATGCTTTCGTTATTATTTCTTAACTTTTAAAAATTGCTGGTGCCAAAATAAAGACAAACGAAAACCCAGGTGTTCAAGCGACAGTTTGCGTAAGCAGCCTGAAGGCTGAACAGTGAACCCCAGATAGGTCATACTATGTTAAAATCGAGTGTTCCGTTGGGGACAAAAGAGAATTCAGAGGCTGAGCAAAAAATCTCGCAACTGCAACATGAGGTTCAGCGGTTACAATCAGCCGTCGAGGAGCTTACCGTTTTGAATGAGCTGGCCATCGCCGCAAGCTCATCACTGGAAGTAGACCAGATGTTGGACATTATCGTCGAGAAGTCGATTAAGTCTGTGAAAGCAGAACAGGGGGCTATATTGCTTGTCACCGAGCGGGAAGATGTTCCCTTAAGAACGCTGATTCGGCAGGCGGACCAGAGAAGCCGTTTGCTCACCTACAAAGTTGGTGTGCACATTACTGGTTGGGTATTGAAACATCAGGAGCCCCTCATGATAGAAGACCTGGCCACGGATTCTCGCTTCAACGCAACCGAACAGGAACGGCAACAGATTCGCTCGGTACTCTGCGTTCCCATTCGCTTCAAAGCCAAGCTGATCGGCATTCTCATGGTTACCAACAAGAAAACGCATGAGCCTTTTCGCAAAAATGACCTGAGACTGCTTTCGATCATCGCCGCCCAGTCGGGCCAGCTTATCCGGAATTCTCAACTCCAGGAGGAGGCGCTGGAGAAAAAACGCATGGAACATGAACTTGGTATGGCCAGCAAAATTCAATTGAGTTTGTTGCCAAAGGAAACTCCAAAACTTCCTCATCTTGACATGTGCAGCTACTTTAATCCGGCCGACGAGGTCGGGGGTGACTACTACGATCATTTCCTTCTGGATGAAGATAAGTTTGCAGTGGTCCAGGCAGACGTGTCGGGACACGGTGCCTCTGCCGCTTTGATTATGACCCTGGCAAAGGGTGTTCTGCATTCCATTACTCACAAATTCAAATCTACAGATCAGGTTCTGGCAGAAATGAACTCTGTTTTGGGTCCTATTTTGCCGCGGGAAATGTTTGTGACCATTCTGTTTCTGGTGTTTGACTTCAAGCAGAATACATTGAGATATTCGAACGGCGGGCATACCCCTTTGTTGTTCTACAACAGTCAAGATCATAGCTGTGAAATGTTAGAATTGCCCGGGCCAGCTTTGGGGCTGACAAGCCTGGCTGCCTACAAAGAGAGAGAGATTCACTTACACCCGGGAGATCTCCTGGTAATTTATACCGATGGTGTGACCGAAGCTTTCGACGCACAGGGTGAAATGTTTGCGGAGACCCGTTTGAAAAAGGCGGTGGCTGAAGTGGCTTCAAATAAGGCTGGAGAAGTCGTGCAACACGTCAAAGAAAGTCTGCAACACTTTACCCAGGGTGCCCCGCAAAGCGATGACATTGCCATGATTGCTGTAAAAATTGTTTGACCTTTTGGGAAACGCTCTACGGTACGTAACGCAATCGTCTCGATTGCTGGGGCGTTTCCGACGCTTAAAGCAATCTGGTTGCACCGGATTGCGGAAGCTCTTAGCGAAATCCAGAAAGTAGAGAACTCACGCCAGGAGTTTGAACATGGTGAGCAAAGGCTTTTCATCGACCGACGAAGTCAAATCGTTGATTGAAGAAAATCGAAGGCTCAAAAGGGCGCTGGAAGAGCTGTCCGTGTTGAATGAGTTGGCCCGCACGATTTGCTCGTCTATGAAACTCAGCGACATCTTAGACCGGGTGGTAAAGAATTGCATCAAGTCATTACGGGCGGAACAAGGGGCTATATTTTTGGTGTCAGAAAATGACGCAGGGCTTTTCAAGACGCTTATTCGTCGTGGGAATACCGAAGAGGGCAAAAAACCCTATCGGCTGGGGGAAGGTCTAAGCGGCTGGTTAATCAAACACAAGAAGCCGCTAATCATTCAAGACTTGAAACAAGACAGGCGTTTTCGGGGATTTAGGCATGGCGCCGATGACATCAGGTCGGTGTTGGGCGTTCCCTTAATTGCTCGCGCCAGGCTGATCGGGGCGATTATTCTATTTAACAAATTGGCCAGCCAGACTTTTACAGAGGACGACCAAAAAATGCTCTCAATCATTGCTTCGCAATCCTCACAGGTCATTGAAAATGCCAGACTTTTTGAACAGGAATTAGAGCTTCGGCGCCTGGAACAAGATTTAGAGAGGGCTCGTGAAATCCAGATGCGGTTACTGCCCAAGGAGAGCCCGCAGGTAAAAGGATTCGACTTGGCTGGCATCAGTTACCCGGCCAGGGAGGTTGGCGGCGACTATTTTGATTTCATTCAGATCAACCAGCATCGTTGGGGCATTGCTTTAGGCGATGTTTCAGGCAAAGGCATCCCGGCGGCTCTGTTGATGTCTAATCTACAGGCCACCTTGAGGGGGCAGGCTTTAACCAGCCCTTCGCTCACAGAGTGTGTTTCAAAATCCAATCACCTTTTGTATCTTAGTACAGATCCAGAGAAATTTGTCACTCTGTTTTATGCCGTTCTGGATTCTCAAAACGGTATTTTCCAATATGTCAATGCCGGACATAATTTTCCTTATTATTTGGATAACGCAAATAATTTTCACGAATTAACCCTCGGTGGCCCCATTTTGGGGATGTTGCCAGATTACCCGTTTGAAGAGGGTGGCATTACACTTTCCCCCGGGGAACTGGTGGTCATTTATTCGGATGGCGTAACAGAGGCTGAAAATGAACTCGAAGTGATGTTGGGAGAAAAAAGATTGCAGCAGACGGTAAAGGAGAATAAACAGTTGAGTGCAAGGAAAATCATTGACAGCATTTGCGCCAGCATAAATGAATTTACGGGCCCCGTCAAACAAGCAGATGACATTACCATCGTGGTTGTTAAAGCGATATAGATTTTTTGCGCCTTGCAAGTCAGGGCGAAGATTAGGCAAAAAGTGGATTTGCAATGATATGAGAGTTCTACGATGAACAGAGGTGTAATCCTGCTTGCTTCAGTGTTTTTCGCTCTGTTGGTAGGAATTGCCTTCTTGAAGTTTAGAACCTCTAAAGATGGCTCTCAAACCGGTCAGGGTGGACTGCCAGATGCCCGGAAAGAGACCATTCAACAATTCTGGCAGGTTTACCGAAGAGCGACCCGGGGGCGCATCGTTGGCGATTTGCCCAGCGCGGCCGCCGACTACCGCAGAGCGCTCGATCTCAATGGCAAACATGAAGACGCCCTCTACTACCTGGGCAACATCTACCTTGAATTGGGCAAAGTGGACAGTGCTGAACAAACCTGGAAGCGTTTGGAAGAAATCAATCCGAACAGCGCGCGTGTGCATTTTCAGCTTGGAAATCTCTACCTGGATTTCGAAGAGCCAGACTTTTTTGATATTGACGCGGCCGGGGCTGAGTTTCACCGGGCTCTGGAGATTAACAAGGAAGAAAGCAAGCCGGTGCTGAGTTTGGGACTCATTGCGCTTATCCGCGGCGACCTCCACCAGGCCCGGGACTATTTTGAAGCGGTCGTTGCCTCTAACTTCAAGAGTGTGCCGGCCTACGCCTTCGACGGCTACGTCGCCTGGAAGGAAGGAAACTCGCAGCGGGCGTTGACCCTGTTCCGGAAGGCGGTGGAATACTCAGTCCAGACGCATCCGGTGCAAGGCGTGTTAGGAAAGGGAGAGACCCGAAGCGGCAAATCTCTTGCAAGGTCGCACCGCCACACCTTGTTTCAAGCGTGCTTTGGAGACTTGGCTGGTCTGGAGCCATCGGCCTTTTCCCACGAAATGGCGGCAAGATACCGGAAATTGGGTGCTCTTCTGGACCGAATAAGAACAAAATACCGTTTGTAAAACAGCCCCTTCTTTAGCTTGCCTTTTTGTTTAGCATTTTTTATTTTTGATTTGCGTGGAATACAGGATCAACACGACTTGCTGGATGGATGAGACTGCTCGAATCCTGTCGATCAACGGGTTCATTTTAAGGGAAGGAAGGATCAAAAGGTGATTGACCTCAAGAACAAAACTGGCGTCGTCTTTTGTTTGGTTGGTGTAACGGCTTTGTCTTTTTTGGCTTGTGGCAAGAAGAAAGAGGCAGAGCGGCAGAAATCTCTGGATATGGTGACGATCCGAACGGTAGGCCTGGCCTACCTGGAGGAAAACAAGCTCGCCGAGGCTGAGAAAGAATTCCTGAAGCTGATCGAGATTGCGCCAAAGGAGGCCCTGGGTTACGCTAATCTTGGATTGGTGTACATGCGCATGGCGAAATACCCGGAGGCCGAATCTCAATTCAAAAAGGCGCTGGAAATCGAGCCTGACGACGCGGACATTCGATTGAATCTGGCGGAGATCTATGAGCAAACGCATCGAGAGGACGAAGCCGTCAGCATGCTGGAAGGCACGCTCAAAAGCAACCCCGACCACGTAAAGTCGCTTTACAAGCTGGCGCAGTTTTACTCGAAGTCCGATGATGAGCAGCTCCGTCTGCGTGGTGAGGGCTATTTGCGGAAAGTGGTGGAAAAGCTGCCAGCCAACATTGCAGCGCGAATTCAATTCGTTCAAACCCTGTTGCATAACGGCAAAACCGATCAGGCGGCGGCGCAAATGGAAGCCTTGCGCCAACAGATGCCAGAGCTGCCCAAAGAATCCGTTGAGTACTTCGAGAAAGGGCTGGCTTTGATGTTACAGGCAAAAGCCGACGAGGCCACGGTGCCGACGATGATTTTTCACAATTTTTTGAGGGTGACGCCTATCTACCAGAGGGGGATTTTGGAGCTCAAGGGAGCGGGCGGTCCGCTCATGGGCTCTCCCATTCTCACCTTTAGTCAGGACATTTCGCTGCAAATGGAGCAGCAGGGGGCGATTTTGGAGACCATGCACTTCACCGATGCCACGGCCGGCGCTGGCCTGGATTCCGTGCAGAGCGTCGCCCACGGCAAGGCCTCGAACGCGGTGGTGGCCGCCGCCGATTACGACAACGACGGAGACCAGGACCTTTACGTTTCCACCTACTTGCCCGACAAGAAGGAAAGTGTTCAGTTCCTGTTCAGGAACGATTTCGGCAGATTTGTCGACATCGCCAAGCAGGCTGGCATTCGGCACCCGGGCCAGGACGAGGCCGCGATTTTTGCCGATTACGACAACGACGGGTATCTGGACCTGTTCATCGTGAATTCCTCTGCCAACGTGCTGTACCACAACGTGGAGAAAGACAAGTTTCAGGATGTGGCCGCCCCGGCCGGTGTGGCCAGGGCGCAGCCGTCCCAGGCCGCTGTTTTCGCCGACTTCGACCACGAAGGGGATCTGGATTTGTACCTGCTTAACGCTGCTCAGAACCAACTGTACCGCAACAACTCGGACGGGACCTTTACCGAACAGACTGAGAAGATGGGTCTGGCCGGCGGCGGTGCTAAGAGTCGCGATGCCGCCTTTGGCGATTTCGATGAAGACGGCGACCTGGACCTTTTCGTAGCCAATGAAAATGCCAGCAACCTTCTTTTCACCAACCTGCGCCAGGGGCGTTTTGAGGACATCACGGAGAAAAGTGGTCTTAGAACCGCTGGCGGCTCGGGAGCCGTAACGGTGGGCGATTACAACAACGACGGCTTTTTGGACCTGTTTGTGACCGCGCTCAAAGGTGGTCGCTACCATTTGTACCGCAACAAAAGCGACGGCACCTTCGCTGAAGACCGGCGCTCCAAAGCCATGTTTCGCGCGCTGCGTAATGTGGCTGGCCTGGACGCGCAGTTTCTCGATTTCGACAACGACGGCTTCCTGGACCTTTTGGTGGCTGGTGAACCGATTTCCGCAAGCGCAGAAGGCAGCGGCCTGCGTTTGTTTCACAACGACGGCGCAGGCAGGTTTGAGGACGTCTCTTCGCTTTTGCCACAAAGCCCAAACTCCGGCCGTTCCGTGGCCGTGGCCGATTACAACGAGGACGGCGACTTAGACCTTTTTGTTGCGGGTTTCGATGGTGCTGTCCGGCTGCTACGCAACGATGGCGGCAATGCAAACAAGTATCTGAAAGTCAAGCTGCTGGGCCTCAGATCCGGCAGCGGCAAGAACAATCACTTCGGCATCGGGGCTAAACTGGAAGTGCGTGCCGGCGACCTCTACCAGATCCGCATCGTCGACAAACCTATGAGTCATTTCGGTCTGGGACGGCGGTTGAAGGCGGATGTGGTGCGAATCCTGTGGCCCAACGGCGTGGCGCAAAACCTGTTTTACCCGGGCAGCAATCAGGACCTGGTCGAAGAGCAATCCCTGAAGGGTTCCTGCGCTTTTGTTTACTCGTGGAATGGCCGGGAGTATGAGTTTGTGACGGACGTCATGTGGCGGAGCGCCCTGGGCATGCCGCTTGGCATCATGGGCGGGGCCACGGCTTACGCTTTTCCGAATTCTTCGCAAGACTATTTCAGGATTCCGGGGGAGAGGCTGCAAGCCCAAAAGGGTGTCTATTCCTTGCAGATCACCGAAGAACTCTGGGAGACAGCGTTTTTCGACAAATTGGAGCTGGTGGCCATCGATCACCCGGATTCGCTTGATCTGTTTATCGATGAACGCTTTGTGCCGCCGCCGGTTCCTCCGCTTGAAATCTTCGAGGTCAGGAAACGCCAACTGCCAAAGTCAGTAACCGACGGTGAAGGCAACGATCTGCTGCCACAGCTACGCGCCGAGGACGATGTGTACGTTGCCAATCTCGTCCCGGCCAAATACCAGGGCGTTACGCAAATGCACGATTTGGTCCTCGATTTAGGGGACCAGTCGAGAGCAAAAAAGATCACCTTGTTTTTGAACGGTTGGATCTTCCCAACCGATGCCAGCATTAATGTCGCTCTATCGCAGTCGGACGCGCTAAAAGTTACGCCGCCCTTCTTGCAAGTTTTAGACAAGAAGGGCAAGTGGCAAACGGTCCTTGGGAATTTAAGTTTCCCCATGGGCAAAAAGAAGTTTGTGGTTGCCGATCTGACTGGCAAGTTTTTGACGAGTGATTTCCGAGTGCGCATTCGCACCAACATGGAAATCTATTGGGACTATGTTTTCTTTGCGACAGAGGATTTACACGTTCCCGTGCACAAGTCAATTCTAAGACCAGCGTCGGCCAACATTCATTACCGTGGGTTCTCGCGCTTGTACCGCAAAGGCGGCCGCCATGGTCCCCACTGGTTCGATTACAGCGATGTTTCCACCGAGCAGAAATGGCGTGACCTGGAAGGCAATTACACGCGTTACGGCAACGTGCAGCCGCTTCTTTTGGAATCAGATGATCGCTTTGTGATCGTCAATGCGGGGGACGAGATTACGGTGACCTTTGACGCAAACCAGGCACCGCCGCTGCCACCCGGTTGGAGCCGCGATTTTCTCATCTACACCGATGGTTGGATTAAAGATGGCGATCTCAACACGGCTCACGGAAAAACAGTTGCGCCGTTGCCATTTCACGCCATGTCGCGTTATCCCTATGGCCAGGATGAAGCCTACCCGGGGGACGAGGAGCACCAGAAGTTTCTCGAAACCTACAATACGAGAAAGGTGACGACTCAAAAGTTCCGCAGTCGCTTATCTCAGCCGTGAGGCGTTTCTTCGCCCCGCAGGCCGCCGCTCAGCTCTGGTCTAATATTTGGCGAACGATGTCTTCGCTTTCCTGGAACCGGTCTTCTGGGACAAAGATCAGAGTCTGCAATCCTGCAGACAGGGTGCCACGAGAGCCCAGGGCGGACGTCAGAAAATCTCTCTGGAGGAGGCAGGGAATCCCATTTTGTTCAAGAGTCTCTTTCGCCATTTCCGCATATAGAGGGGCGGGCAGCGGTTTTAGAGGAACCCATTTGTAATTTACGTTGGCTTCCTCTTCGTCAGGCAAACGCTCAACCAAATCCACCCCACAATCCGCACACTGTTGTACACCTTCCACGTATTCGTACTTGCATTCTGGACAAAAAGGCATAGACCTTCCCAAAAAGTTAAGTGACTAATAGGGTATTGTACCGTGATTAGGAAGGTCGGTTCCAGAAGAGTTTTTGGCACCGTGGCCCTAAGAATCTCTTGCCCACTGTATTTGAAGCACTTACCACGCCAGGCATCATTCCGGTTCCGGTGAAGGCCTAATGAAAGATATTGGTTTTTTTCCATTTTCCCAGCGCGGCGGAGCCGCAACAAAATTCGGTGAGTTTCGGTAACTTCGGTGCCGTTCGGTGGAAGTAATTTTTAGACCCCCGAAACTCACCGAAGTCGCCGAAGGTTACCGAATTAATTCTGTGTCATTTGCGGCAATTGTTCAAATCAAAAAACTTTGCTAAAAAAACACAATGTTGTGGGTTTGTAGTACGGATTTGATTCTTGTGAAAATCAAACGGTTCATGAGCCATTCGGTTCAGAGTCACTGGCCTAAACAGGCTTAGTCTGGCTAATCCGTTGGGATCGGTTAAATCCGTGCCATCCGCGTTCCAATTCTTTTTGCATTTTTGTCAGTCGGGCGTCCGTCAAAGGCCGGACCTCTAACGGGCCCGACAAGGGCCGTCCGGCAACTGCCGGATTGCTTTAAATGTCGGAAACGCCAAAGGCAGCCCTGTCATGCAGGAAGCATCTTGTTACAGATCAGCACTGTGCGAGTCATCCCGAGTAGGTCACTGTTTCTCAGGTGACCGTATCGAGGGGTGACGGGCGTCGCCCTTCGATACGTCCCGACCAA
>JBHHYI010000175.1:0-8865 GCA_046757525.1 bacterium | reverse complement strand
CCCATCCAGGGATCCAACGTACCCCAGCGCCCTACTCCGATGAGGAGATAAGGCGTGCTGTGCGACACCAATTTTGCGTTAAACGCACTGACTTCTTGCGCAATCTCAACGCTCTTCGATCTGTCGAACCGTTTCTGATCGACGACCACAATGTCGTAGACATCTTTGATGACGCCGTTGCCCATCACCTGGTCGCTTTGACAGATCATTTTGTCATGCTCGCCGTCCTCAACTTCTAAGGCTTCCAGTTCCCGGCTTAAGACCATCGGGCGCATTTGCAGCAGGCTGAATTCCATAGCCTGGCCTTCTGGCACAGAAAGATTGACTGCAAACTCGATTTCCACCGGCGTCCCCATGCCCCAACTACCAATCTCCAAGAGAAGTTCGAGAATTTTCGGGAGAGGGAATAATTTGTTCTTCAGAATTGGAGCAAAGGTAACCAGACGTGGGCCCTCTCTGGAAATGCCGTCATAAATGGCATTGTTGTCCGGGGAATAGGTCGAACCAACAAACTTGAGGGTGCCGTCCTTTTCGGCGACCTCAAGCGGGTATTTTTCGATCAGCGTGTCAAAAGTCTCTTCGGTGTTTTTGAGCTGCTTTTCCAGGTTTAGAGCGTAAAAATCATACTGATTGTTTCTGAGAGCGTCGTCGACAGAAAAAAGCTGGGGCAAATAGTTGGGACATTTGGGGCAAAACTTAACCGCCTGGCCTCCATCGACTACGGTTTTGCCTAAACCAAGCGCCACCGAAACCACGCCATCCGTCGACTTTTGTGAAGCGACCGGATAGAAGTTGTGCGCTTTGGCCACCCCTGCAAAACCCGGATAAAACCGGTTTTCATGAAACGCCCCGACCATCTTTTGAATAATCACAGCCATTTTCTCTTCTTCAGGGCGATACGCAGTGACCTTAAAATAAGACTTGGCAGTTTGAAAAAAGGTGGAAGCGTAAACCCGCTTGATGCAGTTGAGCAGATCCTTCAGGCGCACCTGTGGGTAACGATGATTGTTGGGCAGCATGAAGGTCTTGTAGACGCCTGCAAATGGATGATACTGCGAATCTTCCAAAAGACTGGAAGACCGGACCGCCAGGGGCTCGCGAATTATTTTGAGGAATCCGGCCAATTCCACCACCACTTTTTCCGGAAATTTCTTAGCCTCGAGGAATCGTTTGGTGATCGCCTTGTCATCTTTGGATTTCAGGGCGAAACTGAGCAGATTGTTTTCTTCGAGAAACTGGTCGAAAACATCGGTACCGAGAACCACCGCCGTCGGGATCGTGATCTTAATTCCGTCAAACTTCTCATTCACCTTGTAATGATTGATCAGAATGTTGACAAAGCTCAGGCCGCGCGCCTTGCCTCCTAAAGACCCTCCGCCAATACGGGCAAGGCTACTGGACGCGTCGTAAGATTCCTTTTTGAAATCGGTAATGAGGCCCCTTTGCCGGAATTGCCGGTAGTCCTGCAGCGAAGAAATTAAATCCTGGCGCAAGGCTTCAATGGAAGGGTAATCAGACACCTTTCTGGGGCGCAGTTTGTAGGCCAGCCAAAACTCTGTTCGGGCTTTCAACCAGTTGGAAAAATGGTTGCGTTCTGCATGGTAACGGATGCTTTCTTCCGGAACGATCTTCAGTTGTTTTTCTAAAGAACGTAAATCCCGGGCGCGCCCCACTGCTCTTCTCGACGGCGTGCGAAACACAAAATCACCAAAACCAAAGCGTTCCTTCATGAACTTTTGCAGATCGTGCAAAAGCGTGGGAGAGTTTTTTAACAAGAAGGACGCCCCAAGTTCCTTGGCTTTCTTTGCGTTCTCAGACAACTTGGATTGCAGCAAGGTGGGGATATCGATGTGCTGTTTCTTGACGTTGCGGGTAAATTCCAGCCCGGCCTGGGGATCCGGTTTGCCATTGCGCTCAAAATCGATATCCGAGATGATCCCAAGTATATGATCTTTGTACTTGGAAAAACAGTCCCAGGCCTCTTCATAATTGGTGCACAAGAGTATTTTGGGTCGAGCCCGCATGCGCAAAAATTTGTGCGACAGACTGATCCCTTCTGAAAGCAGGCGTTGCGACTGCTTGAACAGTTCCAAATAGATGATTGGCAAGAACGAAGAATAGTATCGCACGCTGTCTTCGATCAGCAGGATGGATTGCACGCCGATCAGATGAGTGTCGTGCTCCACGTTGACTTGATCTTCCAGGTACTTGATGATTCCAATGACTATACGGAAATCCCCCTGCCACAGGAAGACTTTGTTGAAAGCGGAAATGTCGTGATACAGCATCAGGTCGGACAATTCGCGATTGTCGTACGCCAACAAGACGACCGGAATTTGCAGATTGGATTCTTGCACTAAGTTCGCAAAATCGTGCGCCCGCATGTCTTCAATGTGGAGGGTCGTGATGATTAAATCGAAGCGGTTTTCCTCCTTGGCCAATTCGATGGCTTCTTTGCCGCTGGAGACCTGCGTGAGCTCCGGAGCATGGCTCAGGTTGAGTCCCTGGTATTCTTCGCGAATGAGCTCGTACAGTCGGCCGTCTTCCTCGAACAGATAGAGATCGTACAGACTGGAAACCAAAAGAATGTTGCGGATCCTGAAGCGCATGAGCTTCTTGAATCGCTGAAACTGAATACCGTATTCGTATTCCCCCCAAATGGGATCGAAGTAACAGAGTAAGTATTTTTCCTGAACTTTCATTGCTATCAATTATACGAATTTTTCTCCTAAAATGCAAAGCTCATTTGCTTCCACGTCCAATTGTGTGCCTGTTTTCTTACGGAAAAAATGAAGCCACCTCAGCAAAACAAAAAATCGGAACGAGGCGCCTCGTTCCGACTCTGGTACGCATTGTGAACAATCAAGCATGGCCGGGTCAGGAGCTGTGAAACGGCTTAAGATCTCAACCGAACACGCCTGTTGCAGAATATTAAACCAAACCCTGATCCATCATGGCGTCGGCGACTTTGAGAAACCCACCGATATTGGCGCCGTTGACATAATTGCCCGGCGTGCCAAACCTTTCAGCTACTTGCACGCAGGTTTTGTGGATGTTTTTCATGATTTCATGCAAGCGCTGGTCCACTTCCTTTCGCGACCAGGGCAAACGCATGCTGTTTTGGGTCATTTCCAATCCGGACACAGCAACCCCGCCGGCGTTGGCAGCCTTGCCTGGACCATAGAGAATGTCCGCATCATGGAGAAGTTTGACAGCCTCAAAGGTGGTGGGCATGTTCGCACCTTCGCACACCACATACACGCCGTTGTTGACCAGATTCTGTGCATCCCTGGCATTGATTTCATTCTGGGTAGCGCTTGGACAGGCACAGTCAGCCTTGTGATCCCATAAGGGATTGTATTCTAAAGCGGGGTCCACTGGCGTGTAAACGGTATTCTTGTACACCTCAGCATATTCTTTCACCCTGCCGCGACGAATGTTCTTTAGTTCCATGACAAACTTCAACTTCTCCGGAGTAACACCCTCCTCATCATAAATGTAGCCACTCGAATCAGAAAAAGTAATCACCTTGCCGCCGAGTTGAATGATCTTCTCCATCGTGTGTTGTGCCACATTGCCGCTGCCGGACACCAGACAACGTTTGCCTTCCAGGGATTCCCCCCGGGTATTGAGCATTTCCGCTGCGAAATAGACCGCGCCGTAGCCCGTGGCCTCGGGCCGGATGAGCGAACCGCCCCAATTCAATCCCTTACCGGTCAGCACGCCGGCAAACTCGTTTTTCAGCTTTTTGTACTGCCCGAATAAATAGCCAATTTCACGGCCACCCACGCCAATATCGCCGGCCGGCACGTCCGTGTTCGGGCCAATGTGCCGGTACAATTCACTCATAAAACTCTGACAAAAGCGCATGACCTCGTTGTCGCTTTTTCCTTTGGGATCAAAATCAGAACCCCCTTTTCCTCCGCCCATGGGAAGCGTGGTCAGGCTGTTTTTGAACACCTGTTCAAATGCCAAGAATTTCAAAATGCTCAAATTCACTGAGGGATGAAATCTCAGCCCGCCTTTGTAAGGCCCAATGGCGCTGTTCATTTCAATGCGATAGCCTCGGTTAATCTGGATTTCACCTTGATCGTCCATCCAGGGAACTCGAAACATGATCACGCGTTCTGGTTCGATGAGACGTTCAAGAATCTTGGCCGAACGGTACTCCTGGTGCCGCTCCAAGACCAGTTCGAGCGAGTCCACCACTTCCTCCACCGCCTGATGAAATTCCGGTTCCCCCGGAGTTTTGCCTTTGACCTCAGCTATTAAATCTTGAATATATTGGCCCATAATTTCCTCCTGGTGTTTTCGTTGGTATTTACATTAAGAGATGTTGCGCCAAGTTGTTGGAATTCAAGCCGTCACCAGCGCTTCAAATAACATGCCAGACTGACGACTTTTTCATTTAAATAGACCCTATGTGAACTTATGAATTTAAAACGACTTATGTTCTTGCAGCTTCGAGAACAAATCTCCTGCTCAATCATTTTTCTTATTTTTGAGAAAAGTACCCCTCTTTTATCTTATCTTTGCGACAAATTCTGCGCAGCCTGTTATTGCACAACAAAACAACAATAAGCTCAGCAGTGCACCTCCTTCAGTTTGAGAAAAACGTTCATGTCTATGTCAATTAATGCACCCAATTTGGCAACACGTTCGGAATGATGTGGAATATGGGCATGGCCAGAAAATACATCAAAATGGTGATTAAAACCACGCCCACCAGGTCCAGGAGAAAGCCGGTTTTCGCCATTTCCGGTATGGTAATGTAGCCAGAACCAAAGATGATTGCGTTGGGCGGCGTGGCCACAGGCAGCATAAAGGCGCAGGAGGCCGCGATCGTTGCCGGAATCATCAGCAGAAACGGGTGCGTGTGCATGGCCAAAGCGGTAGCAGCTAAAATGGGCATGAAAATGGTGGTGATGGCCGTATTGGAAGTCACCTCGGTAAGCACGGCGAGCAAGAAACAGATGGCCATGATCATGACGAGCACTGGCACATGGGTCAGGAGTGAAAGCCTGGACCCTACCCATTTGGCCAGGCCTGTGCTTTGGAATCCGCTGGCCAGGGCAATGCCGCCCCCGAACAGAATCAAAAGCCCCCAGGGTATTTTGACAGCCCATTCCCAGTCCAGCAGAAACTTCCCTTCCTTCCAGTACACGGGGATCGCAAACATCACAACAGAAGAGAAAATGGCCACCGTGGCATCGCTCACCCAATGGGAAATGCCCAGGGCATTCGACCAGCCGGGAATCGTGAACAATCCCATATTGATATCACCGCGAAAAATCCAGGCCAGAGCGGTTCCCAGGAAAACCCACATCGTTAAGCGTTCGCCCCTGCTTACACTGCCGAGCTTTTCCAACTGCCCGGCAATGTACTGTTTGCCCCCGGCCAATTCTCTTATGGAGGAAGGATAGATGATGCGAGTTAGAAACAACCATATAATAGGAATGTACACTACGACCAGCGGGACCCCGATGAGCATCCACTGGAAAAACTCCACAGGAGGAGCATCCGGGTAGAGCGAAGCAACAGCCCCGGCAAAGATGACGTTGGGCGGCGTGCCGATCAACGTGCCAATGCCGCCCACGCTGGCGGAGTAGGCAATGCCCAAAAGCAACGCCTTCTGAAAATTCGGGTCAGCCTGGGCTGCACTCTCCTCACCCTCATGGACGCTCAAGCTGGAAAAATGCATCACCACCGCCAAACCGATGGGGTACATCATCAGAGTCGTAGAGGTATTGGAAATCCACATGGAGGTGAAAGCCGCGGCGATCATGAATCCCAGAATGACACGGTTGGGACTGGTGCCGATGAAATGCACGATGCTCAAGGCCAGGCGTTTGTGCAGACCCCACTTCTGCATGGTCACCGCCAAAAAAAAGCCCCCCATGAGCAGGAATATGTTGCTGTCCCCGTAGGCAGGCGCTACTTCTTTGTAGTTCATGATCCCTAACAAAGGGAACAAAGCCAAAGGAATCAGGGCGGTGGCGGGAATCGGCAGCGCCTCGGTGATCCACCACCACGCCATGAGAAAAGCCACCGCCAAAGTGTGATAACCTTCTACGGAAAGGCCAGAAGGCCGCGGCAATACCAGGATCAAGAAAAATATAGGCAAGCCAAAGTAGAGCCCTATTCGTTGCCGCAAGGTGTAGTTGGTTTGTGCTTTCGCAGGCGCAGAGTTATTTTCCGGCATGCTTGCATCCATAAAAAAAGCCGCCTGATTGTGTCGGCGGCACCGAAATACTGGAATAAGTCATTGCCATAAAACAGCCACAAGCTGGCGCGACCTCGAGCAACAAACTTTGTTCGCTTGCCTTCACGAAGTTGTGATTGTGTGCAATGGAAAGCTCCAAGACTCAAGCCCTGTATTTTACTGCATTGCCGTCCGGGTTTTTCTCATGGCCGCTTCGCTTAACCTTCTTCCACTCCCAGCCAAAAAGAGCGCTCCCCAACTTCCTCGTCAACCGCCTCTTGCTCATCTTTCTTTTGAACCAACTCATTTGGTGCTTATGCGTGCGGCCGTTACGCGTTGCGGCACTGGTGCGGTTCTGCACTTTACCTTCGGTTGGCACGACAGCAAGGTTCCTTACCGATGCTTTATGCTTCTTATGCTTGCGTTCTTCTTCAAAAATTTCATCGAAGGTGCAGATGCCCTTCTTTACCAAAATGTTTACAACACTCTGCACTGAAATCAAATCTACGAATGGTAAACGGTCAGCAGAGTCGGAATCTGTTTGCCTCTCTTGACTCTGTTGCCTTTCTGCATTTCCTTCCATGAATCTTCTCCTTCATTCTGTCGCTTCTTATTGAGCAATCTTTTGCCTGGGTTTGCCGTTCCAAGAAATGAAGAGACGAAGACCTTGGTGTCCACTACGGCTCTCATTTCATGGCTGACCACCATGTTTTTTGTAGACATCCTTTTCAGCCCAGGCACACAAGTCGTAAACAACGCACTGAGCACATTTGGGTTGCCTGGCCTGACAAGTGTAGCGACCGTGCCATTGCACCACGAGATTGCCACGGTGCCAGCGGTTTTCAGGTAGCAGTTCGCAGAGCTGCGCCTCGATTTTGTCCGGATTTTTTGTGTTCACCCACCCAAGACGATTGGCGACGCGCAAAACATGGGTGTCTACACCGATAGCCGGAACGCCCATGGCATTCGCCAACACGATATTGGCGGTCTTGCGTCCCACGCCTGGCAGTTTGGTCATCTCTGCCACGGTATCGGGAATCTTGCCGTCGTAGTCTTCAACAAGTCGCTGGCAGCACGCTACGATACTCTTCGCCTTGTTGCGATAAAAACCGGTGGGGCGAATATCTTCCTCGAGCTCGACGATGTCAATGGTTAAATAAACGGCAGGATTGGGGTATTTCTTGAACAAACTCCTGGTCACTTGATTGACGCGGGCATCGGTGCATTGTGCAGCTAAGATGGTGGCGATTAAAAGCTCGAAGGGCGAGCTAAAATCGAGTTCAAGGTGTGCTTCAGGATAGGCTTTGTCCAGCCGGTCAACGATTTCCAGGGCACCCTTGCGCAAATCTTCGGTCAATGTCTACTACCTCGATCTCCATGAATACCAAAACGTCCCGAATTTAGTTTATTTGAACGTGAAAGTCAAGGAAATTGTGAAGCTTATTGAATGATTATTTATTACTTACATTGGGAACAATTTGCGGGGAAAAATGTGGTTTTTGGGGGCATCAACGAAAAAACACTCTAAAAGTTACCCGATCTTCCATTTCATGAATCGCATCGACTGTCATTTGTTTAATGAGGGGCCTTTTGTCTTTGCCCAAACTTCCTCGCGACCCTGGCGGTGTAGAGAAGGCATGCGAAAACTTGTGGTCTCCCCGGAAAAATGCTGTGGCCACCCTATCTGACCTGTCCCGGTGACTCGTGCCAGCTCCGCCCTTTTGGCCTGGCGTCTGCGGGTATTCGAGCTCGATACGCCACTTGTTCTTCGACCAGATCAGCAACCCTTCGCCCGGGTAAACGCCGTCGAAGGTATTGGCGGACTGGCGATGGTAGCAAACGAACAATTTTTCATTTCTACCGGGGAGGTCGATCCTGGCTGCCACCAGTCCTTCAGGACTTCGAATCTGCTCGAGCGTCACCGTCAAACTGCCGGGCCTGGCTGCAATGGTTCTTACGCGACTGGAATCCGATTCCGAAAGCCAGCCGAGCTGAAAGATGTGGAAGATGTCCAGGGGCGGCGGTCCGAATTCGGGCATGCGGTCGTTGCCTCTCAGTTCCTTGCACATCAGAGAATAGATGCCTAACTTGCAACTGTGGTGTCCGAGTCCCAACCAATGACCGTATTCGTGGGAAAAATTCCAGTAGATTTCCGACAAAGGGAGAAAGCGATCGTCGGTAGAATCCGGTGTACCGATGTCAGAACCGATTTCAACCGTAAAGCCCCCTTGCCGCTGGCCCCTACCGAAGGTCTTGCCAGCGGCGCTGAATTCCGTGCCCAGCATGCCGAAGCCGGTCGCATTGTACCCTTTGGTGTACCAATCGCGTCCTCCATCGGTGCCTGCCATGATGATCAGGTCGACATCGCTGAAGCATGCTTCTCCCTTTTGCGCTTTTACTTTGTGCAGGATTTCTTCGTTGAACATGCCGAAACCACGGACGTGTTTTTTGGGGTTGTAATGTTTCTTATAATAGGGCACCGAATAGTCGGCAACGAAATACCTTCCGGCATTCAAGCATTCTTTGAAGGTGATGCGATGGGCACCGTAAGACATGGTGGCGTAAAAGCGGGACAGGCGCGCGTAAATTGAATCGCGCATGGCTTGTGAGGGCACCGGGTAGTAGTCGTTGCTGTCCTGGGCGTAGACGACCAGAGCCTTCAC
>JBHHYI010000174.1:0-8983 GCA_046757525.1 bacterium | reverse complement strand
GGCAGCACCCTGAGTAGCGATTTCGCTCTTTGAAATCGCGTATCGAAGGGTGCGGGCAGTTAGAACAGTTTGAAGTGAAATTCGAAGTACGCTATTTCTTACGTAATCAAAAAAGAGGTGCGTCATGCTTAAAGAAGAGTACCCTTATTATTTGGCCAACAAGCCTGTTCTACCGAACACCGACCTGGAGGTCACCGATAAGTACACCGGCGAAGTAGCCACGCGCGTAGCCATGGCAGACCCGGCGGCCATCGATGCGGCCATTGGTAAGGCTGTGGTAGCCCAGGAAGCGCTGCGGCAGATGCCGGCCTATCACCGTCAGGACATTCTCAACCACTGCGTCAAGCGCTTTACCGAGCGAGCCGAAGAGTTGGCCATGAGCCTGTGCATCGAAGCAGGCAAGCCGATCAAGGACAGTCGCGGCGAGGCCAGCCGACTGATCGACACTTTTCGCATTGCTGCTGAAGAATCGGTGCGCATTACAGGGGAAGTGATGCCCCTGGATATTTCCGCGCGGGCCAAAGGCTATTTAGGCCTGTGGAAGCGCGTGCCTATCGGTCCCTGTTCGTTTATCTCACCCTTCAATTTTCCCCTGAATCTGGCCGCTCATAAAGTGGCGCCGGCGCTGGCGGTGGGCTGTCCGTTCGTATTGAAACCCGCCAGCCTGACCCCAATTGGCGCCCTCATTATCGGCGAGGTACTGGCTGAAACCGATCTGCCCGAAGGCGCGTTCTCGATTCTGCCCTGTCGACGCGATGGCGCAGCGCTGTTCACCGAAGACGACCGCCTCAAACTTCTGAGTTTTACCGGCTCACCGGCAGTGGGCTGGAACTTGAAGGCCAGAGCCGGCAAGAAAAAAGTCGTCTTAGAACTGGGCGGCAATGCAGCCTGTATTGTCGATGAAGACGCAGACCTGGACGACGCCGTTCAGCGCATCATCTTCGGCGCCTTCTACCAGTCCGGACAAAGCTGTGTCAGCGTGCAGCGGATTATGGTGCACGAGGAAGTTTACGATTCCTTCAAGGCAAGACTCACCGAGGCCACGAAGAAGCTGAAAATGGGCGATCCTAAAGATGAAAGCGTATTCATCGGACCCATGATCTCGGAACGCGAGGCTGCTCGCTTGCACGAGTGGATTGAAGCCGCCGTTGCTGCCGGCAGCAAATTGCTCTGCGGCGGACGCCGCGAAGGCGCTATGTTGGAAGCGACTCTGCTGGAAGATGTGCCAAGAGATCAAACCATCTGCACCCATGAGGCTTTTGGTCCGGTGGCGGTGCTCACCAGGTTCAGCGATTTTGACCAGGCCCTTGACGAGGTCAACGACAGCGCTTTTGGGCTGCAAGCCGGCATTTTCACCCGCGACCTGTACAAAGCGCACAAAGCCTGGGACAAACTCGAAGTGGGTGGGGTCATCATCAGCGACGTGCCCTCCTGGCGGGTGGACCACATGCCGTACGGCGGCGTCAAGGACAGCGGACTGGGTCGGGAAGGCATTCGCTTCGCCATCGAAGATATGACCGAAATTCGCTTAATGGTACTGCGGGGGGTTTGAGATGAGCTTAACAGAAAAACTGAACGCTTTGAAGGAGCGCTCACGCAAAAATCTTCAACCGGAAGCGCTGGCGATTCTGCACAATGCTACGGAAAATCTGAAAAAGTCCGGTATTTTGAAAATGACCAAAAAGGTAGGGGACAAAGCCCCCGACTTTTCTCTAAGAGGTGCGTCAGGCCAGACTTTAGGCTTAGATAAGCTCTTGGAACACGGTCCCTTGGTCCTCAATTTCTATCGCGGCAAATGGTGACCATACTGCAATTTGGAGCTGGAAGCTCTTCAGAAAGCTTTGCCCGCCTTCGCCGCTCTCGGTGCCTCGCTGGTGGCAATCTCACCACAGCTTGAAAAATTCAACCGCCAGGTGCGTAAACAGCACCAACTCGAGTTCGAAGTTCTCAGCGATCCTGAGAATCAAATCGCCAGACAATTCGGCCTGGTCTACCAGGTCCAGGGGGAGTTGCGCCAGGTGTACGAGGGCTTCGGCCTTGACCTCAACAAGTACAACGGGGATGACTCCTGGACCTTGCCCATGCCAGCCAGATTCATTATAGATCAGAAATCCATTATTCGTTACGCTGAAGTGAACCCGGATTACACCGAGCGCCCGGAACCAGAGGAGACTGTGGCGGCGCTAAAGGCGGTTTTGAACGAGTAACCGAGAAGCACCGTCTCCGCGGAACGTTGCTCACATTTTTTTTGGCGGTCGGAAGCATCCGATTGACCGAAAACCACCCGGCGAGATCAGATCGTCGTACTTCACAAACATGAATAAGCGATTTTTTTTCTTGCATTTGAAAAGAATTCGTTTATCTTATGGCTTATGTTCTTAACAGATTAGCTGATCAAGCGCAACCGCCTCTACTTCAACCACCACTCCCGCAACTACACCTCCAAGAAACACAAGTCCGAGGGATGGACTCGACTCCTGACCAATCTTTGATGCGCGCTATGAATGGCAAGGTAATTAAGGAATACTCACCAAAGAGGAAGGAGGACCAAATGGTAAAGTCATGTGTTGTCCTGTTGGCTTTGTTAACGCTATCGGCCTGCAAGTCTCCGGCGCCAGAACCGGACCCGCACGCGGTGCTCGTGGCCAAAGGCCGGGAAATCTTTTTCAATGAAACATTCGCTGGCAACGGCAGAACCTGTGGCACCTGCCATCGCGCAGAAAACAACTTCACCATCGACCCGGCTTTCATTGCCACGTTGCCGGATGATGACCCTCTCTTTGTCGCTGAGTTCAACCCCGACCTGAAAGAGAACTTCGAGAATCCAAAGCTGATGCGGCAAATCGGTTTAATCTTGGAAAACCAGGACGGCTTCGGTGACCTGGCTGATAATTTCAACATGCGGGGGGTTCCCCACACCCTTGGGCTGAGAACCTCAGTGGTCAGCCGGGCAGGACCTCGCACCGGCTGGTCCGGCGACGGCGCGCCTGGCGACGGATCGCTGCGGGCCTTTGCCATCGGCGCCGTCATTCAGCATTTTACCAAGACCTTGAATCGCGTTGCCGGTGTGGATTTCCGCCTGCCCACCGCCGAGGAACTGGACGCCCTGGAAGCCTTTCAGCTCTCCCTGGGTCGACAGGAAGACCTCACCTTACCCTTGCCGCTGACAAACGTTGTGGCGGCGCGGGGGCAGGAAATCTTCAATTCGCCGACCGAAGGCAAATGCTTCGCTTGCCATTTTAACGCTGGCGCCAATGCGGATCCCAGGATCTTTGGCCCCAATGCGGGAAACTTGAACTTCAACACAGGCGTCGAGGATCTTCCGGACCAGCCCGCTGACCTGAGCAGAGAGCTGAACCCACCGGACGACGGCTTTGACACGCCCGGCAATGGCGAGTTCAACACGCCGTCGCTCATCGAGGCTGCCGACACCGGACCGTTCTTCCACAACAACTCGGTCGAAACCATTGAAGCCGCCGTCGGGTTTTACGACGGCGACTCTTTCAACGAGTCGCCAGCCGGCCAGCTTGTCGCCAGTGCCACCGGCAGCGCCATTGAGCTGGACGCTACTCAGATCGTGGCTGTGGCCGCTTTCCTGCGCGTCCTCAACGCTCTGGAGAACATTCGGCAAAGCACCGAACTGCTGGAATTGAGCGACAACAAAGACGCCGCCGTACCCCAGCAGCCCCGCACTCTGCTTGCCCGGGCACTCGACGAAACCGAAGACACCATTCGCGTCCTTGCCGACGCCGGTCTGCATCCCGAAGCTGTGGCACATCTCAAGGAAGCACGACGGCTCACCGGCGAAGCCATTAGCAGTCATTTTTCCAGGAGTCATTTCATCCAGCAAGCCATCGAACAACAAAAAAAGGCCAAGGACCAACTGGTAGAGACCAAGACCCTTTCACAAAAAAGATAGCCATGCAAAGGAGGAATACGAATATGGCCAAGATAGTTTTAGCCACAAGTGTGCTGATCACCCTGCTTCTGGGTTTACCTTATGCTTACGGACAAAAGGCCACCGAGATTTTCATCCCCATTGGAGAATCTCCAGGCCTCTCTGACAAATACACCAGCATCGGAAAAATAGAGGCGGTCGATGCGGAGCAGCATTCCATTACGATCTCGGACCCTACGGGTAGCTACACCGTTAAGTTGACCGAGCGCACCAAAATCTGGCTGGACCGAAGCAAGCTTAAATTGACCAACGTGAAGGGGGCGTTCGAAGATCTGCAGAAAGATTCACGGGTTGAGGTGAAATACGAAAAGAACGAGCGCAAAGACAGGGCGAACGCTGACTGGGTCAAGGTACAGGTTACCAGGTAAGCAGGCATCCCACTTGCAAGCGACCGCAGCGTTGCGCACGGGTCGCCTAATAGTTGAGCGGTTGCGAGGGTGCTCATCTCCAGAAGCTTGGTCGGATGTACCAGGATCTCCGCCTTCTGGTCACCCTTGGTGGCGTCCGCTTACCGGCGCTTCCAGGCATTAGTTCCCGCGTTTTGGCGTCAACTTAAGGGACCTCTAACCCTCCGACTGTCACCCCGAGCGGAGTCCGGCAGTTGCCGGATCGAAATGACAGTTTGGGGCTTAAATTGACGCCTAAGAATTCCCGCGCCAGCTTCCAGGTTTTTCTGCGCCGTCTTCCCTTTCGCATTCAAAAAGTTGTTAAAAGTACGTAATTATTCTTTGAAATATCTGAATTATTATTAAACTCTAATATTAACTGTTGAAAATAAAGACAAATTGCGGTATCTTCATCAGTCCGAATAGTTGGAAGGGGGTAGTTTGTGGTTACTGCATCATAGGTAAAAGCGACTTAAGGGAATGTCAAGAAGGGGACCTGAAACGCGCATCAGTTTTGGTAGCTGTGCTCACAGTCGATTCGAGAGTGATTGTGTGGGCAACTTTCCGCAAGAGCGTCTAACACCGAAAGGTCAACTTTTTGTCGTTGCCGATGACTTCGGAGATTTTGGTGAAGGAAAACAGGCCCGCAAACTAACCGTTGACATCATTCAACAGGCGTATTATTCGGACCCAAACCAGGACGTGGCCCAGTGCCTCAAACGATCGTTTGAGGATGCCAACAGACTGGTGCACGAGCTTTTCAACGATGGGGGAGAGCGGGAACGGTTGAGCATAAGCTGCACAGCTTTGGTCTTGACTCGCGATCGCGTCTACCTGGCCAACACTGGCGATAACAGAGCCTACCGCCTGACCCGCGACACGCATAATGGCCACAATGGGAGCTACCGTGCGGGCGATCGCAAATCCCCGGCAGAGAATTTTCCTCGAGACACGACGGCGTCCAGGTCCGAGCGCTCCGGACTGTGTGGCGCATTAGGGGTGGCCCCCTCCCTCGAGGTGCAGATTGAGCAGGATGTTCCGCTGCAGCCCGGAGACTGCTACTTGCTGTGCAACGACCCGCTGACCCGCTTAGATGAGCAGGAGATTAAGCAAATCGTCCTGTCCAACTCACCGCCAAAGGCCTGCCAGAAACTGCTTCGCTTAGCCACCAGGTCTGGCTGCAAGGAAAAGATCAACGCTCAGGTGATTCAAGTCAAATCCGTCCCGCGCAGACCCCGCTTAAACGTGACCTTGCCGACTGTCAGGAGGATTCGTTGGGTGTACCCAGCTTTCACCATGTTGCTGGCGTTCATGGCGGTCCTGTTCAGCTTCCAACAACAAAATGAGGACCAGCAGGTGGCAGCTTCCGAAGTTCTGTTCCGGCAAAATGAGTGGTTATGGCAAACGCCGGCCAACGCATGGGAACAGGAAGTCGTTGAGGCGGAATCGGTGAACGAGCTGTTGAGCCAGGCCGCCGCGTTGTTTCACGCTGGCGCTCTGGACGGCGCCTTGAGTACCTATCGAGCGGCCTTGCGTGCATCCCCCATGAACCCGACTGCCGGGTTGGGCATCAGGCAGGTGCTGGATGTCTACAAAGCGCGCGCCGATTCCTTATTTGACCACAACTCCTACCAGGCGGCCTTAAAACTGTACCAGGAAGCTGCCCGGTGGCAGCCGAATGATGAGTCTCTCAAACATCGGATTGCAGTCTGTGAGCAAAAACTCCAGACGGTTGCCTCGTTGAGTGTGTCCACCACGGAGGAAAAAACATCCGAGGCAGCGCTCGAAGAGAGTAGCAATGACCAGACCACCGCCGAGAAATCTCCTGGGTCGAACGATGTGGGCAGCTCGGAAGAAACCCGGGCTCAGGGATGGCAGTTATTGCAGTTGAGCCCGGCTGACTGCGAGATGCAAGAAGGTAAAATAGTATTCCTGGAGAGTCCAAAAAGAAAGAAAGCCCTGTACCATGCGGGGTTCACGACGGCGCGAGTCCAGGTCCGGCTGCAGGTTGCCAACAACAACACCAGAGGGAGGTGTGGCCTCATCCTCGGGTATGAATCGCTGGCGGCCAGTCCGTATGAGAGCTTCTACCTGTTTTCGGTCTATAACCAGAATCGTTTTCTTTTGCAAAAGTTCTCCAATTTTAAGAAGCAGTTGATTTTTTCCGTTGCGGCCAGTGAAGATTCTTTGACTCCAGGGCAAGATTTTCTGCTCAAAGCCAGGTGGTACGGGACCAACCTCGAAATCTACTTGAACGAGAAGCTGCTTTTCCAGTGGCAAGATCAAGAAAATATCTCCGGCCAGGCAGGGCTTTATGCAGACCCCAACCTGCGCGTTGAATTCTCTAAATTCGAAATCGCAAAAATCTCGGATTCCGTAGAAAAAGAGCAAGCGCCCGTGTCGGCGACAACCACAGCAAGCCCGTGACGGCCGGGCCGGATTGTGTATTAAGCCCCCTGACCTTCCTCATTTCCAACCATCGCAGTTCACGCCACCAAGTTTTTCTTGCTTTACAGGAAAAATCTCTTATTTTAAAGATGACTGATCGCATTCTTGCTGCACAAAAAGATTAGAGTCTTTGCTATTCCCAAACCATCATCTTCAACCACAGAATAAATCAAGTTTAAACCGTCCGCGAAGGAGACAAAACGCCATGCGAAAGAAAACAGCTATTTACCAATGGAACAAATTGGAGGACAGAAAACCCGCCTATGCGTTGGTCGGCAATACGGACCTGGTTGTCGTGCGTTGCGATGACAACGTTTCTGTTCTTTATGGACGGTGCATGCACCGCGGCGCTCTCATGGCCGACGGCTATGTCGATGGCGACAATATTATCTGTGGTGTCCATTATTGGGATTACCGGTTTGACACCGGCATTAGCGAGTACAATAACGAGGAGGTGCTGCACAGGTTTACGGCGGTTGTGGAAGACGGGCAGGTGTGGATCGATGCGGCCGAGGTCGAGGCTTTCGAAACCGAGCATCCGGCCACAATCAATCGGGACGAGTATTTAGGCCTGTACGAGGCTACCCATCCGGCCGACGAAGAACCCAGAACCGCAGAAATCCACCAGCTTGCAAAATACGGGCTGTCGAAGGTAGGCCACCACGGGGCCATTGCTTCCATGGGGGTGGGCACCAACGTGCTGCCGAAATGGGACGACATTCAGATTTTGCCGGCGCAACTGGCCCGGCTGCCGCATTTAGAAGAGGTCGAGGTAGGTACGGAAGTGGTCATCGGCTGCAACGCCAAAAAACCGCTAAAGTTGAAAATCCCCCTATTGGTTTCCGACATGAGTTTTGGCGCCCTCTCAGAAGAAGCAAAAACTGCGTTGGCCCGGGGTGCAGAAAAGGCCGGTACCGGCATTTGTTCCGGAGAAGGCGGCATGTTGCCCGAAGAACAGGCGGAAAATAGCCGCTACTTTTACGAGCTGGCTTCTGCAAAATTCGGCTTTAAAATGGAATTGTTGAAAAAGGTGCAGGCCTTTCATTTCAAAGGCGGCCAGGGTGCAAAGACCGGCACCGGCGGACATCTGCCCGGTTCCAAGAATCGGGGTAAGATTAGCCAGGTGCGCGGTATTCCCGAAGGGCAGCCTGCCATTTCGCCGCCGAGGTTCGTCGACTTCGAGTGTTTGACCGACTTCAAGAATTTTGCGGCAGAAGTCCGCAGCTACACCGGCGGCATTCCCATTGGATTCAAGCTGTCCGCAAATCACATTGAAGAGGACCTGGACGCTGCCATTGAAATTGGCGTCGACTACATCATCCTGGACGGCCGCGGCGGTGCCACGGGAGCTGCACCAAAGCTCTTTCGCGACAACATTTCCGTGCCGACCATCCCTGCTTTGGCCAGGGCACGCAAGCACTTAGACCAGCGAGGGCGCCGGGATATTGCGTTAATCATCACCGGTGGACTGCGAATGGCCCCGGATTTCATCAAGGCCCTGGCCTTAGGCGCCGATGCCATTGCCGTGGCCAATTCTGCCATCCAGGCCATCGGCTGCCAGGCCATGCGTGCGTGTCACACCAACAATTGCCCGGTTGGCATTGCCACACAGAAGCCTGAATTGCGCAAGCGTCTCGACATCGAGCTTTCGGCGCGACGTCTCGAAAATTTCTTCAACGCTACCGTGGAATTGATGCAGGTCATGGCCAGGGCCTGCGGACACACGCACCTCAATCAGTTTTGCCAGGAGGACCTCACAACCTTCGACCGCGATCTGGCTTACATGACCGGCATCTGCTACGCTGGAGCCGTGCCGCTTTAGAGATTCTCATGTCCCGTTGGAAATAGAGGACCCGCTGGGAAATGCCTGCCGTTTGAAACGCAGGCGCAGAAGGTTTCTCACCAAGAAAACTATCGAAAAAGGGGCGATCGCTGTATTCCAGAGCCTTCCAAAAGCTCTGCAGTAGTGTCATTTCGAGTCAGGCGGCTGCCGGACGAGAAATCTGAATGAGCAGTTACGACCGCTTAATATTCTGTTAGCCGTAGAAATAGCCTTACAGACGGACCGGCAGGAGAGATTCTTCGCATAAATAAGCCATGATTAATAAGACAAAAGGACAACTTGAGGCAGAAATAAGCGCCGCCATCACCCAGTTTGAAAAAGACCATCTGGGCAGGGGACCCAAAGAGG
>JBHHYI010000173.1:0-9063 GCA_046757525.1 bacterium | reverse complement strand
GGCCAGAACCACCAGCGAACCGCCAAAGCCAACCGACCGGGAGCCTGGCACAAACATCTCAACTTCTGTTTGACAAAGAAGGACTTGGTAAGGTAGGATCGCAAGATTGAGAAGGGTTATTAGAAACAGAATGATCCGCATATTCAACAGTAGAGGTTTACCTGCTCAGCAAAGATTTACACAGCACTAAGGTAACTATTCAGCCTGTCATTCCCGAGTGCTTTTATCGGGAATCCATAAGTCAAGCGACCTCCAGACTATTCTGAACGTCAGCAAAACATGGATTCCTGCTTAAAACATGCAGGAATGACGACAGGCTGAATAGTCACGCACTAAGTCAGAATTTCGCGGTTATAATCGACTTCACAGATCTTAACAGATTTAGATCGCCCCTTTACAGAAATGGATTTCAAACGAGTGGTAGGGTAGGAACCGTTGGCCTTGCGCGCCAATTCCAACGCTGCAATGATCTGGCCACAACGGGCCTGGGAGCAAAGCCTGGCTGCAACATTGACCACATCGCCGATAACCGTGTAGTCCATGCGATTCTTGGAGCCCATGTGCCCGGAAACGGCCGGCCCATTGTTGATGCCTATGCCCATTTCCAGCGTTACCAGTTTCTTGGCTCGGCGCTCCTGATTAAGCAGTCGCATTTGTTGCTGCATTTCCACGGCGGCCCGCAATGCGTTGTCAGCCATGCGGGCTCCCTCGAACACCGCCATGATCTGGTCACCCATGAACTTGTCAACGATGCCCCCATGTTTTTCAATGACGCGGGTTTGTAAATCAAAATAAACGTTTATGAGCTTGACGATCTCTTCGGGCTCCAATTCTTCTGAAATCGTGGAAAAATTTCTGACGTCAGAGAACAAAACAGCCACGTTTCTCAAGATGGCAACAGAGTCGAATTTGTTGGAACGAACCGTATCCTTGATCATGTCGACGGTGTATTTCGAGACAAACTTCTGCATTTGCAGCTTTTCACGAAGATGTTGAATCATGTTGTTGAATTCGTTGGCCAACTGACCCAGCTCATCCTTGGTGCGCACCGCAATCTGAACATTTAGATTGCCTTTGCCAACTTCTCGTGCCCCGTTGGAAAGCATCTGAATTTGAAAGGCCATCTTACGGGCAATGACATTGATGGCCAGAATCGACACCAACAAGATCAGGAAGGCCACACCCACGGCGATGTCCTGGGCCCTCTTTATGGGTGCCAAAATCGCATCCTTAGAAAAGCTAATGTAAGCCACGCCCAACTTGATGTGCTTGTCGGTGCCGCGTTCCTGCAGCAAGGTCGTAATGGGGTAAATAAACTCATATCGGTCGGACTTTTCGACGCTGGTGGTTTTTTCCAGCTTGAGAAATTCCGCCGGGGCTTCCAATTTCAGCGGCGCCTGCTCTCGGTCAGCGAAGGCAACAACTTTTCCCTTCCTGTTGATGATCGCAATTTGCTTCAACCCCTCAATGGTGGTTTTTTGCAGCCTGAGCACAGCTTCCATCACCTTGTCATTTTGTTCTAACAACAGGTCGCCTTTGACGGTTTCGGCCAGATTCTGAACCAGCACGTCGCAGACCTGAGTCATGCGGCTCATCAGAGCGACCTTTTGACTTTGCAGTACCACTATGCCAAAAATGGCGATAACAAAGAATACGATCGCCCCAATGATTAAGCTCAATTTGAACCGGATGGGGAGGAATTTGAAGATCTCAATGCTGTTGTGCCAAACAGCACTGAAGACTCGTCGAATTTGAACGTTCGTCTTTCTCAGAATTAACCAAATCCGTTTGATAAATGGTAAAGACGACTTTGTTGCAGCAGCATGATCGAAAGCATGCCCACTATTCGCTTGTGTTTTGATTTGCTGAGACACCGTTTGCTTCAATGACAAAGATGCAGTTTGGTTTTAACTCAATTTGTCGGGGTCCCCTCTATCCTTATGTCTTCTATCTTGAATCGTTGGTTTTCTTTCTCCACAAGTCCCCAAAAATAATACATGGAGTAAATGATAAGTATGGCCAACAAGACCATCCTGAACACAGACTTCCTGGCCGGAGGCGTTCGACGTTTGATCCTTCTAAACTTTATTCTATGGCCGTCGCTCTCCTTTTCTGCCTCATCCCGATCACAATAATAAGGAACGAAAGTAAATTTTCTTGGCTTGACCTTTGGAAACAGCATCGTAATCTTGTTTATTGTTTATGCCATCAAACCATTGGGTTTAAGAAAACTTCATTTCAGAAAAGAGGTTGTAAGCGTAGTTTAGAGGTCATTGGATGAATGTGCTCGACAGCGACGCGTTACCATTATGCAATCCCAAACATAAATTATACCCATAATTAATTTAAGAATCAAGACTTTTGCGAGAAATTTTAACTTGATTAAAAAGCGGCACTTAACTATCTTACAGGAATTTAGAGCTGACAAAAAGAAAATCTGTCAAACTGGAACGGTGCGTCTAATCTTATGAAAACATGGAAATTATGAACAGAGAACTAAAACCCGCGCTCGGTGAAAAGTTTGAAGAGCTCGCCAGGATCATGGCCAGGCTGCGCAGCCCGGAGGGATGCCCCTGGGACAACGAGCAAACTCACCAGTCGCTGCGTCAATATCTTTTGGAAGAAACCTATGAAGTGTTAGAGTCCATCGACAGCGAAAATTGGCCTGCACTAAAAGATGAATTAGGCGATCTACTCCTGCAAATCGTCTACCACGCGCAGATAGCTTCCGAAGAAGGCCATTTCGCCGCGGAAGATGTGGTCCAGTCGATCACCGAAAAACTCATCCGACGACACCCCAATGTTTTTGGGGACGTGCAGATAAATTCGGCTGAGGAACAATCGGTGAATTGGGAAAGACTAAAGATGCAGGAGGGCAAAAGCTCAGTGCTGGAGGGTGTCCCCAAAGCGCTTTCGGCGCTGCTGCGTGCTCAGCGCATTCAACAAAAGGCATCCACCGTTGGCTTCGACTGGCCCAACCAGGAGCCAGTCTGGGAAAAAGTCCACGAAGAAATCAAAGAGCTTAGAGCAGCCTGTGACGAGAACAACCAGCGAGACATCGAAGAAGAGTTTGGCGATCTTCTGTTTTCGCTGGTAAATCTGTCACGCTTTCTCCGCGTCAACCCGGAGGATGCCTTGCGCAAGACTACGGAGAAGTTTATCGATCGATTCAAGCAAGTAGAGCAAGCGTTCGAGTCCGCCTCCAGGAAGATGAGCGAAGCCACCTTGGGGGAGCTGGATCTGGTCTGGGAGAAAGTCAAAAACGCAGAGAAGCGTTGAGCTGCCGAAGAGAGGGTTGAGCTGAATCAGGCACCTTCAAAACCTTGTCTTAATTTGTCCCAGGTTTCCAAGAGCCCTTCCGAGATGACTTTGGTGTGCCCGACTACGGGCATAAAGTTGGTATCTGCACCCCAGCGCGGCACGATATGAAAATGCAGGTGGTCGTCGATGCCCGCCCCGGCAATTCTGCCAATATTCATGCCTAAATTGAATCCTTCCGGGCTGATGGCCCGTCTAAGCACTTGCATCGACTTTGCAACCAACTGCATGATTTCCAAACTCTCAGCGTCCTCCAAAACCTCCAAGACATCGATGTGACGATACGGCACCACCATCAAATGACCGTTGTTGTAGGGATATTTGTTCATGATAATGAAATTGTGCTCCCCGCGCAACAGGATCAGATTTTCGCGGTCTTTGTCGCCATTTTGTTGGGGTTTCGTACAAAAAATGCAGCCTTTCTCTTTATCGCCTATGATATACTCCATACGCCAGGGGGCCCAGAGAATGTCCGATTGCTTGACCGTACTCATTTAGATTTTTCTTCCTCAGCCGCTGCAATTATTTTTTGCACGATGTCGTGGGGCACTTCCTCGTAGTGAGAAAAACTTCGCCGATGCAACCCTCGGCCCTGGGTCAGCGATCGCAAAGATGTGGAATACCGGTAGAGTTCCGAAAGCGGCACCTGTGCCTTGACCACCTGGAAAGGTCCTTCCGTCTCCATGCCCTGAATCTTACCTCTGCGGCTGGAAATATCCCCCATAACATCCCCCATGAATTCCTCCGGCACCACCACCTCCACATTGTAGATGGGCTCGAGCATCACTGGCTTTGCCTCGCGAAAAGCCTTCTTGAAACCCATGGATCCAGCAATCTTGAAGGCCATATCCGAGGAGTCAACGCTGTGGTAGCTCCCGTCGTACAAGGTCACTTTCAGATCTGTTACCGTGTAGCCAGCGATAACGCCTTCGGTCAACGCTTCCTTAATCCCTTTTTCGACGGCGGGGATGTATTTGGACGGCACAGCCCCTCCTACGACGGCGTCGACAAATTCGAAACCGGTTCCGCGCGGTAACGGTTCGAGCTTGAGCCACACATCGCCGTATTGCCCGCGGCCACCCGATTGTTTTTTGTACTTCCCTTGTGCTTGCGCCGTACCCCGGATGGTCTCTCGGTACGGAATTTTGGGCTCGACCAGATTCACATCCACGCCGAATTTGTCTTTGAGTCTCTTCACAATGATGTCCAGATGCAGCTCGCCCTGACCGGAGATTATGGTCTGGTGCAGCTCGCCTTCGTATTTGACAATGAAAGTGGGGTCCTCTTCATGCAGAGAGCTGAGACCGGTGGAAATCTTGCCCTCGTCGCCTTTCGACTTTGGCTCCACCGCGATGCGGATGACCGGATCAGGAAACTTTATGCCTTTGAGTTCCACCGGGTCTTTCCTGTCGCTCAAGGTGTTGCCGGTGTGCGAATCGCGCAGCTTGACCGTAGCGCCAATGTCCCCGGCGTTGATGTAGCCAACCTCTTTCCGATTCTTGCCGTTCATAACAAAAACCTGACCGATTTTTTCATTGACCTTTCTTCTGGTGTTAAGCACCTCACTGCCGTTGGACAATTTGCCCGAAAACACCCGGAAAAACGACAACTCGCCAATGTGGGCCTCGGAAACGGTTTTGAAGATGAGCGCCGAGAGCGGTGCCTCGACTTTGCATTCTCGTTGAACCTCCTGGTCTGTTCCAGCTTTCTTGGCCACTTCCGGTGCCCGATCTTCCGCCGAAGGCCCGTAGTTAACCACAAAATCCATGATGTTTTGCACACCAACATTGCTTGCAGCAGCCCCACAAAAAACAGGGTAAATGGCCCTATTGACAACGCCCTTTTTAAATCCGATCCTAACTTCTTCATCTGAAAGCGTGCCATTTTCAAAATACTTTTCGATCAACCCGTCGTCATTCTCAGCAGCCATTTCTATGAGCTTTTCACGCATCTCAGTTGCCTTGCTCTGGTACGCCTCGGCGATATCGCTGGTGGTGGATTTCCCAGAACCGCTCTGGTCAAACTTAAACGACTTCATGCGTAAAATATCTACTATGGTATCAAAACTTTCGCCAGGGTTGGCTGGAAATTGCAACGGAATCACCTGGTTGCCAAAGCGTTCCCGCAACATGGTCAGCGTCTTGTCAAAGGCGGCATTTTCTTTGTCCATTCGGTTCAGAAAAAACATGGCTGGGATGTCGTAATATTTGATGATCTTCCACACACTTTCGGTGCCCACCTCCACACCTGATACGCCGTTTATGACTACAACTGCGAAATCGGCGACCCGCAGCGTTCCCACCACTTCGCCAATGAAGTCCGAATATCCCGGCGTATCAAATATGTTGAGCTTGGCCCCTTTCCATTCGCAATGCAGCAAGGAAGTATTTATGGATATTTTACGTTCAATCTCAGCAGCATTGTAGTCGGATGTGGTGGTACCATCCTCGACGGTGCCAAATCTCTTAATCTCGCCGGCTGAGAAAAGCATGGCTTCTGCTAAGGTGGTTTTGCCCACGGTGGCATGTCCAATTAGCGCGAAATTGTGAATATCCTTTGCAGAAAATTCTTTCACTTTTTACCTCCATTATTCTTTTAAAATTCCTACCGCAGCCAGGCCGACCAAACTTTTACTGCATGTTGCTTGTTTCTTTCTGTACACTTTGTTTATCTTGTGGTTTAATCTGTTGAGGTTGTTGCTGCTGCTGTGGAACAGCGATTTTTTCTTCTCGAAGTTTCCATTTCAGAACCTGACCGGCAGAACTGCGAGGAATCGATTTAACAAACTCCATGTTTTTGGGACACTTATAGGGTTCAAGGCGTTCTCTACAATGTTTTAACAACTTTTCTTTTTCGATCGTAGCACCATGTTTTAGCACGACCAGAGCATGGACCTCCTCGCCCATCGCCCGGTCTGGCAGACCGATGACGGCACATTCTTGCACTTTTGGGTGGGCAGTTAGCACGGCCTCGACCTCCCGCGGATAGACATGAAATCCTCCTTTAAAAATCGTATCGCATTTTCTGTCTTCGATGTAAAGGTTTCCTTCCTCATCAAACCTTCCGACGTCGCCGGTATGAAGCCAACCGTTCTTGAAGGACCCGTTTGTTCGTTCCGAATCCTCGAGATAAGCAGCCATCACATTGGGCCCTGAGACCAGAATCTCGCCAACTTCGGTCATCGGCACGTCCTGGTCGCCCTCATCCACAACTCGCACTTCCACCTGATAGCCTGGATGTCCCACGGAACGCTGTTTTCGGGGCAGGTCGATTCTTTGCATCGCCACCAACGGGCCACCCTCGGTGATGCTATAACCCTCATAAACCAATTTGCCGAATTTTTGTTCAAAACCGGCCTTTATTTTTTCGGGCAACAGCCCCCAGCTCACAAGACAATACTTCAAGTCGGGGAAGTCCGCGGCCTGCACCTCCAACCGATTTAAGGCCCGGAACATTTTGGGCCGCCCAATGAGCACAGACACCTTTAGCCGCTTCAAGACATTCACTACCTGCTGCGGATCGAATTTTGCCAGCAGCACGACGGTAGCCCCACACACCAACGGAGTTGTCATAGCCGTAATGTGTCCAAAAGAATCAAACAACGGCGTCATACATAAGACCACGTCGCTTGAAAGGAAAAAGCACATTTTTTGCATGGAAACGATCTGCGCCTTGATGTTGCTGTGACTGAAAACTGCACCTTTGGGTTGACCGGTAGTACCAGCCGTGTAAGAAATGACCGCGGGAGTATCTACTTCGAACGAAAAGTCCTCAATCGAAGGCTGGTGCTCCGCAATGAGCTCAGTCAAATTGTGGGCATTTGCAGGACTGCTATCTCCTAAAAAGACCAGAATATTACAGGTTTCGATCTCCTCCACAGCCCTTTGAATCAGAGCAGTGAATCGATCCCAGGCCACCACACCTCGTGGCCTTGCGTCTTCAAGGATGAATTGGACCTCTGTTTCTTTGAAGCGCGTATTGACAGGGATCACCGCGACCCCCAATTTTAGCAATGCAAAATAACAGATAACGAACTGAGGTAGGTTGGGAAGCATGATGGCAAAACGATCCCCTTTGCGCACCCCTAAATTAGATAAACTGCTGGCAAGGCGTTCAATTGCGTCGAAAAGTCTTCTGTAGGAAATAAAATGTTCACCAAAAACGATGGCCGCTTTGTCTTCAAAATTCTTGGTTTGGGATCTTAAGACCTGATATACGTTTAATTCCGACATGGTTATGCCTCAAAACAAAAAAAGAGAGCACTGAGTGCTCCCAAATTGACATTTAATCTGTTAATAAACTCAAATCGAACCATTCTGAAAACAGCGCAGTCATTCTTGCGGCTCAATTGGGCCAGCCCTCTTCGAAAAGTGCCGTGTGTTCCTAAGCCATCGAAGCAAGTCTGGCCATGAGCGTTCAATCCAATTCTCCCTGCTAATCAGAAACTTCCAGCCGCGCCCTCGGCCGTCTGGAAGGTTTCGAATATGGTATTCAATTTCGTCATAACCAAAATCCCTTCCATCAATTCATTGATTGCGGCCAATTTCAGGTCTCCATTTCTATTGCGTAAAGAAGTGAGTGCAGAAATCAATATTCCTAATCCAGAGCTATTCATACGGCTCACTTCGGACATGTCCACCACAACTTTGGTGATTCCCTCATCGATTAGTTTGTAAATCGTGTCCCTGAATTCCTGAGAACTGGGTGGCCCACCGAGCAATTTGCCACTGAGATTAATAACAGCAACATCCCCAATCAGCCTTTGTTTTAGCTTCATGCACCCTCCTGAAATAGCATAATGGATACCACATTAATATTATGACTTTTAAATAGTTATAACAAGACCCCCAAAACAAGTCCTTTTATAATAAAATAAATGACCCTAAAAGTCAAGGAAAAGTTTGGAATAGTGCGGGAAAAGACGCCGGGGAATTCGCCGTGTCGAAAACTCTAACACTTCTGAGCCGCCACGTAGGTTTCACCATTTGTTTCAATTCTTTAACAGATTGAATTTTCAAAAATTATGTCGATCCCCTCCAACAGATTCGTTCTGGTCTGATTTTTGCTTTTTAGTTTACCCCTTTCCATTTGGGCACTTCACCAATCGAAAAACTCCTTAAGCATCTTTGAAGAAATGTGGACCGAATCACATTGTCTTAGCCCGTGCTACTGCGGAAGCATAAGATAGCGCTAAAGTTAGGGAGGTACCATGATCAACAAGTGTGTGCATTCTCTCATTCTTACTCTACTGATTCTTTGTACATTTAGCAATGTAACTGCCGGACCGTCGCTGCTCATCTCTGAAGTCTTCTATGATACGCCCGGGACCGACAGTAAGGAAGAATGGATTGAGGTATTCAATTCAACTTCTAATCAGCTCGACATAGGAAACTACAAATTAAAGGACAGCCCATCAGGGACTTACACAATTCCTGTTGGAACGGTAATTGAATCGGGTCAAACCATGATATTCGCCAAAAATACTGCTGGTTTTGCCGCCTTGTATGGATTTAATCCAGACTTTGGCAACCTTTCGCTCAGTTTGTCTAACAGTGGCGACTTTGTAAAATTATTCGACGCCACTGACAATCTACTCGACATTGTCGCCTGGGAGGGCAAACTACCCGGGTGGGCAGGGCTGGCCGCAAATACCGGCGAGTCTCTGGTCAGAATTTCTTTTGAACAGGGCCCCAGCGCCTGGCTGGGCAATCAAACTCCAACACCGGGCAGCGTAGTTCCGGAACC
>JBHHYI010000172.1:0-9090 GCA_046757525.1 bacterium | reverse complement strand
TATTGATGGGCGGATTGAATTATTGGGCCAAAGCCATTTTGAATCCGCAACCTCCTGGTGACCTGGTTGCCGACCCTGAAATCCTCCAATACCAATTCCGCAAGTCGGCTTCAAGTTACTTCAATGGTGGCGGCGGCGTTTCCAAACAACAAGCAGCAACGAAACCGGCCAGACCAAAGTTCAGGCCAAAACTAAACCTCAAAAAGAAAAGTGCAGAAGAAGGTTGCTGACTTTACCAAAAATGTAGAAATGGACTCTTGAAATGACGGACCATGTGGACGTTTACGAACCGATTTTGACCATTGGCACGGTAGCCAAAATGCTCGGGGTGGCAGTTCAGACCATTCGCCTCTACGAACAGGAAGGCCTGGTGCTTCCGTTCAGGACGGAGAGTGGTCGCCGCATGTACTCCATGCACGAGGTGGAGCGGCTGCACTGCGTGCGCAAAATGATCACCGAAGTCGGCATGAATCTGCAAGGGATCCGACGCATGCTTTCGCTGCTGCCTTGCTGGGAATTCAAGGGCGGTCTGGACCAAGAGTGTCGCCACTGCCCGGCTTATTACGAAGCGGAAGGCCCGTGCTGGAGCATGCGCGGCGTGGGACAAAAATGTCAGATCGAGGACTGCCGGGCCTGCGCAGTCTACCGCATGCAACTGAACTGCAAAAAAATAAAACAAGTCATCTTCGGACACCAGCGGCCCGAGGGTCTGGAGTCGAAATAAGTAAGCGACCATTTTGCCGCGTACGGAGTTCAACAAAAACTCAGGAACACGATCCTTGCGAAGGTTTCCACCCTTCGCAAGGATTTTCTTATGAGAAATCCAGTGAGTGCTAAGACCACGATGAGAAAACTGATGAAGCTAAAATATATCTTCGTGAGCCTCGTGTTCGTTTATTTGCTGTGGTACTGGCTGAGGGTACCACAGCAAACTCTGCGAACTGACAGCCTTGGTGCGCTCCAAAATGTTCAAGACACAGGCGATTTTTTTGGCCTTGGAAGTTATTTGCTGGAACACAATCATTTCTCTGCCGCCATTTCTTTTTTGCAAAAAGATCGATTGGTTCATCCCAATTCCCTCGAGACCGCTTATTATTTGGCTGAAGCCTATCGCCAAAAAGGCATGGCGCAGAAGGCCATCGCAACCTTTCAAGAAGTGGTAGCCCTGGATTCTGTGCAAGCGAGCTCCTGGTCGCTTTTCGCTCTGGAAAAGCTGGGCTTACTGTTTACCCGTCACGACCAGCTCGAGGCTTCTCGTCAGGCCTACTTAAAAGCCTTGAAACGAGAAAGCCGTAAAGAATGGATTTTGAAAATCAAAAATCAGTTGGCGGAATTAGACCTGACCGAAGGGCACTACAAAGATGACGGCAACACCGTCTACAACGAACGGGGCGAGGTCATCGCCGGCGTTGGCCCGGGCGATATGCGCACCAACCGAAACTTTGAGATCGCCCGCCACACCGATGATTGGCGGAAAAAGGAAGTCTACTTTAAGAAAGCCATCGAGACCGACCCTGGCATGTACCAGGCCTACTTCGACGTCGGCTTGGCTTTGACCAAACAAAACCGGTTCAAAGAAGCTATCTCCTACTTCGAAAAATCCAACAAAGTGTGGCAGACGCGGACCGACGTCAATCCCAGTGGCCAGGAAAAATGCAGTGCCTTCGCTTACCTGGGACTTTCTTATTTGGAGTTGGGCCACTACCAGAAGGCGTTGGCGCTTTGCGATCACGCGCTGGCCATCGACGACACCTACTACTACGCCCACCTCTTCAAGGCGCAGGTCTTGCTGGCGCTCAACCGAAAGCCTGAAGCTCTGGAAATCCTCGAGACCCTCTTGCAAGAAAACCCCGATGACGAAGAACTTGTAAGTCTTTTAGGAAACGCTCTGTTGTAGGTAACGAAATCGTCTCGATTGCGCAGACGTTGTCGAAATTCAAAGCAACAAGTTGTTGTTAGGTTGTCAAACGGTAACCTTCTCAAAGAAGGTCACCGTTTGGTCCCGACCGCTTTTTGGTCGGGACATATCGAAGGGCGACGGCCGTCACCCCTCGATATGGTCGCCTGAGAAACAGCGACCTACTCGGGATGACTCGCACAGTGTTCTCTGGAAACGCACGCTCTCGCCGTTATTGCAGCCTCCAGTGTCATTCAGGAGGAATCTTGTTGGCTGACTGCACAGTGCTGCTCTGTAACCAGATGCCTCCAGCATGACAGGGCTGCCTTTGGCGTGTTTCCGACATTTAAAGTAAACCGGTTGCACCGGATTGCGTGAGCTCTTAACGAAAGCTTACCCCTAACCCAGCGAAGCCGGAACCAAAGAGCTTTTAGAGGGGATTAACAGGATTTTCAGGATGAGTCTTTGAAGCCGATTAATTTACGCAATCCTGTTAATCCAGTCAAAAGAATATTCTGCCAAAAAATGACAGAATTTGACTCATCAGTTAAGTTACTAAAGCTGTATTCCACGAACCCGTTGTGAGCCGTTAAGATGACGCTAAAACGCAGTTGGCCGGGTTGCAGAAGTCTCAGAGATGGCTGCCGTAACTTTGCAGTGCCTTCATATAATTGGCGCGTTCAAACGCCGCCGGATCTTCGCACGATTTTTGGCTCATGCTCCCCAGCATCTGTCGGACCGACTCGTACTCGTACTCCTGCATCCACGACTCCAGGTCGGCCAAGACCTGACGGATGTGGTCGATGCCGCGCCTGAGCAATGCCGAACACATCATGGTTACGTCAGCCCCGGCCATGAGCATTTTGATCACGTCCTCGGCCGTGTGGATGCCACTGGTGGCAGCCAGACTGGCCTCGACGCGCCCGTAAAGAATGGCGATCCAGCGCAAAGGCAGTCGCATGTCAAACGGCGTGCTCAGTTTGACATCCGGCACCACCTCTAAATTCTCCAGATCGATGTCAGGTTGGTAGAAGCGATTGAACAAAACCAGGGCATCGGCCCCGGCAGTGTCCAGGCGCCGGGCCATGTTAGCCAGGGAGCTGAAAAATGGACTGAGCTTCACCGCCACCGGAATCTTGACGTGCGATTTCACTGCTGTAACGATCCTCAAATAGGTCTCTTCAATCTCCTCGCTGGTCACCGCAAAATCTGCGGCCAGGAAATAGAGATTCAGCTCCAGAGCATCGACGCCTGTGTCCTCAATCAGTCGGGCGTATTCGGTCCAGCCGCCTTCGGAGTGGCCGTTAAGGCTGCCGATCACCGGGATTTCTACGGCTTCCTTGGCCTTGCGCAGATGCTCCAGGTATTCGTCGGGGCCGAGCACGAAATCATCCGGCTCAGGGAAATAGGTCAGCGACTCCGCAAAGCTTTCGGTGCCATGCGTCAAGTGGTGGTGAAGCTCATGGGTTTCGTGGGTGATCTGTTCTTCAAACAGCGAATAGTTGACGACAGCCGCTGCGCCGGCGTCCTCCATGTGACGATAGTTGTCGATCTGTTCAGACAACGGTGACGCCGAAGGTACCAGCGGATTTTTCAATTTCAACCCCATGTAGGTCGTAGTTAGATCCATTGTAATATTCCTTTTTAGTTCCCAATTCGGAAAGCCGCCAGTTATTAGCCGCGGATCTGCACTGATAAAATACAGATTATTATTATGTCAAAAATTACTAAAGTTCTCATCTCTGCCAATCAGTGTGAGTCCGTGGCTTAATCAATTATTTGCTTGCGGCCGAAGACCTCTCCTGTACGGTTATCCAGTTTACTCAGCAAAATAACTCATTTTGTCATTTCGAATCAGGCGAATGCCTGATGAGAAATCTGGTCAAGGCTAATAACTAGCGATTTGGTGGGAAACCAGATTCCTCCCTTCGGTCGGAATGACATCAAAACGTGATGCTGAGCAAAATGGATAACCATACCTCTCCTGAGTTTAGCTCTTATTCTCGCGATCGGCTGAGGATTCAAACTGCATGGAGGCCAGGTATTCGTAAATGTTCCAGCGACTGCTCACTTCTTGCTGGGCCATTTGCATGAGGCGCCGGGCTTCCCCGGGATTGCTTTTGGTCAACATCTTAAACCGATTCTCACGGTAAGCGTACTCTTGAAATGGAATCTTAGGCGCCCGCGAATCCAGGGTCAAGGGGTTCTTGCCTTCCTTCACCAGATCCGGATTGAAACGGAACAGCGGCCAATAGCCGGACTGCACCGCCAACTTCTGGTCGGTCATGGCGGTGGTCATGTTGATGCCGTGGGCGATGCAGTGGCTGTAGGCAATGATGAGTGACGGCCCGTCGTAGGCTTCGGCCTCCAGGAACGCCTTGAGGGTATGCTCGTCTTTTGCCCCCATGGCCACGCGGGCCACGTACGCATGTCCATAGGTCATCGCCATCATGGCCAGGTCCTTTTTGGGCGTCGGTTTGCCGGCAGCGGCAAACTTGGCCACGGCCCCCAGGGGTGTGGCTTTGGACATCTGGCCACCCGTGTTGGAGTAGACCTCGGTGTCGAGCACCAGCACGTTGACGTTGTGCCCGCTGGCCAACACGTGGTCCAGGCCGCCGTAGCCGATGTCGTAAGCCCAGCCGTCACCGCCGATGATCCAGACGCTCTTTTTCGCCAACAGATCAGCTACGCTTAGAAGCTGCCGGGCTTCAGGCGACTCCAGCCCTTCGAGCTTTTTCTTGAGCGTGGCAATCCGTTGCCGTTGCTCGAAGATGTCGGCTTCGTCTTTTTGCTTGGCTTCGAGCATTTCGCGCACGAGGCTGGTGCCCAACTGGGGCTCCAGCTTCTTGAGCAGCTCAGCGGCAAACTGCGCTTGCTTGTCGATGGCCAAACGCATGCCCAGGCCAAACTCGGCGTTGTCCTCAAACAGAGAATTGGACCAGGCAGGACCGCGGCCTTCTTTGTTCTTGGTCCAGGGCGTGGTCGGCAGGTTGCCGCCGTAAATTGAAGAACAGCCGGTGGCGTTGGCCACGACGGCACGATCCCCGAAGAGCTGGGTCATGAGTTTGATGTAGGGCGTCTCCCCGCATCCCGAGCAGGCGCCGGAGAATTCGAACAACGGTTCCAATACCTGGGAATCCTTCACCACGTTGTGGCGAATGCGGCTGCGGTCAAACTCCGGCAACTTCAGGAAGAAATCCCAATTGACCTTTTCCCCTTCTCTCAATGGTGCCTGAGGCCTCATGTTTATGGCCTTGAGGCGAGTTTCGGACTTATTCTTTGCCGGGCAAATGTCCACGCAGATGCCACAGCCGGTGCAGTCTTCCGGAGCCACCTGAATGGTGTAATTCAGACCTGCCCAGTCTTTGTTTTTCACCGGTGTGGATTGGAAAGTTGGCGGTGCGCCGGACAATTCTTTAGGATCGTAGACCTTGATGCGAATCACCGCGTGCGGACAGACCATGGCGCATTTGCCGCACTGAATGCAGACGTCTGTGTCCCAGACCGGAATCTCCTGGGCGATGTTGCGTTTCTCCCAGCAGGTGGTGCCCACAGGGTAAGTGCCGTCGACTGGCAGGCAACTCACAGGCAGCTCGTCACCGCGGCCAGCGATCATCACGGCGGTGACGTTTTGCACGAAATCCGGCGCTTTCTCAGACACCGCAGGCGGCCGGTCGAACGTGCTCGTCACCTGCTGCGGTACTTCCACTTCGTGCAAATGTGCCAGGGTTTGGTCCACTGCATTGAAATTCATCCGGACGATCTCTTCGCCTTTTTTGCCGTAGGTCTTCTTAATCGAATCCTTAATCGCGGCGATCGCCTCATCTTTAGGCAGAATGCCAGAAATGGCGAAAAAGCAGGTCTGCATGATCGTATTGATCCGCACCCCCATGCCGGTTTCCCGGGCGACCTTGTAGGCATCGATTACAAAAAACTTCAGCTTCTTGTCGATCAACTCTTGTTGCACCGAGCGCGGCATTTTGTCCCAGACTTCTTCGACGCCGTAAGGGCTGTTCAGCAAAAAGGTGCCTCCGGGCTCTGCAGCCTTCAGCACATCGTATTTTTCGAGAAAAACAAACTGGTGACAGCCCACGAAGTTGGCCCGGTTAACCAGGTAGGTAGACCGAATTGGGTTTGGCCCGAAACGCAAATGCGAAATCGTCACCGAACCAGCCTTCTTAGAGTCGTAAACAAAGTAGCCCTGAGCGTAGTTGTCGGTGCCCTCGCCGATGATCTTGATGGAGTTCTTGTTGGCACTCACGGTGCCGTCTGAACCCAGGCCATAAAAGATGCAGCGCACCACGTCGTCTGGCTCCGTGGAAAAGTCCGGATCGTAGTCAATGCTGGTGTGAGTGACGTCGTCCTGGATTCCCAGGGTAAAGTGGTTCCTGGGCTTTTCCTTCGACATTTCGTCGAACAGTCCCTTGATCATGGCAGGCGTGAATTCCTTGGACGAAAGCCCGTAGCGGCCACCAATCACCCCTGGTGTTTCTGCCAGACCTGAGTCCGCCGCCCCTTCCACAATGGCGTTGACGATGTCCAGGTAGAGCGGTTCGCCCGAACTGCCAGGCTCCTTGGTGCGGTCCAGAGCGGCGATGACTCTGGTAGTCCTGGGCAGCGCGGCGATGAAATGCTTAACCGAGAAAGGCCGGTAGAGCCGCACCTTGAGCACACCCACTTGTTCGCCCCGGGCATTGAGGTAGTCGACGGTCTCGTGTGCAGCCTCGGCACCAGACCCCATGATGGCGATGACCCGGTCGGCCTCCGGAGCACCGTGATATTCAAACAGTCGGTACTGGCGTCCCGTCAATTGGGCGAACTTGTCCATGGCCTTTTGCATGATCTCCGGACAGGCGTTGTAGTAGGAATTAACGGTCTCGCGTGCCTGGAAGAACACGTCCGGATTCTGGGCGGTACCGCGAATCACGGGATTGTCGGGCGAGAGCCGCCGCTGGCGATGGGCCAGCACCAGCTCATCGTCGATCATGGCTCGAATGGTGGCGTCGGTGATTTCTTCGATCTTCGAAACCTCGTGGGAGGTGCGAAATCCATCGAAAAAGTGAACAAAAGGAATGCGGCTCTCCAGAGTGCAGGCCTGAGAGATCAGGACGAAATCCATCACTTCCTGCACCGAAGCCGAAGCTAACAAGGCAAACCCTGTGGAGCGGGTGGCCATGACGTCGGAGTGATCGCCAAAAATCGACAGCGCCTGGGCTGCAACGGAACGGGCGGCCACGTGAAACACAGCGGCGGTCAACTCGCCGGCAATCTTGAACATGTTGGGAATCATCAGCAGCAGCCCTTGTGAGGCGGTAAAAGTCGTGGTGAGGGCCCCGCTTTGCAGCGAACCATGAACGGCTCCAGAAGCCCCACCCTCGCTTTGCATTTCCTGAACCACAGGAACGCTGCCCCAAATGTTCTTCTTGCCTGTGGCAGACCAGGCATCAGCCCATTCCCCCATAGGCGAAGATGGGGTGATCGGGTAGATGGCGATCACTTCATTGATTTTGTGCGCCACGTAGGCAGCAGCTTCGTTGCCGTCGATCGTAACTTGCTTGATTTTCATAGAAGTTCCTCTTTCCCTTTTGCGTCTGTTTCAGTTGCCAATGTGAACCTGCAACTGCTGTGCCACTGGGCACAGGGGATCAGTTCAAATATTCTCAATGAGTTAAAAGCTTAATCTTAGAACTGGAAATCTCAAAAACGAGAAAAATCGCGCAGGTATTCTCAATAATAGGAACGCATTGGTCATTCGGCCGACAACACGTCTTGTACCCAGGAGAAGATGGCCACAGTAGCGGGCAGACCTATCGTTCCAGCAGCCAAGGCAACGACCTGCTCGAGTTCGTCATCCGTAATGCCAAGCGCCAGGGCTTTGCGCACGCCTGCATGCACCGGCCCCTCTCGCAAGGCCCCGATGGCTACGCCGAGTTTCACCAGGCGCCGGGTTTTTTCATCCAGCGGGCCGCTCGTGCCTGCCGCGGCGATGTTCTCCCACGCTTCTTCAAGTTAAGGAAAGCGTTTGATAAAATCCTGGTAGGTTTTGGGAGGTTCACTGGTCTGTGTCATCGTTTCTTCCTTACTTTTGTGGTTCAAGATGTTCTTATCATCTCCAATCCGCGAAAAAACTCACCAACATTGCTGAAATACAATCTAAGAAACCAAACGGCAAGAGTCAATCCCAAAAAAAGTGTCCCAAGAAACAAAAATTATTGATTTGAATTTTGGAAAAGTTATCCCAGCCGTTTCAATAGAGCAATGGGCGAGTCATCCCGCGTAGGTCACTGCTTCTCAAGTGACCGTATCGATGGGTGACGGGCGGGGCCCCTCGATACGTCCAGACCAAAAAGCGGTCGAGATTACTCAGGACGACTTCCATTGTGCTCAAGGAAAACAACGGTCATTGAGCCGCAGCTCTCGTCCCCAGACTCCAGTCTGGGGACGCCCTTGCTCGAGAAGCTCGGCTTCGAGGAGTCCGGGATGCCTCTCGAAGCGAAGCTTCTCTCCCAATTGCGTTCCAAAATAAAATTTTGGAACGAGGGGGGAATATCTCGCTTCAGGCAGTTGTATTGCTTGTTCTTCTAAATTGCAAAAGATTCGGGTTTGACCATTTTTCAATTCATCATACACATGGTGTGCTGTGAGGAGCCCATCAATACCACCTATTTTTGTGAAAGTAATGGTGGCTCTACTAAAGGCGGTGTTCACATTGTCCACGGCAAAGATGATTCCACAGTGCTTACGTAGATACTGCATTTTCGGCTGCAGCCTATTTGATAGTTCACGGCCTGTAATAATTTCCATAATGTTGGATTTAAGTATGTCGATTAGTTTACCTAGGTGTCTTACGGTCTAATCGATTCGTTTCAGTTGCCAGCCGACATTAAAAATCAATACGTTACAAAAGCACAAAACGTGAATAATCATCAAAACTTCCCCAATTCACCGTCGCCCTCTCGTCAGGTGGAAACATTGTTGAACTAAGCCGCTTCGCGGCAGTTTTTGTGACTTTTCTTTTACCTTCCTGAGACTGAATCACACCTCCCTGGTATAATAAATAAGCCACTATTTACCCTAAACCAAGGAGGTGTGTCATGACTCTTCAAGATTACCTCACCCGCAATCTGCAAGATTTGCAGCTTCGCGGCATGGCCCCGGCTACGCAGGATAATTACCTGCGCGCTGTGCGCAAG
>JBHHYI010000171.1:0-9142 GCA_046757525.1 bacterium | reverse complement strand
TCCCATAGATGCTGTTTCCAGGTCCCAAAGAAAACAGCAACAAAATTATTTTGTCATCTATCATTTTGTCTGAACATTGCTGCAATCACGATTCTTGAAAAGCTAAATGGACAAAATAATGGATGACAAAATGATTAACTTCTTCCTTATCTAACGCAGACAAGCCGCAACCAGGCAGGAGAAAGTCAGGCCGTGTTTGTTGCCGGTTTTAAAGCTGACTAATTGTAAAATAACTCTCCGCCGTCTGTGGTGCCAGATCCAATTCAGGATTGGAGGTCCTTATCATGAAGAAACAAATATTCTTGGGATGGGTGGTCTTCTCTTGCCTTTCGCTTGCAACTCTGTCCGCCTCGCCACAGCAAGTAGCGCATCCCAAAGAAGTCGTTAAGCGGGCAAGAGAATTTGTGACCTTGCTGGCGCAAGAGGATTTTGAAACCGCGGTCCAAGGCTTCGATGAAACCATGAAAAATGCCCTGCCCCCGCAGAAACTTCAGGACCTCTGGCGATCCTTGCAATCACAACTTGGCGCTTTTCAGCACCAGGGCGCGGTCAAAGCAACAAAAGTCCAACAGTATGATGTGATCTTTGTTACCTGCAACTTTGCGAAGGATTCGCTGAACACAAAAATCGCTTTCGATCAAAACAAGCAAATCGCAGGGTTGTTTTTCGTTCCCCTTCAACCCCCGGCGAAGTACACGCCTCCCCGATATGCCGACCAGGACAAGTTCTTGGAACGGGAGGTCGCAGTGGGCAGCGGCGATTGGATGCTACCGGGTACCCTGACTCTGCCAAAAAGCAATGCTGCCTCCTACCCCGGCATCGTTCTCGTGCACGGTTCCGGTCCCCACGACCGAGACGAAACCATCGGCCCGAACAAGCCGTTTCGCGACCTGGCCTGGGGCCTGGCTACCAACGGTATAGCCGTGTTGCGCTACGAGAAACGTACAAAAGCGTATGCTGCCAAACTCGCTGCTATTAAAGACGAAATTACGGTAAGACAGGAAACCGTAGAGGATGCGCTGGCCGCGGTGACCACGCTGCGTCAGCAGAAGCAAATCGATCCTGGAAAGATTTTTGTTTTGGGACACAGTTTAGGCGGCATGCTGGTCCCCCGCATCGGTTTAGCCGACTCAGCCATCGCTGGCTTTGTCGTGATGGCTGGCACCACAAGGCCCCTGGAAGACCTCATTCTGGAACAAACGATCTACCTTTTCAACCTGGACGGACAACTTTCTGAATCTGAGAAGCAGCAAATCAGCGAGCTCAAGAAACAGGTTGCCTTGATAAAAAGTCCAGCACTGTCTCCGACGACTCCTTCAACAGAATTACCCCTTGGCGTGTCTGCAAATTATTGGCTTGATCTCCGCAGTTACCAACCGGGCAAGGCCGCGCAACAACTGCACCGGCCCATGCTGATCTTACAAGGCGGAAGAGACTACCAGGTCACTACCGAAGATTTCCGATTGTGGCAAGAAGCTTTGTCATCCCGCAACGAGGTCGAATTTAAGCTCTATCCCAAACTGAATCATTTGTTCATCGGAGGTGACGGTAAGAGTACACCGGCCGAATACAACCGGCCAGGCCATGTGGCAGAAACAGTGATTGAGGACATCGCCAACTGGATTAAGACGTACCACAAGAGGTGAGTGGATCGTGGATCCGAAAAAACGGTGTATTGAGATTTACACCAACAAGGATCAAAAATTCACCTTGGAACAGCGACCGGAACAAGAAGGCGAACTACTCGAATCCAGGGTATTGCAGGGCTTTCAAATCAGGACAGAAAAAATCTTTGTCTCAAGATAAATTTGCAGATCCACAGTCGTCAGAAATTCCTCTTCAATGGCTCATCTGTGGCCACTCCACAAAAACTCCATCCTGCAGAACTTTCATTTCCAAACGGAGCACTAATACATTTGATACAGCATCAAATAGACAATAACGCCCGTAACGGAAACGTACAACCACAGGGGCAACGTCCAGCGGGCTATTTTTTTGTGGTGTGCAAAGCGTTGTTTCAAGGCGCGCGACAGCGTAATGATGGCCAGAGGGACGATCGTCACCGCCAGGATCGTGTGGGTCAGCAGAATGGTGAAATAGAGAGGCCGAACCCAGCCCTGGCCGCTGAACGGTTTTGATCCAATATTGAAGTGATAGGTCAAGTAGGAGATGAAAAACAAGATGGAAGTTCCACAGGCGGTGAGCATGCAGGCTTTGTGGATGGTTTTTTTCCTTTGGCGAATGAAGTAGTATCCAGCCACCAAAAAAACAGCACTGGTGCTGTTCAGGGTGGCGTTAACAGCCGGCAAGTCTGACAGGGAAATCACGATTAATTAGTTGCCATTTTACGCAGGTTCCTTTAGCCTGAACCGTTCGGGTTAGCTGATTTTGTCAATCGACATCAAAGTTAACAGCAGGGGGAGATAAGCGATGGAAGCATGCAGCAGTTGCCGGGCGTAGCGGTTCGTTTTCATGGATGCCAGCCGAATGCCTGCGGCCAGGAATCCAATACCGAGGATCCAAGCGCCAAAGAAGTAGACGTTGCCCGTCAATCCCAGCAAGGTAGGCAACAAACTCACCACCAAAAGAGCCACGCAATTGACGATGATGTACATTCCAGTTTGAATCCCCGCTTCATCGACCACGGTGAGCACCCGGAAACCACCCCGGGCATAGTCTGCACGATAGATGCTGGCGATGGCCAAAAAGTGCGGAAGCTGCCAGAAAAAGAGGATGCCAAACAGCACCCAGGCCTCGATTCCAATGGCACCACGCGCCGCAGCCCAACCTCCCATCGGTGGAATGGCGCCGGGAATCGCACCCACAATGGTGGAAAGCGAAGATTTGCGTTTGAGCGGCGTGTAGACAAAGATGTAACTTACCAGGGTTAAGGCAGCCAGGCACGCTGTCAAGAGATTCACGGCCACCAACAGAATGATGATACCGGCGACGGAAATGGCCACGCCAAATAGTTTCACCTCCAAGGGCTGCAAACGACCCGCCGGCAAAGGGCGCTTCCTGGTACGGTTCATCCGGGCATCGATTTCGCTTTCGATCAGTTGATTTAAAGCGTTGGTACCGCTGGCCACCAGCCAGGAGCCAAGCAGAGCGTAGCACAGCAACAAGATGTCCAGGGACTCGCGGGAACCAAGATAAAAGCCCGCCAGGGTACTGATAATCACCATGAAGGTGACGCCGGGTTTGGTCAGTTCAAAATAATCTGCGATCTTTGATTTCAACTTTTCTTCCTCACGCCTTAATTCGTCCCACTTCAAGTGGACGGTTGTTCTACAATGAAAGTCTGTTTTACAGCCTGCTCTGCTGTCTCGAGGTAACGGTAAGCCCGCAAGGTTAAAACCAGGCTGGTGCCAAGTATGAAAGCACCGGTAGCCACATGCAAGGTTGTTGGCAGCACCGCTTTTCTTGTCCAAATGGTAAATCCCGCCAGCACGATCTGCAAAATCAGTGCACCGGTTAACACCAGAGCCGGACGGGTGAGCCGGGGCTCATTTTTGTGGTGGCGAAACACCTGCACAACCGTGCAGAGGATGCTGAGCGTGACCAACAACGCTCCGAGGCGATGCAGAAAATGAATAGCAACCGCCTGGGAATGAATCGGAGGAATGATTTTGCCAAAGGCCAGAGGGAAATCGGGAATGGCCAGCCCGGATCCTGTGTGGCGCATGATGGCGCCCAGAATGAGCTGGACGTAGACGACGGCCGTTGTGGTTGCCGCCAGGAATGGCACGCCGGGCTTGCTGGCGTCCTCGACTTTCCTAACGCTCTGGCCCCATTCTCTTGAAGTGAACATGGCCAGGCAGATGGTGAGGCAGAAGAACCCTTGCGCCAAACACGCGTGCAGCACCGAAACCGGCGTTGGCAACAAAAACAACACGGTGATCCCACCCAGGACCCCCTGAGCGATCACCGCCAACAGCGCGCCCAACCCTAACCATTTAACCCAGTGCCGCGGTTCTCGCAGCCACAGCCACACAGCCAGCACGGTCATCAGAAATCCCACCAGGGTTGCGACCATCCGATGCCCATGCTCGTAAAGAATACCGCCGATCATTTTCGAAAAGGGAAACGAAAACATAAAATGGCCGTAAGTGGTGGGCCAGTCGGGCACGGCCAGACCAGAACCCGTACTGGTCACCAGCCCCCCGACAAAAATCAGCACAAAAGTGGCTCCTGCCACCAGTTTCGCGAAACGGCGGAGCCAGACCGATTGGTAGTTCATTGATCCGGTCATGCTATTTGTTTACAGCCTCTGTTATTTCACTAACGTTAACCACTGGCTGTTCGATTCTTACTTTCGCCACCTCTGTGTCTTTGGATTGACGATTGGTGCCAGTCAAGTCGGGCAACAGGGCGAAGATCAAGAGCGTACACAGCATTAAGGGGGTCAGCGCAATAACGCCTAAAGTCCGTTTTTCGAATTTCAAGTGCATAAAATACAGGCCCACCAGCGAAGCTTTGCCCAACGCCATGCTGACCAGCAGGGCTGATTGAACTATCTTTGGAAACATCGGACTTACGGGTACGACCGCGACCAAAATCTCGGCAATGGTTAAGCCCACCAACCACCAGAATACGCCTACATAGTTGGGTTCCAGCGATGCAACGTGCTCATCGACTTGCTCTTCTTGTTTGAAGTCGGGTTTGTCAGTCATGTGAGAATCTCCTAAAGCTCTTCAGGGAACAGTTCCAGTTTTTGGGTTTCGGTCAAATTAAGTAAACAAAGGTAAACACCAAAATCCAAACGAGGTCGACGAAATGCCAGTACAGTCCAGCAATTTCAACGCCGTTGAAATTCCGGGCAGAATATTTACCGCGAAGACCGTTAATGACGATGACAGAAAGATAAATGACCCCGCCGGTGACATGGGCACCGTGAAAGCCAGTGATGGCAAAAAAGGTTGTGCCAAAGAGGTAGTTTCCGAAAGGATTGCTGCTAAGTCCCAATCCCTCATGAATGAGATGGGTCCATTCAAAAGCCTGCAGTCCCAGGAAGGTCAATCCCCCGAGAATGGTCAACAACAGAAAGTTACGCATGCCTTTAGAATTGCCATGCTTGATGGCAGAAAGCCCCTTGACCATGGTGACGCTGCTACAAATCAGCAAAAAGGTCATGAAGCCGGTAAGAGGGATTCCCAGGACCGTCGACGGAACGGGCCAGTCCACACTGCCTGCGCGTAGCGCCCCATAGCCTGCCAGCAGCGCGCCAAAACTCATGGCATCTCCAGCAAGAAAAATCCACATACCCAGTTTGCCCCAGCTTTCTGGCGTCAGCGGCGATTCCGCCGGTTCAATTGCCGCAGGCATCGTCGTAGCTTGACTCACTTTCATTCTCCTCTTTTTTATTCATTTGCTTGATGGAATAGTTGCTCTCTTTTGCAGCGGACTGATGGCTTCGGTAAACGAAAATCAGCCCAAAGGCCATGGAACCCACCAGCAGGAAAGGCATGGCCATGAGAAACAAGATGCTCAGATTAAAGCCCCGTCCTACCAGACCGGTCAGCGCTGAATTGCATCCCGGACAGGCTTCGAGCATGAGCGGGTTCAACACAGCGAATAGGCCGGTCAGCATCACAGCAGCCATACGCTTGATTGTACGATTCGGGATCATAACAAAGTCCTCAATTTAAATAGACCAGAACATAAAGGATTGGCCAAAGGGCCACGACCAGGTACCAGTACACCCCGATCATTTTTATTCCCACCGTACGTTTAGGCCCATAGACGTACGGATTCAAATTCATTCTAACGAGAACCGTCAATAACCAGATCACAGCCACCAGCACGTGCACGGCGTGGCAACCGATAATGGTGTAGAAAGTGGCGCCATAGATGCTCGAGGACAGCGAAAGGCCAAACCCCAACAAGCGGATCCACTCGTTGCCCTGAACAATCAAAAAAATCAAACCCAGCACAGACGTAAGCGCCAGTCCTCGCAGTACCCTCGTCCGATTCCACTGCTTAAGCATTCGCCACGTGCGCCACATAGTGTAACCGCTGAACAAGAGAATGGCGGTGTTCACCCCCGTTACGCCCACCGGCAGCAGCGGTTGATTGGGTGGCGGCCAATCATCGGCGCCAAAACGGAAGACCACAAAAGCCCCGATGAGACCCGCAAATAACATCACATCCGCGCCGAGAAACAACAACATCGCCAGCAGCGCATTGCCCACCGGTTGTCCGTCTCCTCCGTGGTTGCCATCGCCGCCAGGGCCAAACGGAGGGTCGACAAATTCAGGGGGTGGACCTTGTCCGTGACCTTTGTCTACGACGACATCATCACCAGAACCATCCACATCTGTGCCGACCATGGTATCAACTGCCATCTAATTTCTAAGAATGACCGTAAGGACGGACAATGCATATAAAAGAACAATCACGCCGAGAATAATGAATAAGAGCCGCCTATTTTTTAGCTTTTTTCTAACCTGATTCATGCTTGCTACTTAGCCCTATGCTCACCATTTCCACCGCTGCCAGCAGAGGCTACCAGTTTTCGATTCTGTGGTAACCAATCCTCTTGCAGCTCCGGGACACTGTATTCGTACGGACCGCGATAGACTGTGGGGATGGTCTCAAAGTTGCCGTGCGGTGGTGGTGTCGCCGCTGTCCATTCCAGAGTGTTGGCCTGCCAGGGATTGTCCTCAGCTTTCTTGCCCCGATACATACTGTAAAAGACATTAAAGAGAAACACAAGCTGAGCCGCACCCAGCGTAAAGGCACTCATGGTGATGAATATATTCATGCCTTGAAAATGTTGTAAGAATTCGTACTGCATGGGGTTATAAATACGCCGCATGTGGCCACCTATTCCGAGAATGTGCATAGGAAAGAAAGTGCAATTAAAGGCCACGAATGAGACCCAAAAGTGAATCTTGCCCAACGTGTCATTCATCTTGCGGCCGAACATCTTCGGGAACCAGTAATAAATGGCCCCAAACACTCCGAAAATGCTGCCGCCAAAGACCACGTAGTGGATATGGGCGACGATATAATAGGTATCGTGAATAAAAATGTCCACAGGCGTTGAGGCCATGTAAATGCCTGAAAGCCCACCTATGACGAACATGGAAACAAAAGCCAGGGCATTGAGCATGGGGGTGGTAAAACGAATATTGCCGCCCCACAGCGTTCCCAGCCAGTTGAACGTCTTGATGGCAGAAGGCACGGCAATGACCATCGTCGAGACCATGAAAGTGGTTCCCAGGGCCGGGTTCATGCCGCTCTGAAACATGTGATGGCCCCAGACGATGAAACCGAGAAACGCGATGGCCGACATGGCGTAAACCATGGCTTTGTAGCCAAAAATCGGTTTGCGGCTGAAGGTCGAGATGACATCCGATGCCACACCCATGGCCGGCAGTATGAGGACGTAAACTTCCGGATGCCCAAAAAACCAGAAAAGGTGCTGCCACAACAACGGGTCGCCCCCACCGGCCGCATTAAAAAAACTCGTGCCCGCCAGGCGGTCAAACAAGAGCATGGCCAGGGCAGAAGTCAACACCGGCAGCGCCAGAAGCAGCAGGATGGCCACGATAAAGAGCGACCACACGGTAAGGGGCATCCGCATGAACGTCATGCCCGGAGCCCTCAGGTTGATGATGGTGGTGATATAATTGATGGAGCCCATCAACGAGGAAATACCGAGGACGATGAGACTGATACACCACAGATTCTGTCCCCAATCAACGCCGGTCCATGTCGGGTTGGCAGACAGCGGCGCGTACGCGGTCCAACCTGCGGCCGCATGCCCGCCAGGAACCAGGAACCCCACCAGCATGATGATTCCGGCCACCACGGCCGTCCAAAACGAAAGCATGTTGAGCGTCGGGAAGGCCATGTCGCGGGTGCCAATCATCAGCGGTATCAGAAAGTTGCCAAAGGCGCCCACCAGGATGGGCATGACCACAAAAAAGATCATGATGGTGGCATGCATGGTAAACAGGGCGTTGTAGAAGGCCGGGGTGATGATACCAACGGGCATTCTCCTGGCCAGCCAGTTTTGCTCCTTGTCGCTTTGCGACAGCCACCGCTCCCAAACGCCGTCCATATAAGTTTGCGTCTCGCCGGTGTCCAGGTAGTGCTGTGAAGCGCCGATTACGGGCAAGGGTCGCTCCGGGTAGGCCAACTGCCAGCGAATCAACATGGCCAGTCCGCCGCCAAGGAGCAACATCAAGAGTCCCAGCAACAAAAACTGCTTGGCAATCATCTTGTGATCCGTGGAGAAAATATAAGTGCAGAGGAATCCGTGGTGCGCATGCTCGAGATGCACTTCTTTTACTGCTGCTGTTTCGCTCATATTCTTTCCTTCAATTATTTAAGCAAATTTCCAACTTCGACAGGTTCCAAACTTCTCAATTTGTATTTATGGAAGGTTACGTCGAGGGCAGTTAGTTGGCAGGCCAGGTTCGATCTACCCAGGCATCATAGTCGTCTGCGCTCTGAACAAACAGATAGCCTAACATTCCCGAATGTCCAAACCCGCAAAGTTCTGCACAAGGAATTTCGTACTTGCCTGGTTTAGTGGCCTCGAACCAGGCCAGAATCTCTCGACCCGGCAGAGCGTCCTGCTTCAAACGCAGGGCAGGAACAAAGAAGCTGTGAATGACGTCTTTGGACTTCAACACGACACGTACAACCCGATTTACCGGAACGTGTAATTGGTTGTCGATCTGGTAATCGTCTTCCGTGCCAAACATCTTGTCCGGACCCGGATAGAGAATCTCCCAATTGAATTGTTTTCCAGTGACCTGCACCGTGATATCAGAAGGTGGAACTTGTTCTTTGATTTCCCCCCAGATGGGTTTGCTGACTAAAGCCAAAACGATCATTGCCACAAAAGTAGCGCTGGTCCACAGGAATTCGAGTTTGTTGTTGCCATGATAATAGATAGCTTTGCGCCCGGCTTTGTAACGGTATTTAATCAGAAAGTAAACCATCACGGCCGCAACCAGAAGAAACACCACAGTGGTAATATAATAAATCACGTAAAAGATGGTATCGATATCTTTGCCAAACGTAGAAATGTTCGGTGGGAGCCAGTCCAGCATCTCTCTCTTCCTCCAATTTGTTATGAAAGCTACAGCAAAAAAGCGGTAAAAATAGATATGAATAATTAAATGTA
>JBHHYI010000170.1:0-9254 GCA_046757525.1 bacterium | reverse complement strand
TGTAGTTATTGCATAGAGTTGCCGAATTCATTATTAATGGTTGAAGAAGATCAAGTGCCGAAAAAGAGCTCCGCTAAGAATATGATCTCGGTGGTCAGTATTGGGGGGTACATGGACATCACGACAACCGACGAACTCGAGAAAGTTATCGATTCTATCGTGAGGTCCAAACAGTATAAGATTGTCGTGGATTTGGGTGGCGTAGATTACATCAGCAGCTACGGATGGAGTATCTTTCTCGGTAAAATCAAAGAGCTTCGAGAGAATAAGGGCGATCTCAAATTGGCAAGGATGAAGCCAGATGTTTATGAAGTCTATAAATTGCTGGAATTCTTTTGGTTTTTAAAATCGTATGAAACTATAGAGGATGCGGTCAAGGATTTTGCAGAAGAGCACCCACCGTTACCTTGAAATAGCTTTGTCCCAAAAATAGAAAGCCTTCAAGCTGACTATGTCGCTCGAAGGCTTTTGTTCCTAATGCTACCATTTTTTACCGAAGAGGTAGCACCCTAACAACCACCAATTGACTTGCAAGGATTATGGCGTGAAATCCTTGAAGCCTACCTTATTGCCGTCAATGACGGCCACGGAAACCCGGTATTCTACCCCTTTGGTCAACTCGCCTTCGGTCGTAGCTGTCTCCAAGGCCCCTGTGGGAACGTCGCCATGTGTTACTGGCGATGCAATATTATCCTGTCCTGGTGTGGCTACTCCCCAGACAATTGTTGTGGGGTCGGAAGTACGAACCACTGTAACACTAAACGCCTTACCCGCACTCCAGGAATAGGTCGCTTTGGTACCGTTTACCTCCACGGTAATGGAAAATTGACTGTTGCTGTTGCCTGAAGAAGAGCCCAGGGGAGAATCCTTACCGCATCCCAGCAAAAATATACTGCTACACAATAACGAAAAGCAAAAGCATTTTAATTTAAGCATCTTCTCCTTCCCTTGTTAAGTTGTGATTTATTCTCTTCAATGTGTGGAGAGAATATACGGCCATTTTATTTCCTTTGGCGAACCGATTTCTTGAATTTATTGTAATTTACTTTGTTTGGGTCGAGCAATGAGGCCACCAATTCGTTAGGGTTTAAGAATTCTCTTGCAATCGATGCATGAACTGGCTATATTTCGTTTTGAATTCTTTAGTAAGAACTACTTCACACGGGCAACGCAATGAAAAAGGGAAATTTCTTAGATGAGCTTGCAAAGCGCGCCATCTTGTTTGACGGCGCCATGGGGACTCAATTGTATAGTCGGGGCATCTACATCAATCAGTGCTTCGACCATGTCAATCTCAGCAACCCTCGTTTGGTGAAAGCAATTCATACGGCCTACGCCAATGCAGGTGCGGACGTTATTCAAACCAACACTTTTGGGGCTAACCCTTTTAAGCTAATCAAGCACGGTTTGCGAGAGTCCTTAGAGGCCATCAACTATCAGGGCGCCAAACTGGCGCGGGACGTTGCCGGGGAACAGCTTTACGTTGCCGGGGCCATAGGGCCACTGGGAATCAAAATCGAACCCTGGGGTAAGTTGAGTCGTGAGGAAGCCCGGCAAGCCTTTAAGGAGCAGGCCGAAGCCTTGATGAACGGCGGAGTTGATCTTTTTATTTTGGAAACCTTTTCTGATTTAGGCGAAATTCAACAGGCGATTTTGGCCATTCGGGAATTGTGTGACTTGCCGCTGGTTGCTGAAATGACCATCGACGAATCGGGCAACTCACTGTACGGGACGGCAACAGAGACGTTCACCTATCAACTGGATCATTGGGGCGCTGATGTCGTGGGCATTAATTGTTCTGTCGGTCCGCCGTCGATGATGGGGGCTTTGGAGAAAATGGTGCATGTGACCAAAAAGCCCATCATAATCCAGCCCAACGCGGGCAACCCCAGGGTTGTCGAGGAGCGCAACATTTACATGGCCAGCCCGGAATTCATGGGGGAATACGCCATGCGGTTTATCAAGGCCGGTGCACAATTGGTGGGAGGATGCTGCGGCACCGAGCCCGAACATATCAAGGCCATGGAAAAATCGGTGCGGATGCTTAGTCCGAGGCAACACGATTTTGTAATCAGCATGCCGAAGGAGATCATCGAGGAAGCGGCAGGAGTGCCAACGGCAGAGAAAAGCAAATTTGCGGCCAAATTGACGAGAGGAGAGCTGGTCGCCAGCGTAGAAATCGTGCCGCCACGCGGCAGCGATCCCTCAAAAATCATCGAGTCGACGACAAAGTTAAAGGAATTTGGCGTCGATGCCATCAATGTTCCCGATGGGCCGCGCGCCCTTTGCCGTATGGGCGCGCAACATCTCAGCATCATCATCGAACAGAGGGTCGGCATCGAAACCATCTTGCATTACTGTTGTCGCGATCGCAATCTGCTGGGCATGCAATCGGACATTATGGGACTGTTTGCGGTAGGGTTGCGAAACATTTTGATCATTACCGGAGATCCTCCGAAAATGGGGGATTATCCCGATGCTACGGCTGTGTTTGACGTAGATTCCATCGGCTTGACCAACATGGTCAATCGCATGAACCACGGGATCGATCTGGGTGGCACCAAACTGGAAGCGCCGACGGCTTTTCACATCGGCGTCGGCGTAAATCCTGGCGCCCTTGATGTGGAACAGGAAGTACGGCGGTTCGAGTGGAAAGTCGATGCCGGGGCTGAATTTGCCATCACGCAGCCGGTCTTTGACCCACAGATATTGCTCGATTTTTTGCCGAAAATCGCACATTTAAAGATTCCGATCATTGCCGGCATTTGGCCATTGGTGAGTTTGCGTAATGCTGAATTTATGAACAACGAAGTGCCTGGGGCGTCGGTTCCAGGGGCCTATATGGAACGCATGCGCAAGGCACAGCAGGTCTCCAAGGAGGAAGCCCGGGCTGAAGGCATCCGAATCGCCCAGGAAGCCGTTCAGCAGGTGAGGGATCAGGTGCGAGGGTTCCAGGTCAGCGCACCGTTTGGCAGAGTGGAGTATTCCATGCAGGTGCTTGCGGCGTTGAAAGAATTTGGTGGTGAAGTATAGATGGGGGCAAAAAAGATTTGAAATTAGGAACCGTTCGCGCGATTGTGCGGCAGTTAGGCTTGGAGTGGAAGGCATTTGAGGAAGCCTGATCAGATTTCTCCAGGAGTGTTAGAAATTCCGTTTGCAATTTAACTGCAAAAATCTTAAATTCGACATTGTTAGTTAGCGATTATAACCTTGGCGGTGTAGCTCAGTCGGCTAGAGCAGTGGAATCATAATCCACGTGTCCGGGGTTCGAGTCCCTGCACCGCTACACACGGGCTGCTGGCTGAATCATGCCGGGAGCCTTTTTACTTTTTGGAACAAACGGAGGGATTCAGGTTATGGCAGATCGACGAAGACTTTCTGAGGACGAAATCAACTCCAGCTTGGCCGCACTGCCGGGGTGGGGCATTGAAGCGGGCAAGCTCCACAAAACCTTCCAATTCGATTCCTTTGTTGCAGCGTTTGGCTTTATGACCCAAGTGGCGTTAACGGCCGAATCCATGAACCACCATCCGGAGTGGTTTAACGTGTACAACAAGGTAACGGTTGATTTGACCACCCACGACCTTGGCGGCATCAGCACGTTCGATTTTGAGCTAGCCAGGAAAATGGAGGAATTGGCGGGGAATTAATCAGGGCAGAGGTGACCACGCAAGGCCCTGGTCTACTTGCTCAACCGCTTCAAAACGAACTTCCCTAAAAGGCGAATGTTGTCGCCTTTTTGTAGGTAATCGAAGAATTGTTTGCCCATTTCGCGCCAGAGGGGATCGTTGATGTCGTACAAAATATTTTTCCCGTCGCGGGTGGCGGTCACCAGGTCCGCGTTGCGCAACAGTGCCAGATGATGGCTGATGGTTGTCTGGTTGATGTTGAGCGCCTCAGAGATATCCGTAACGCGACAATGGCCCTCCTTGGCCAGCAGCAACATGATGCGCAGCTTGCTCTCTTCGCTGATGAGCCGGAGAATTTTCGAAGCACGTTTTATGTACGCTTCGGGGAAAAATTCACCGAATTCGGTTTTTAGCCCTTGTTTTGAGGGATTCGTTGCCATCGTCGTATATTTAATGGAAATTCTCGACAAAATCAAGTCTTTTTTGGGGTCGCCAGATTACGTTACCCGTTTGTTTAATCTTGCCAAATTTTCCTTGCATTTTTTCAAAAAGATTCTAACTTAAACGCAAACAAATCGACGTACAACTAAGAAGCACGAACCTTCTTTTTCAAGGATTTTACCATGCGCGTAACCATTGAATATTGTGGAGTCTGAAACTACTACCCAAAGGCCTCCAGTTTGAAGGCAGAACTTGAAAGCAAGATTTCGGATATCCGGGTAGACCTCATCGAAGGCAGCGGGGGTGTGTTTGAAGTTGAAAAAGATGGCCAATTGATCTTTTCCAAGAAGCAACTTGGCCGCTTCCCTGACTCAGAGGAGCTTTTGCAAAAACTAAAATAAAGGCCGCCCTTTTGGCCTTTGTGTCCTGCTAATGTGGATCACCCGTAAAACTTTGGCGTTCTTTTTAGCGAGTGATAGTTTCATAGCCGCTTCTATACTACCCTCTCTCATACATTAACGGAATTTTTTGCTTTTGATTTGGAATATCTTTTCTTATATTTGTGTTCATATCGTAATATGCATATACGTGCATATGTTGGTTTCTTGGTTTTGATGGAGTAATAATGACGCAAAAGAAATTGGCCATCATCGGCGCAGGCCCCATCGGACTTGAAGCAGCTTTGTATGCTTCGGTATTGGGCTATGAATTCGTTGTGTTCGAAAAAAACACCGTTGCAGCGAACATTGAAAGCTGGGGCCACGTCTCGTTATTTTCCCCGTGGAAAATGAACCACTCCCCCTTAGGGGTACAACATTTGAGGCAAAATGATTTGGCCTGGAGCGAACCCGATCCTGATGCTTGTCTGAGCGGCAAAGAGTACGTACAGAGCTATCTCAAGCCGTTGAGCAAACTGCCTCGTTTAGCCAACCATATCTACCCGGGCGTGCGGGTCGTTGCCATTGGCAAAGAACAGATATTCAAAGGTGAATTGATTGGCAATGACAAAAGGGCGGAGTTTCCTTTCCGGATGTTGACGGTGGATTCCAGAGGCACCGAGAATATTTATCACGCCGATGTCGTCGTCGACGCTTCCGGGGTTTATGACAATCACAATTGGTTAGGGGAGGGTGGTATTCCGGCCGTAGGTGAAAGAGCTTGTGAGCCTTACATAACCTACCACCTGGAAGATATCTACGGTGCCATCCGCTCCAAGTTTGCTGGTAAAAGAACCTTGCTGGTAGGCGCGGGTTACTCCGCAGCCACCACCGCCTGTGATTTTCAAAATCTGATTCGCGAAGAGCCGTCGACCTCCCTGTTGTGGGTGATTCGTGAAAACCGTCCATTGCCCATTCCGGCGATCCAGAACGATCCTCTAATTGGCCGGGCGCAGTTGACCGAAACGGCCAACGCCATTGCACAGAGCGCCAGTCCCCGGATAGAATTCCGAAACAATACCACCGTGGATTCCATTCACTATCTGAAATCTGACAATCGATTCAAGGTTGGGCTCAAGAGCAACGGTTTGATTGAATCGGTTGAAGTGGACCGTGTGATTGCCAACGTTGGCTACAGTCCGGACAACTCGATCTATCGCGAACTCCAGGTCCACGAGTGCTTCGCCTCGCGCGGGCCGATGAAGCTTTCCGCAGCGCTCTTAGGCTCATCCACCGATTGTTTAGCCCAAACCAGTCAGGGTGCAGACACCTTGAAAAATCCGGAACCCAATTTCTACATCATCGGCAACAAGAGCTACGGGCGCAATTCCAGCTTTCTAATCAGCATTGGCCTCAGTCAAATCCAGGAAATCTTCACGCTCATCACTGGAAACAAAACCCTGAATCTCTACGAAAGGCGCACCGAGACGACTTCAAACTAAGGAGCACGAACATGAGCATTGCAAACTCAAGCGCGCAAGACGCTGCCGCAGAGGCTGCCGCCAAGTCAACATGTTGCGACTCGAGGTTGTCCAAAACACCTCGATCCGAACTGTCGGAAAAAGACGTGCCGTGCGTGCCCTTGCACAGTCTGGACACTTTGTGGTTCCAGGTGGGCGGCACGATCTGCAATCTGTGGTGCACCCACTGTTTCATCAGTTGCAGTCCGAAAAACCACAAATTTGGTTTTATGAATCGGGAGACGATACGGCAATATTTGCAAGAATCCGTTAAGATCGGGGTGAAGGAGTATTATTTCACCGGCGGCGAACCGTTTATGAATAGAGAGATGCTGGGAATTTTGGCAGACACCCTGGCGTTGGGGCCTGCGACGGTTTTAACCAATGGCATTCTGATTCATGAGCGCGTGGCGCGGCGCCTCGAGGAGATCGTGGAGAATTCAATCTATTCCCTGGAGTTGCGCGTCAGCATCGACGGCTTTGATGCCGAAACGAACGATGCCATCCGCGGTGAAGGAAGTTTTGTCAAGGCGATGAAAGGCGTGCAGAATCTGGTGGAGCACGGATTCTTGCCAATCGTTACCGCGGCGCAAACCTGGGAAGATTCCGAAACAGAAGCTGTTTTGAACCGTTTCAGAAGAATGCTCAAAAGGATGGGCTATGTCCGGCCGAGAATCAAGCTCATCCCACCCCTGCGCATCGGTCGGGAACAGCTCCGCAGCCGCGGCTACGATCAATTCGAAACCGTGACCAAAGAGTTGATGAGAGACTACGACGACAACCTTTTGCAATGCACCCACAGTCGTATGGTCACCGACAAAGGTGTTTACGTCTGCCCCATCTTAATCGATTACCCGGAAGCAAGGGTTTCGGGTTCGTTGCAAGAGGCATTTACTCCATATCCCCTTAAACATCAAGCGTGCTACACGTGCTACATTTCTGGCGCGATTTGTCATAATTTTCCAGGTTCTGAAACTATTTCCAATTAATCATGAGGTATGTGACTATGAATGGAACTGTCCGCAAACAACCACAAAACGGTACTAAACAGATCAGTGTTGAGAAGGCCGTGCGAGAACGTTACGTAAAAGGCGCTCAGCAGCAGGAAGCCAGCCTCTGCTGCGCGGTGGATTATGACAAGAGATTTTTAGACGTCCTGCCAAAGGAAATCATTGAAAGAGACTACGGTTGCGGCGATCCCTCGAAGTATGTCAAGCCAGGGGAGACGGTTTTGGACCTGGGCAGCGGCACGGGCAAGATTTGCTACATCATTGCGCAAATGGTGGGAGCTGAGGGGAAGGTGATCGGCGTGGACATGACCGCGGAAATGCTGCACCTGGCACAAAAGTACCAAAAAGAGATCGGCGACAGAATTGGCTACCACAATGTGGAATTTCGGCGCGGCAAAATACAAGATTTGCGCCTGGACTTGAATCGCGCTGACCTCTATTTGAAAGAAAACCCCATCAAGAACGCCAACGACTTGCTCAAATACGAAGAATTTGTTGAAGATCAGAAAAAGAACCACCCGTTGGTTGCCGACGAATCCGTCGATCTGGTGGTTTCCAATTGCGTCTTGAACCTGGTCAAAGACAGCGACAAAAAGCAGCTCTTTGGCGAAATCCATCGCGTTTTGAAAAGAGGGGGACGGGTGGCCATTTCAGATATCGTTTCCGATGAGGACGTGCCTGAATATATGAAAAACGATCCGGAGCTTTGGAGCGGCTGCATTTCTGGCGTGCTGCGGGAAGACGAGTTTCTGAACGCTTTCGCAGAAGCCGGTTTCTACGGCATGGAGATCGTCAAGCGAGACGAGCAACCCTGGCAAACGGTCGAAGGCATTGAGTTCCGCTCGGTGACCATCACTGCTTACAAAGGTAAGGAGGGGCCCTGCCTGGAGCGCAATCAGGCGGTGATCTACCGCGGACCCTGGAAGGCGGTCATCGACGACGACGGTCACACCCTTTATCGCGGCGAACGCATGGCCGTCTGCGACAAGACCTACCACATTTACACCAGGGCGCCTTACTCCGAGGAAATCATTCCTGTGGCGCCGTACGAAAACATTGCTCTTGAGCAGGCCAGGCCATTCGCCTGCAACAAGAACGCCCGTCGACGCCCGCGGGAAACCAAAGGCCTGGAGTACAATGTCACCGAAATTAAAGAAGGCAGCGTTTGTGGCCCGGAGGGTTGCTGTTAGTCTTAGCTTGTGAAAACCCTCGAAGATGAAAAAATAGCCGTATTCGGCGGCGTTTACAACAACTATTTGGCCCTGGAAGCGCTGGTCGAAGACGCCCGGCAAAGAGGCGTGAGCAGGCTTTTTTGTCTGGGCGATTTAGGCGCCTTCGGGCCTCATCCCGACAAAGGTTTCCCGATCTTGCGGGAGCACGACATTTCCGTGGTTCAAGGCAACTACGATCATTCGATCGGCAACGACTTGAAAGACTGCCAGTGCGGCTACACAGATGCGCGCGACAACTATTTCGCCAAGCTTAGTTACGATTACACGTTGGCCAATACCAGTCCCGAATTCAAGCACTGGCAGAAACAACTGCCGAGACAAATAAGACTTACTTTTGGCGACAAGCGCGTTCTTCTCTGTCACGGTTCGCCGCGACAAACCAACGAATTCCTGTGGGAATCCACAACGCCCACCCATTTTCTGCAAAAACTTCTGCGCGACTACGAGGCAGACATCATCTTAGCCACGCACACGGGCATTCACTGGCAGCGTGCGCTGGGAAATGGAAACTTCTTTGCCAATGTTGGCGTCATCGGACGTCCCGAAAACGACGGTAACACCAATGTCTGGTATGCCATCTTAACGGCGGACGATGGCGTCCACATCGAATTTGTGCCTTTAGAATACGATTACAAAAGACTGGCCCATGAGATGGCCGAGGAAGCCATCCCGCAAGAGTTTATCGACGCCGTTGTCACCGGCTGGTGGACCACCTGCCTGGAAATCTTGCCGGCCAAGGAAAGACTGCGTGGCAAGTTTTGACTCCCCCCGCCCGAAATTAGAAAGATTTCTTAGACAGCGTTCCCTCACCTGATTGAGAAACTTTGTCTCCAGTGATTAAAGATTTTAATGCTCTCCCAGGTGTATCGTTTCATTAAGAACTTCCAACCCTTTTAAAGGTGGTTCTTAAGTAGAAGCTCCGTGCACGCTTTGCGTGCTTTTACATGAAAGAAATCAGGCATCTGCCTGACGCAAACGAGACGTTTGCGTTACGAAGAGCAGCCGTTTCCTAAAAGCTCTTGCAATCCGGCAGTTGCCGGATTGC
>JBHHYI010000169.1:0-9298 GCA_046757525.1 bacterium | reverse complement strand
CGCGGTGGGCCGGACTCACGCGTAGAATCAAGAATTCCATTTAATAGACACTTAAGTTTACAACAAAATAAGGCCGATGCTCGGAGCGAGCATCGGCCTTTTAGCTTCATTAGTCCATAAACGCGTTTAGAACGTGTAGCGCACGCCTAACTGAATTTGCCAGCGAGAAGCTAAATCAGAGAATTGAAAAACGTCATTACGCGTGACCTTGCCATCACCATTCGTATCTCTCTGACGCAGGCTAAGGTCCGGCTTGCCGTTCGCATCGTATCCCTTGAAGTTGAACAGATTTACGGCGTCAAAACGAACGAACTTGATCTGACCCCAATCGCTGTTGAGCAAGTTGAGCACATTGAGAACATCCAAAGTGAACTCAAGGTTTTGCCCGCGCACCGATGGTATGGTCTGAGCAATGCGGAAGTCTAAACGGTCTTGCCAGGGCGCACGTGCAGAGTTACGTGGGAAAATCTTTCCACGCGCCGATTGCAGCGACGGCTCTGAGTTGATGAAGGCCTCAATAGCCGGCCAATTAGCTGGATTGGCTATGTCGTCGGCGCTGGCCGGAATGAAGGCCAGGTCGTTGCCACGAATGCGGTCGCCGTTGGCATCATCGCGATACATGTAGCTGAACGGCGAGCCGGAACGGCCTTCGTAAAACAACGAGAAAGTCGTGGCAAAGCCCCGGAGATAATTGAGGCGATAAGACATATCCATGACAATGCGCTCCCGTACTTCGAAATCGGAAGTCTCCGTGCCCTGGCCGTTGGGATCGCGGGTTTCGTTGAACCGCCAGTTGGAAATCGCCCGGCTCGATCGGCCGCTGTTGATGTCTTCTGATTTACTGAGGAGGTAAGCAAAACTTCCGAACAATCCTTTAAGCGGTCCCCGATTGAGCTGTTTCTGCACTCTAAGCGTAAAGTCCCACTGAAAGCCATTGCTGGTGTTATCCAGAAGGATTACCGTGTTGAAGTCCGGGCTCGGTTTAAGGCCGCCGTAATCCGGACGGCCATCAGGAGTAACCCCTACCGCCTTGCCAAAATCACCTACATTAAGATTCTTGAAAAACACTTCATTAATGTTCTTACCATAAAGAAACTCCGCTGTGCCCACCAGACCGTACGGAAGCTGACGATCGACGGCAATGTTGGTGCGGAGAACCTGCGGCAACCGAAAGTCATTATCCAGAATGGCTATATCTGACGGAGGTCGCTCTACAGCGCCTGCCGGCACCGGTTGATTGTTGGGGTCCGGGCTGAACCTGGGGACATCTTCGCCATTAAACGTGGCCAGATCGATGCGAGCAAAATCAACTCCGGTATTGCTGTAAGCATTCGACAGCCAGACCGCCGGTGGCAAGCCGGCAAATATGCCAACGCCACCGCGAACCTGGGTCGTTCTGTCCCCAGACACATCCAGGTTGAATCCAAATCGGGGCGACCACAGGACGTTTCCAGTCGGAACATTTGAGGTGCGCCGACCAAATGTAGACTGGAACAGGTCGTTTTGGAGCGGATCGTCCGGCATCAATGGAATATCGGCCCGCAAGCCGAGCGTCAGATTCAACCTCGGGTTGACCTTCCACTCATCCTGGGCGTAAAAGCCGAGCTGGATGTAATCCCAGTTGGCCCTGGGTTTCTTTACCCCGGGCAGACTCGAAAGACTCAACAGGTAGCGAGTCGGCGTTCCATTTCTAAAATCTTCAATGCTGTCAAATTCATAAGCACCAAAAAAGTCCTGGATGAAGAGGTTGTCAAACGAAACAAATTCGTTGTGGGTACCAAAGGTAAACGTGTGCTTACCGGTGAAATAGTTCAAATTGTCGGTAAATTCGAAAACATCCTGATCCAGCGCGTTGGCCTGGGAGAATCGCTCCACGCCGAACCTCACCTCGCCAATTTCGGCTCCAGTTGAATCCTCAAGATTCAACTGGATTTGCGGGGCCGGCGCGAACAGAGGGGTTCGTTTGTCACGCACCGTCGTAAAGGCAATTCTCGCTTCATTGGCCATGTTGTTGCCAAACGTGCTGTTCAACTGCAGAACAAACGAGTTGGTCTTGTTGTCGCGTTTAAACTGGTTGCTTTCGAGGGTGAAGGTGCTGCTGCTGCGTCGAATGCCGTCATCGCGATCACCATGAACATAACTGTCGCGCACGGTCAACCGATGTCGATCGGAAAGGTTCAAGTCAAAGCGCGCAAAAACCTTTTCATTATCGGTTTGGTTTGTGAACGGGTTGAAACCACCAGGGTCATAATTCCACACATTCTTTGAGATGTCGATGATTTTCTCCATTTCAGTTGAAGTGAGTCCAAACGCATTTGCTGCACCGGAGCCGATGAGTCCCCCGTTATCATCCTGATTGCGCCTTCCGATTTCGGTATTTACAAAGAAAAACGCTTTGTCCTGTACCAGCGGCCCACCGAATCTAAAGCCACTTTGAAAGTCATCAAAACTGTCGAAGCTGTCACCCTGCAAATCACCGACAAAAGAATTGCCCCGGCCAAAAATATAGCCAGAGCCGTCAAAGTGATTGGTTCCGCTACGGGTAATGGCGTTGATCAAACCCCCGGCAAAACCGCCCGAACGAACGTCATACGGAGCAATCTGAACCTGGAACTCCTGAATGGCGTCGAGACTGATGGCTTGCGCATTCGCCTGGCCGGTTGGCTGCCCGGAAGGATCAAGACCAAAGACGTCGTTGAGTACTGCGCCATCCACCTGGAAATTGTTAAGCCTGTTGTTCTTACCAGCTACGCTGTTGGCACCGGTGCCACCGACACTGCTTACCTGTGGGGTTAGTCGGGTGAAGTCAGAGATGCTCCGTGTGATCGTGGGCAGCCTCTCAATTTGTGTCGTTGTGACGTTATTTACGGTGCCCGTATTCGAAGAGGTTAAAATCGCATCTCTTTCCGCAACTGTCACGATTTCGGCTAATTCCAAAGCTTCTTCCCTCAGCGTAAAAGTCAGCCGTAAATCTTGTGCCAGACCAAGATAAATGTCTTCAGCCTTCTCGGTCTTGTAACCAATGTAAGTTACCGTCACGGTGTAGGGGCCGCCCACCTTCATGTTGAGAATATTAAAGCGTCCGTCGGTTCTGGTGGCCGCACCAAAGGTCGTGCCAGTAGGATTGTGGACTGCGACCACATTGGCTCCAATCAACGGTTCTCCTTTGCTGGAGAAGACAGTACCGTTCATGGATCCGGTGGTAATTCCCTGCGCTAATACAGCAGCCGGCAGAATCGAAGTCAGAAGCAAATTGAACAGTATCTTCTTTAGCATTTTCCACCTCCGTAATCTGTTTAAATTAGTGGATTAAGTACACCCAACACAAACTGGTTGTAATTTACGAACCGATCACCTCCTTTCGCCGAATCCGTCAGATCAAATCCTGCAAATTTGTCCTATTTAAATTTGCCAATATTTTAACATTTTAATTGCAAAAGGTCAAGCGTTTTTTTACAAATTTTTCTCACCGACGGGGGTGCACCAGAGGAGGAAGAATGGTGCACAAGTATTTGTTGTTTAATGCCTTAGACAGCCTTCTCCCTTACTTGGCGTGGTCGACATGACAGGTACGGAGAAGAATTTTGGACCGATCGCTATTTAGAACCTGATCGCTATTGCTATGCCAAGGGAAGCCATCGCCAGGAGCGTGCTGAGCAGCACGGCGCTGGCAGCCAGAGTCCTGTCGCCGCCGAGCTGGTCGGCCAGGACAAAGGAGGCAGCCGCCGTCGGACAGGCCAGGTAAATCAGGGCGATCCTGGCTTCCCCGCTTGCAAGGCCCAGCAAGCCGGCTGCGAAGTAACCTGCGGTTGGCGCTGCCCCGACTTTGATCAGCGAGGCCACCAGCGGCAGGTGCCATCTGCCGCGCAACTCCACGTTGGCCAGCGTACCACCGATGCTGAGCAACGCCAACGGCAGCGACATTTGCCCAATGGCCATGCTGCTGCGCCACAAAGCCTCGGGCAAGCCCCAGGCCAACTTTAGAAATAAGATCCCGATCAGACATGCGATGAGAAGGGGGTTGGTCACGATTTGCAACAACATCTTTTTGAACGCAGGCCAGTCTAACCGTTTCCGGCCCACCAGCAAAACAACTACGGAAAGCAGATTGTAGATCGGCACCATTGCCGCCAACACCAAAACTGCGGCTGCATTAAGGTCTTGCATCTCGGACCCGGCCTTCCCCGAAAGTCCGTACAAGATGACCGGCAGGCCAATAAAAGCCAGGTTGCCGCGAAAGGAAGCTTGAATGAACGTACCAATGGACTCCCCTGGCATTCTCAGCAACCTGCCGAATGCGTAAGCCAGGATGAGGCTGCTAATCATGCCGACCACCAAGACCAGAAAGATTTGACCCGTCCTCGCACCCGCGGAAGTAGCCGAGGCGATTTTGTAGAACAGCAGACACGGCAGGCCAACCCAGTAGGTCAAGCGAATCATGCCATCGATGAAATTTGCCGACAGAAAGTTGCTCTTGCGCAGTATGGCCCCAAGGGCAATCACCGTGAACACCGGCGCAAGGGAATTTATGATTTGCATTTAAGGTAGGGGTTCGAATAGTGCTTCTTAGAAACGCTCTGTTGTACGTAACGCAATCGTCTCGATTGCATAGGCGTTTCCGACATTTAAAGCAGCAATTCTTTTGTTAAGGGCACTTCTTAGAAACGCTCGTTCCGCCTGATTTGCACCTGCCATTCGGGGCCGGATTTCACCTGGTGCTGTTGCGCAAAACTGCCCTGATTGAGTGCCAGGGCCACCTTGTTCAAGCTGTTAAAATAAAGCAAGGGCTGTCCAATCTCGACGTCGCCGAAAGTGCGCACGTAAGGAACTTTGCCGTCAAACGCGATTTTGTCTGCGTGGGATATCTTAACCCGGACCTCTGCCCCTACCTTTACCCCAAGCTGGCTAAACACGGAACGGTCGATGTTGGTCCAAACGTTGCCGAACTGAACATCGAGGATGGGGATGTTGCCGTACACCACGCCATTCTCAAATTTGGCTTTCTGGTACGGGATGCTGACGACCCGCGCCGGCAATTCTGGACCGACCTCTGCAAACGAAATCACTCCAGCCGCCAGTCGCGCACCGGTAAAGGCATACACGTCGCGGCCGTGGAAGGTGTACGACTGTTCGGAGTTTTGCAGCCGGTTCACCTTCTCGTCGATCTCCCGCACCGCCGCAATTCCTAACGTTTGCGCCACGAAAGTGAGGGTGCCGTTGTCCGGCGTAACAAAATAGTGTCCCGACTTTGTTTTGAGCACCACGGATTTCCTTTGCGTCCCCACGCCAGGGTCCACAACCGACACGAACACCGTGCCCGGGGGCCAATATTTAGCCGTTTGGTCTAACCGCTGTGCTGCCTCCCACACGTTGAAACTCGGGATTTCGTGGGTCAGGTCGAAGATCGGCAACGAAGGAGAAACTCCGAAGGCCACCCCTTTCATGGCAGCCACGGCCCCGTCCTTGGTTCCGAAATCGGACTGCAGCACCAGGGCGTTCTGGGCCCAAAGCAATGACGAGAACAGGCCCCAAAAGGCCGACAGCAGGATCACACCAACTCTTTGCTTCACTGCTTTTTCCTTTTCAGATTTCTTGAAGCGCACCGGGTACAAGGACAAAGCCATATTTGAGCGTAGGTGAACTTATTAGCACCTGACTCTCCAAGTGAGAATATGCTTCGAGAATGTGCAAAGGCAACCCTGAGCGCACGACCCCACCAACCGCTCCAAACATTTGTTGGCCCACAATGCACTGAATTTGAGTTTCTCTAAAGAAATAATCTAAAGTTAAGAAAATCTTTGCCTAAAAACAAGGGTAAGGTCTTGCAAGAATGAGGAGTCTGAATGCCATTAGATCAAGGAATAAGAATAAGTGACAAACCCAAGAGCGATGAGTACGCTCAGCCAGAAAATGATACGGCTTATGAAGTGGGAATGTACTTTGATGTAATTGAGATAGTACGAGATGCCCAGAGAAACAAAGGTAAGGACCAAAAAGGCATGCCGGTAGCGTACCAACAGAGCAGTAACAGACGCACCTCCTAACCCGAGAAGGCTGAATACAAAGGGAAGCGTTCAGCAAGGACGACTGAGAAAAGCAAAGAAGATGGTCAAAAAGCTCGGTGCTTTTTCTTTCATTTTTCCACCAATCTGAATTTTTGAATGCGATTGTTGCCAAAATCTACCACGTAGATTTCTCCCTGACGGTTGATGGCCAAATCCGTTGGCTTGTCAAACTGCCCTGCCTCCGCGCCTGGAGCCCCGAAGTGAAAAAGATAGTCACCCTCCGCATCAAATGCCTGAACGCGGTTGTTGTAGAAATCGACCACAAAAACGCGATTCTTCTCGTCAACACCCACGGCATTGGCCACATCAAACTCTCCGGGCTGTGTGCCTTTGCTGCCCCACGACTTCAATGGCTCACCTTTGCCACTGAATTTCTGGATGCGGTGATTGTAGGCATCGGCCACCAGGAGCTTGCCTTGCGCATCGACCGCCACATCTGTGGGATAATACAGTTGTCCGAATTCGTGGCCTTCGCTTCCGAATTGTCCGAGAAACTTTCCTTCCGGGCTAAACATCTGAATGCGATGATTATAGAAATCCGCCAACAAAACCTTGCCCTGGCGGTCGAAACTCACCGCAGCCGGGGCATCCAATTCCGCCGGCGCTTTGCCTGATTTGCCCCACATGAATTGAAACTGCCCTTGCTCATCGAACACCTGAACGCGATCGTTGCCGTATTCTGGAACATAAACCAAACCTTTGGCATCCACGGCTAAATGCATAGGCCGCTCGAATTCTCCCGGCGCATCACCTGCTTTACCCCATTCAGTTAAGAACTCACCGTCGGCGGTAAACTTCTGAATCCGGTTGTTACCGGCGTCCGCTACGTACACATTTCCCTGGGAATCCAGGGCCACTCCGATAGGGTCGCTAAATTTTCCCGGTTCCGAACCTGAGCCACCCCATTGGGTTACGAACACCGCCTCAACTGTGTGCTTCCGCGAACACCCGAAAAAGAACAACCCGGTTGAGAACACCAACAGCCACAAGTCAGTGCGATTTCGAATATTCATGGGAGCACCTCGAATTTCTCAGTGGTTAGAGTAAAAGGATGCGCATGATGCTCTTCCGGGGTTTCATGGGTCAAAAGACCTGTAATCTTAACCAACTTTCCGGAACCCGCGGAGAGGAGTTTTTGCAGTGGTTCATTCTCTTTGAGAATAAATTCCACTTCCGAACCATCGGTAAAGAATATCGGCGTGTCGTCGCTCTGTCCCAGTTTGCCGACGACGGTTGCGGTGATTTCTCGCGGTGTAAAGCCGGCGTCTTTGACCACCGATTCCAGGTTTTCAACTGCAATGGACTTGCCTTTTTTGTTTTGTAAGGCCGCGACTCCTTCCTTGACATTAATCTCAACCTTCTCCACGCCTTCGACTTTTTTAAGTTTCTTCTCCAGGCCGTAAGCACAGAATGGACAGGACAGGCCATCTACCCGGATCGCGACTTTTTCTACTTGCGCCTGAATGGAGCTCAAAGTCCCAAGGCTAAAAATTAGAAGCCCGGACAAAAATATGATTGTGTTTTTCATGATTTGTTTCTCCTTTCGTCAAACTATTGGTTTCTGCATCTAAAACATTAAAATCCTTGTGCCAAGGGAAACCGTCCAATCGGTGGCCAACTGCGTGCCGTTAGGCTCGTTCACGATGGGGATTTGCACGGAGGCTTCGATCAGCCAGCGCCGCCCGCCGACGTACTGCAGTCCCGGCGACAGAAAAATGGTGGTACCGCCGGAATCATTTACCTTTTGGTCGTTAACCGTGTTCTTGTTGGTCGTTGTTCCATTTATTTCCAAAAATCCGTTCAATTGTGGCGAGGGGTAAGTTTCGTACACCACCGGCAGCAAGCGATAACCAAAGGCGAGATTGTACGAAACGCTGTTGCCGAAATCTACAGCAGCCCTGGACGTGTTCAAATTGTAAATTCCCTCCAAATAGACCCCTACCCTTCCTTCAATCCATCCGGCTACGGTGGTGAAGAAATAGTCGGTCGAACCAGTCCCCAGCGGTGGCTGATCGTTCTCATCCCCGCTGGGCAGTTTAACTCCGGCTTTCGAGGCCACGCGAATGGTTTTGTTTTTGCGGTCGTACTGGTAGACCAGATACTTGGCAAAGAGCCGCAAATCCCCGATGCCGGAACTGGAAAAGTCACCGCTGTTCTTATTGACATCCACGTTCATAAACGGGACGATAATCCCAAGCTGAAATTTGTCGTTGAACAGATTGTAAGGCACAGCCAATGGGGTAACAAAAACCGTCACCTGACGATCCGTTGGGTCGGCTATTTCCGAACCATCTTGCAAAAGTGTGGCCTTGCGGATAATCTTGCCAAAGGTTCGAATGCCGCGGCCCTGCACACCAAGCATGATGGGGGTGTCGGTGTTGATGGGCGGGCCCTGAGCCAATGCATCTGACGCACTAATACCCCACACTGCCGTAACAGAGAAGAGCCCGATTACCCATTTCCTCCTCATTATATTCCAAGCTCTCACCTAACGACCTCCTTTTTGAAGTTGAAAAGAGCGGGTAGGCATTATTTTTTACACCTACCCGCTATAGCTGGATTAGTTAACCTTGACCATTTCATTGCCGCAGCAGCAGCGCGGTGCTTGATTACCGCCCTTGCCCGGTCCGGTGCCCTTCGTCACTGTGACTTCACAGCCACAATCAGAATCAGGACACTTGTAAACTTCACCTTGTTTTAAAGCCATTAGATTTCACCTCCTTCCCTTTTGTATTTTGGATTAGGGAGCCTGTGTGCAAATACTCAATCATTACTAACCTCAACTAATCTTGCCTTGAACCCGAGCTTCTCTACCGTCTCCACCAATTTCTTCTGGTCTTTTTCGTCACCATTGCAAACAACATTGGCTTCATTCTTTTCGAGATTTACTGAAACCTGCTGGGTGCACTCAACTTTGTTTAATGCAGCTTCCACGCGCGAAACGCATCCCTGACAGCGCATGCCTTCGATATTCAGAGTTACCTTATGGGATATGACGTCCGATTTGGCCACAGGTCTTTCTATGGTAATCTCCCGTGGGGTAAAGCCCGCCTCCTTTACTTTTTTTGAGATTACCTGCTTGTCAACTTTAGCCCCTTCTTTGAAGAAAAGAATCACCAGACCTTCGTTTATTTTGATGTCCAATTTTTCCATGTTTTCGATACGTTTCAACTTCTTCTCCATGCCATAGGCGCAGAAGGGGCAGGAAAGTCCATCCACTCTTAGAGTCACTT
>JBHHYI010000168.1:0-9345 GCA_046757525.1 bacterium | reverse complement strand
AAGCACCATTCAGAGCATCTGGACTACCTCAAATTTGCAACAGAACAAGGACTGAATTTAGTCAAGAAGCTCAAAACGGTTAAAGAAGTCAGACGGCTGAGCCAAAGCATTGACCAAATGGAAGGGGACCAAATTGGCAGCCGCATTGCCGCTTTGTGTTTCAGGAGAGTCGAAGACCTCAACGGGATGATTGAGCAGTTGCAATTGCTGTGGCTGCGGAAATATGGCAAGAAAGGGCTCGCCAATCTGATCGATCTGTACGCCCAGCAGATAGATTACTGGCAGGAAAAAATCGACCAGGTTCAGTTAGGACGGCTTGCGGAAAATGCAGAACTGGAAAGCCAATGGATTTATCATCCGTCCTGGGGTGCCGAAGGACAGCAACAAGGCAACCCGCATGCCTATTTTAGGAAGACATTCGAGGTAAAGCCTGGCTTCAAAGCGGCCTGGTTGCAAGCCATGGGCGATTCTTATTTGAAGGTTTATTTGAACGGAGGATTCCTGGGGGAGGTGATCGACAGCCAAACCAGCTCGTTGTCAGTGGAGTTGCAGCGAGTAAAAACCTGGAACATTGCCTCGCTTCTCCATCCTGGTAAGAACGTGATCGCTGTGGAAGCGTGGAATTTTCACCCGAACCGGTCAGCAGGTTTGAATGTCTACGGTGAGATCGAATACGAATTGGACAAAGCCAACAAAATCGTTTCCGATGCCTATTGGAAAACCTCTGTCCACCAAGAAGAACGCTGGCAGGAGTTAGGGTTTTTCGATGTGCAATGGCTTAACGCGATGCCTGAAAAGCGAGACCTGATCGCAACCAGGCCAAACTTTAGAATGCACAGACCCTCAAGGATTGCATGGTAGTGCGCGGCATGGTCACACAAACCAGCCACACGGGTCTCTGCAAAATATGATACATGAGCGGCAAATTGGTCCAGTTACACAGTACAAGCTGGTGCGCCGCTTTTGGGGCCGGGACATTTACAGCACGGCAGCCTACTGTGTGGACGGCCTGCTAATCGACACGGGTTTTGACCGCGTGGCCGAAGCGTTTTATGACAAGACGCTGGACAAGAAGGTACGACAGATCGTCAACACTCACGCCCATGAAGACCATGTTGGTGCCAACTATCTGTTTGAACTAAGACGGGGTTTGGTGGCTCAGGTTCATCCCAGGGGCATCCCGCTCATTCTCCATCCTCCCAGGAGACTTCCAATCTACCGGAGCTTTATTTGGGGACTGCCCAAACCGGCAAGGGCAGAGTCTGTTGGGGAGGTGATTGAATCGGAAAAGTACGCTTTCAGAATCATTGAAACCCCCGGACATTGCAGTGACCACATTGGCTTTTATGAACCTCAGCAGGGTTGGTTTTTCGGCGGGGACCTTTTCCTGGGGGTTGGTGTGAAGGTGCTAAGGAAGGACGAAAGCGTGCATGAGTTAATCGCTTCACTAAAAAAAGTCGTGCAACTGCCGATGCAAATCTACTTCTGTGGCAGCGGCAAGATTCTGAGAAACCCGGTGGAAGCGCTGAACAAGAAACTGCACTTCATGGAGGACACTTCTGAAAAAGTGCGCGCACTGCGGCAAAAAGGCTGGACCTTGATCCAAATTCGGAATCACCTGTTGGGCAGAGAAGGATTCGTAACCTACGTATCTCAAGGAGAATTCTCCAAGCTCAACTTAGTGAAGGGCATGCTGTCAAATAACTAACATTTTTATTGATTCTTAGAGCATATTCCTTCGACTGGTTGGCACGCTTGAGCGCCTTCAGAGGTTATCCACCGTAGTGTGAATAAGTTGTGGATAAGCGATTGAATTGCGCAATCAGGTGTCAAATGTTACACTTTGTTAAACATTTTGTTTTTTGCGAGCTTTCCGAATCTTTTCTGCGAATTGTATTTGGTTTTCACGAACGGCAATCTGTTTTCAGTTTAAATATTTTATTTTATTACAGTTATGTGAAAACCTTTTTGTGACACAAGCATGGCAGTGCCAAGCCTCGCAGAGGACGGGCGGGATTCGCAATAAGAATGGCAAAGAGGTGTAGGCTCAGGTAGCGGCGGCGTCGTATAAAAAGGAGTTAGGAAAAAATGTGGATAACTCTGAGGTTCAGGCAATCAGATAGGTAAAAATTTGCGAGTCCAGTAAGACTTACCAGCTTCGGAACCGGAAAGCGTGTAATAATTACAGGCAACCTCCAGGCAGCAGTACTCTGGCGGAGATTTCGTTCGGTTATTTTTTACACAGCAACAAAACGATCACATTGGTAACCTAATTAACATGGGAAGAATCAGGCAAATCTTGGAAACAGCGCTTTATGTGCAAGATATTGCTATGGCCGAGCGCTTTTACACGGAGGTCTTGGGCCTGCATGTCTATTCGAAATCCGGCAATCGTCATGTGTTCTTCAAGATTGGCCAAAGCATGCTTTTGCTTTTCAATGCTGAAGCGTGCCAAAAGCCGGGTGGGGTACCGTGCCACGGCACCGAAGGGCCGGGGCATGTGGCTTTCGCGGTTCAACACGGTGAGTTGGATTTTTGGCGCGCCAAACTGAAGGATCACAATGTCGCCGTTGAGCAGGAAATTACCTGGCCCTCGGGTGGTCGCTCGATCTATTTCCGAGATCTGGACGGCAATTCCCTCGAATTGGCCACACCTGACACCTGGCCTTAGAGCCCCAGCTTCCAGAATTCATCGTAAAGTGCTAATTTTTGCTTGAACTATTGCTTTTTATTTTGTAAGATTAAACTCTTACGATTTTCGTTGGGAAATTCCTCGAAAAAGATTTTATTGCGAAGAAGGCCTCAACTTTTGTTGTAGATTTCTGCCTTTACAGAGCAATTGTTCGAATTTTTCCCCTCCCTCTTTTGTTACAATAGGTACACCGCCCAGAAGCGGCTTTAGCTCGATGCAGTCGATATTGGTGGTGAGAATTTTTGGAACGGTCTTTGCCCTGATCTAAGTCGCAGAAGCTTCTTGACAAGCTCAGTAGTAAGGTTGTAACAGATTTCCCCTTTGGAGTGTGGTGTAATGACAAGAAAATGGTACTATTGTTTCCTGATCCTCATCTGGATTCTGTCCTTTCATGACGCACTTGTTGCAGAAAAAAACAGTTCTGCCCGCGATCTCTTTCCCCTGCCCCAGGTTCTCAAACCCAACGTTGAATTCTGGATGGACATCTATTCCAAATATTCAGAGCGCGAAATTGTCATTCACGATGCCGAGGACCTGGGCATAGTCTACGAGGTCGTGCAATTGGATTCCCTGTTCAAAGGCATTCAGGTCAGTGAGCGCTTGCAGTGGAAGAGAATCGAGCGGATTAAGAGAGATTACCAAGCCTTGCTGGCAAGGTTGTCCAGAAAAAGAGACTTGAGGTTGGACGCCCTCACCGGTAAGGAAAAATATATAGCCTCCTTGTTTGGAGAAAATCTGAATAGGGCTCGCTTGCGACGAGCATCGAGAAATGTTCGTGCGCAGAATGGCCTTAAAGAACGTTTCAGAGAAGGATTGGAACGCTCCGGGTTGTACATCAGTCAGATGCGAGAAATCTTCACGGCTTTGGGCCTGCCCGAAGAGCTGTTGGCGCTGCCGCACGTAGAATCATCTTTTAATTACAAAGCCTATTCCAAGTTTGGCGCAGCCGGGGTCTGGCAGTTTACGCGCTCGACCGGGCGACTTTATCTGAAAATCAATTATCAGATCGATGAACGCCTGGATCCGATTCGGGCTACGGAAGCAGCCGCAATGCTTTTGAAGCACAACTACGAGGAACTGGGGAGCTGGCCCCTGGCCATCAATGCCTACAACCACGGACTCCACGGGATGAAAAGAGCCCGCAAGCGCTACGGCCACGACATCGGCAAGATCGTCAAGTACTACAACAGTCGCAGCTTTGGCTTTGCCTCCCGCAATTTTTATTCTGAGTTCCTGGCCGCCCTGAGGATCTCGACAAACTACAAAAAATATTTCGGGGAAGTCGAATTTCAGAAGCCCGGAGTCTATTTGGTTTTGGAAACGCCGGATTATATTTCGGTGCAAACTTTGCTCGACAATCTGGACGTGTCGATCGAGGAATTTGCCAGGTTCAATCCGGCTTTGAGAACCCCAGTTCTACGCTCAAAACGTCGCATTCCTAAGAACACCAAGATCCGCATCCCCTGGAACGAGAGTCTGAACGTGCAGGAACTTTACGCAAAAATATCGCCTCGGTTGAAATTCTCTGAGCAGGTCCAACCCGATTTCCATATCGTTCAAAGAGGTGAGACTTTGAGCTTCATTGCGCGAAAATACAGCATTCCCATGTACGACATCCTGGCCTCTAACGACATTACCAACGCACACAGAATTTATGTGGGACAGAAATTGAATATCCCGCAAAAAGGCAATAAAGTTGTGACGCCACCCAGGATCGTTAAGAAGACCGAAGAAGCCGTAATGATCGCCGACGCCTCGGCTTTAGGCAACAAAGAGGAGGTCCTGCTGGACGCGCCAAGTTCTCTGAGCCTGGATCTGGATTTGAAAGCTCCTGAGAAAGAGAAAATGGCTGTCGAAAAAAGGATGGTGCCGAAAGCGGTTAATGACCTGAGTATCGATTACTTACCGGTAAAAAATGGTTTTAGAAACAAGGCCAGTCAGGCCCGTGCAAAGGGACTTAGTCCGGTTTACGTGCAACAAATCGAAAATCGTTTCGCGTCCATGGAGGACGAGATGGCTATGGCATTGCCTGAATTCACCGTGGAGATGACCAAATCCATGGGCACCAGAATTGTTCGAACTGCCCGGGTCGACAATCTTAACCAACCCTCCATTGAAATCGATTGGCCGGAAAATGGGCAGGTCCGGGTCGAAGCGGATGAGACCCTGGGACATTTCGCCGATTGGCTGGGGGTCTCCACGCAAAAATTACGCAAAATCAATCGGCTGAGCTATTGGGAGCCTATTAGAGTAGGCAGTCTGCTTTGGTTAACATTCGAAAAAGTAACGCCAGAAGAATTTCAAAAGCGCAGGACCGAATACCACCAGGGCATTGAAGAGGACTTCTACAGCAATTATTATGTCGAAGGAGTCAAGACCATCAAGATCAAGCGAGGGGACAATATTTGGTTAATTGGCCACCGCAATTTCGAGCTGCCGTACTGGCTCATAAGAATGTACAATCCCGACCAGGATTTAGACCACCTCACGGTAGGGCAGGAGCTGGTTATTCCAATTGTTGAAAACAGAAATCAAACCGACAGTTTTGACGATTAAACAGATTGTTTAATTTCGTTAGACAAATCCCTTTACTTTTTAAAAAATTTTGCGCATCCTTGGGTGCGCTTTTTTTTATTGAATTTTGAGGATCCAATATGCTGAGCGACGGCGTGACAAAAACTCAATTGGACAACGGGCTAACCGTATTGGTCAAGGAGGATCACACCGCACCGGTGGTGGCCATTTTTACACATGTGAAGGCGGGCTACTTTAACGAATCCGATCGCCTGGTCGGATTGTCGCATTTAATGGAGCACATGTTCTTCAAAGGTACGGAGAAGTTCGGCGTCGGGGAGATTGCCCGAAAGACCAAGGCGCTGGGCGGCTATTTGAACGCGAGCACCATTTACGACCACACGCTCTACTACACCGTGCTGCCCGCCAGGAATTTCACGCAAGGCTTAGAAATTCAGTCGGATGCGCTCATCAACTCGATCTTTGATCCCGATGAACTGCGCCAGGAAACCGAAGTGGTCATTCAAGAAGCCAAGAGAAAACTGGACATGCCAGCGTCGGTTGCCACGGAAAAGCTGTTCGAGTTAGCCTTCAAAAAACACCGAATGCGGCGCTGGCGCATCGGTACCGAAACGGGTTTGCGCGCACTGACTCGCCAGGACTTCCTGACCTTCCATCAGAATTTGTACCGCCCCGAAAACATCATGTTGGCGGTGGTAGGCGATGTGAACACCCAGGAGGCTCTGGACGAAATCAGAAGATATTACGGCGACTTTGCAAAGGGCCAACTGGTCAAAGAAGAATCGCCACCTGAACCGCCGCAACAACACTTCAGATATCGACACCTGCGCGGCGACATTCAACAGTGCTATTTGGACATGGGATTTCATACCCCGGAAATCTTGCGCGACGACACCTATGCCCTCGAGATCCTGGCTTTTGTTCTCGGACAGGGCAAAAGCTCGCGACTCTATCAGCAGGTGAAAGAAAAAGAAATGCTGGTCAATACCATTGCCGCCTCGAATTATGCCTTGAAGGATGTGGGCATATTTGAAATAAAGGCAACCACCAGACCGGAAAACCTGCGGAAGGCCATCCTGGCCATATTTTCCAACATCGACAATCTGCGCAAGCATCGAATTGCTGAACAGGAGCTCCGCAAAGCTCGCAATTCTCTGCAAGCCTCGTTCGTCGTGTCCATGGAATCGGCAGCCAGTCAGGCCAATTTGTTGGCCGCGTCGGAAGCCCTGGGCGACTTTCGTCTGGTGGACGACTATTTGAACAAACTCTTTCAGGTAACCCAAGAGGACATCCTGCGAGTAACACGACGCTATCTTACCCTTTCAAATCTCAGCCTGTTGGAATATGTGCCCGACCCGTGCGGCTTAGAAGCCCTGGATGCTGGGACCCTGGGACGTGACATTCAAAGGAAACTGTCGCCTGAAACTACTCTGCCCCAACCTGAGCCTCAGCGCGCCGCCTCGTTTGAGAATATCCTAATCGACATCCCGGCAAACGGCAAGCTCAAAGAGGTGACTCGTCGCGTGCTCAAGAATGGTCTGACGCTTTTGATCAAAGAAAACCATCACCTTCCGCTGGTGGCAGCGGGCCTTTACGCCAGGGGGGGACGGTTAAATGAAACTTCCGACAATGCAGGGATCAGCGGTTTGGCCATTCGCACCGCCCTGAAAGGGACCGCCAAACGCAACGCCGCTCAAATCGCCACCGAAACGGAAATGCTGGGCACCAACATCGTGCTCGCCAACGAGGCCGATTATTTGGGCTTCTCCATGAACATTTTGTCCCGGCATTTTCAGGAGGGGTGGCAGATCTTGGTCGACATCCTGTCGAATCCTTGTTTTCCCGACGAAGAGGTGGCCAAAGAAAAGGAAAACACTTTGGCGGCTATTTTAAGAAAAAAAGACGACATGTTTCGTCACCCGCTGGAACTGTTTTATTCGGCTGCTTACAAAGAGCATCCTTACGGGTTTCCCGCGTTGGGCAAGGCGGAGATCGTTGAGAACTTGACTTCTGCAGACTTAAAAGCTTGGCACGCGCGGCATTTTAGGCCGGAAAACATGGTAGCGGCCTTCGTAGGGGATGTTGACGCGGCCCGCATCGAGGAGCTCGTGGAGCGTGCTTTCGGTGAAATGCCACCCTGCCGACCGGCTCCATTTCAACTTCGGCGCGCCACACCGTTACACCAAATCGAACAGGTTGTCGAACAGCGGGACAAACAACAAACAGCGGTCGTTTTAGGTTACTCGACCCCTGAGTACACAGATGCGCATTGCTATCCCTTGACCGTGCTGCAAAATATTGCGTCAGGGTTAGGGGGGCGCTTCTTTGAGGAACTCAGAGGGAAACAAAGCTTAGCTTACACGGTGGCCGCGTTTTCAGTGGCACGCGCAAGCAGCGGGAATTTCATTTCGTACATTGCCACCGCACCGCAAAATGAAGAAAGAGCCAAATGGGGTCTGCTCAATGAATTTGAGAAACTGAAGAAAGCGTACGTCTCTGAGGCTGAACTCCAGCAGTCTATTCAATACACCATGGGTACGTTTGAAATTGGATTGGAAACCAACCGAGCCCAATTGGCGCAATATGTCCAAAACGAACTTCTCGGTCGGGGCGTGGAAGAAGTTGCAAAATATCCGGGCAAGATCGCCAAGGTCACCCGAGAGGATATTCTAAGCGCTGCTCAAAAGTATTTTGACCAGAATCGTTACGCTACGGGCGTGGTTCGCGGCAAATCCTGATTCTCTCGGTTGTTTTCTGTGGGACCTTGCAGCAGTGTCCAGCTTTTTTTGGAAGACCAATAGATGTCAAACTGTAAAACCATGAGGAGGGTTATGGAAATCTTACGCATTTTGAACGACTGGTTGCATCTGACCATGGCGGTTATCTGGATTGGCGGAATTCACTACCATTTTGTCATCTTGGGCACCACCGCCAGGGAATTGCCCGCGGAAGCCCAGGGCGCTCTTACGATGGGGACCTTCAAAAGGTTCACCAGAATCGTCTGGGCCAGCGTGTTGGTCTTGCTGGTAACTGGCGTCAGCAAAGGCATTTACTTGAAAGCGTTCGGGGGATTGTTTGTCACCACCTACGGCTGGATTCTGGGCATAAAATTGCTCCTGGTGGTGGCGATGATTGTCGTAGCCGGGCTGTTTTCATTTGTCTTCGGGCCGCAATTGAAGTCGTTGCTCAATCAGTCTTCAGAAACCCCTAATCCTGAACTAACGGCACTGCAAAAGAAAATGTCCATGCTGGTGCGGACCAATTTGTTGCTGGGCATGCTTATTTTACTCGCCGTGGTCATGTTAGCGGCAACGACTTAGCCCAACTTCGACAGTTAATTTTCCTCTAAATATTTTTTGAGGCTGAGGATTTCACCTTTCCGTTGTTAGTGAAGTCGAGTTCTTTGAGAGGTCCGTGTAGTGAAGACCTACCCTATTAGTTTTTATGGTCTTATTTTGTATATTATATCCATGTACGTAAGAAAGATTACCCGGAAAAGGGATGGTAAGCCCCGCATTGTTTGGCAAAAGTATTTGGCCTCCGCAAATTCTATTCAAAAAACTCAAGCCGCTGAAGAGGCGGTTGAACCAGACGCCGTCGAGGTCTTTGAGTTTGGTCCCGTGGCGTTGTTTTTTTCAGACCTGCGCCCTCTGGAACTTTTCATCAGGCACCTGCCAAAACGAAAACAGGCTTGAGTACGGAAAACCATTATCTTTACCGATCAGCACTCGTGGAGCAATGAACAAAGTGTGGCGGCTTATCGCGGCCAATATGATATTGAGGATGCCTTCAGGATGAAGTTTGTTTTCTCTGTTTGCGGCCTGATTCCCCGGCGGTGCCACTATATCTCATCCATACCGAATGCCTGTGCTGTCTCCCTGCCTGCGCAGGGACAAGCTTTGCAAGGGAATCGTGCGCCAAAAATCGGCTCTGAAGTCTGATAGGAGCCAGCATTTCCGGATGAAACCTTCTGATGTCCGCCACCGTAAACGCCTGCCTGAATGCCCCGCAACTTACTCCCCATTTCCTCTTTTTGACTGCAAAAAACTCTGATTGAAACTCCAAAGTGAAAGCTGGTCGCTGACGATAGGTGCCTCAGCGGGGCTTCATTCAATCCG
>JBHHYI010000167.1:0-9368 GCA_046757525.1 bacterium | reverse complement strand
AGTCGTCCTGAGTAGTCCCGATCGCTTTTTGGTCGGGACGTATCGAAGGGCGAAGCCCGTCGAGACGGTTCCTTGACCTTGAGGAAGCGTGGGGATTGAGAAGGCTCCTGCGGCGGGATATGAACCTGGTGGATTAACAGGAACGTGCTTGTGTAGGGTTCCGGTGGAATTTCGGCCGACTAATTTGCCACAAATTCCATGACCTGACCGCGGCGGGAGGGAGCCTGGCGACGCGCCAGAAACAGTCTCGCCCCCTGGCCGTAGCCGTGCATTTGGAAAGCGTAGAAAGACCCCTTGCGCAACTCGACCGTGGGGGCAAGGAGCGTGCCCAAATACGCTCCGCCCCAGTTGCTCAGTTGAATGCCGTTGCGGTCCGCCACCAGAAGGTATTTCTCGCGACGGTATTTCTGGCCATTCAATTCGATGCCGTCCAAATCTTCCAGAACTGCAACCCGGGTGGGGTACACCACCTTGACCGGCGAGCCCACATCCGCGGGCGCATTGGTTCCGAAGCTGCCTATTTCTCTGGTGTAGTTCCCTCCATTGTCAAACAGCACCACTCTGTGATTGCCCCAGTCGGCGACAAAAATAGCGCCTTGCGAGTCGACGGCGATGCCTTCCGGACTGTTTAATGCGTCTGGCAACTTTAGATTCAAGACGCCCAATCTCTTGCTCGCCGGGTCGGCAGAATAAATCCAAACCGCATTTTCAGCAGAGTTTACCGCTAACAGCCGGTGGCCCACCGGGTCAAAAGCGCAATCTCGCAATTGGTAGTGGTCGGTGAAATCCCGGACGATTTCTGAGTCAACGCTGAGTGGGGGCAGATCCGGTTTCAGAATCGCGTTCGCATCCCACCGCGGTCGGAACGGAGCAAGGCGTTGCTCCGCAGCTTTCCCGTGCGACCTTTTCGTGAAGGCTAACTTCTTGTTCAAATAGACCGTCAGGTAGTCAACCCCTGGCTTTGTGGATTGGTACACATCTTTGAACAGGTAATGGTCTTTGCTTGCGACGGTCACAACCATTTCAGAATTGAGAGGGATTCTCTTTTTCAAAAAGGTGCCGTTTCTACCCGGCAGAATTTCCCCTCCCAGCCTCACCTCCGTCTCTGCGTCTGCGGCGCCCTCGTAATAGACACTCAACGCCAACTGTGCCGTCACCTGGCCGCGGATTTCGTCGATCGGGCCGGTGAAATCATCGAAGATGTTCTCCGCCAATAAAATGGAGTGGCGCAGCTTGTGTTTTGAAGGATAGAATTCCTTTTTCGGCAGCCCAAAGTTAATCAACCACCGGACGCTTTCGCGCGCGAACTCCTGCCTGAGGAAGCCGTCGTCGGCCAAGTTTTCGTAAGTCAACTTTTGCCTACCCACGATGTTGCTAAACGAAACCTGTGCAATATTCACCCCGTTGAGTACGGATAAATCGCCGGCCTCATCGGTTAAAGCTCTCCCGGCTTCAGCATTGTAAACCCAAAAGCTGCTCTGCGATTCATCCGACGTGCCAGCCCTGGCCAGGATGACGTCGTAGCATTTGCGCGCTGCCAATCCCTGCCCCTCGATGCGAAACAGTTCCCCCAGGTAAAAGAGGGCTCTGATGTTCCTGTCCTGGTTAATCAACCGGGTAAACAGGCGTTTGGCTTGCTCGACCTCATCGGCAAAAAACAGACACCTCGCTCTCACATACTCCGCTTCGCTTTTGTATTGAAAATCCTTGTTGACCCGACTCAAGGTAGCCGCGGCGGCTTTGAACATCACTTTTTTCTCTTCAGGCCTGGCCTGAATCTCAGCCTCCAAAGATTTCACGATTCCTTTGAAGAACAGGGTTTCTGCACTGCGTCTTTCTGCGGTCAATGCCAACAAGGTGTTGAGCAAGGCGATGTATTTTTGTCGGGTCTTACCAATGTTAAAGGCAGCGCGAGGGAGGATAAACTTGATCGTACGTACAGCCTGTTCCAACTTCTGGTTTTCCGACCCCTGAAGAACGCGAGTCCAGATTTGCGACGGTTTGCGACTCAAGACACAATTGATCAACAACCTGAGCTGCTGCCGGGCGTACCGTGTGCCCGGGTGCGTGGGTGCAAAATCGTCTATTTCCTCGCGCAATTGTTTCAGCCGGCCAATCCTATTTGACAGGTAGTAAGATTCAAAATCCAGGAGGAACTCGCGGTAGCGTGCATCCTCCCACAGAACGCGCTGCCGGGTGGTTAGGAAATCACGCGCCCCGGCCCAATGAATGAAGCGGCTGAGGTTCTCCTTACTGCTAATTTTCTCATTCTGAATCATTTGGAGATAGCCCAACCAGTACGATGCCTCGGCCAGGGCCCGCGCTGAGTCATAATAGGTGCTGGCGAGCACGCTGAATTCCTCGCTGCTCAAGTCGGCGTTGCTGTGGTACAAATGTCCACGCCGCAGCAATTTCTCATTTTGCAACCGGGGTTTGGTGATCCGGCTCCATCGGCGCAAAAAATCGGCCTTCGTACTGCGGGCCCGATCGCTGTAATAACGATGTAACGCACGCATCATGTTCAAGTAGGTCACCGCTTGCGAGAAGTTCGACTGCGCTTGTTGCTCTTCGACCCCCAACGCTTGGTAATTCAACTGGTTGAAGTAAAACAGCGCGGTCTTCTTCGCACTAAATTTCTTGTTGGCATCTGCTAAACGCTCAAATCGCTGCGGGGACAGAGTCTGATACAAATGTCCCAGATAGAACTTTACGTCCTCCTTTCTGAGCCGTGCTAATCGTTGCAGTTCTTTCAGATTGCGCGGGGCGTTGTCAGAAGGCGAGGCACGCAGAATCCTGTCGTACAGGCTGCTCAGAGTCGTGTAAGATTTTAGAAGCGGATTCAAATCAGCGTCAGATGTCTCAGTGGCTAACAAGTGGGAGAGCTTGAGGCTGTTCTGGAGCAGTCTGGCTTCACCGGCCATGTAATAGGAAAATACTCTAATCGAATCAGGGGCGTCGGCGGCTGCATGCAGAAATTCAGCATAGGCCGTGTCCAACCTCTTCAGGGGTTCCTGGTTTAGCTCAGCCAATCGAAACGAACACCAGGCCATTTTGTATTGGGCAAAATGTGAAAAAGCTTCGTAGCGGCTCTTCAGGTCGGGGCTATCCGTGGCCCTCCTGAACTCGGTGCGGGCGCGCTGGAACAAAGTCCTGGCCTGCTCCCGGTCCGAGGCTGCCACGGCCTGATTGTAATAGCTTTCTGCCAGGAAATATCTGGCCAGACCTTCTGCCCCGGGATTCTGTTCAAGAAAGCCGGGCACGTAGTCGATCACCGCCTGGTAGTCACCGGCGTTGTACAACGCCATGCCCTCCAGGAAATCCTGGGCGATGGCAAAAGAATTCTGGTTGAGCAAAAACCAAACGGTAAAAACCCACGAAATTCTAATCAAAGGTGTCCTCCTGAGATTTGTCCTGGTATTGTCAGCGGTCGCAATGACGCGTCCGATTACTTCAAAAACGAAACGTTGTCCCTGGTGATGCCGTTGACATAAAATAGCTGTCCGTCCTCGATGAAGTCCGTTGGCTGTGTGTATCTGGGGTTGCGTCGCAATCCTCTCACATCGATAATGATCTTGGTGTGCTCATCGATGGTTGGCACGTTGAAATAGTATTGGATGGCCCCCATTTTGTAATGGACATATTTCCAGCTACTCAAGACTTTTTTGATGTACTGGCCGGCCACCGGATGCCCTCTGTCGCGCATGCGTTTGATGACCAAATTGCCTTCGGAGTCGATTTTGCCAGCCACGGCGACGTCCGCTTTCTTGTCGGTCCTCTCCAAAAAAGCCCATTCCAGGGGTTGCGGGCTGCGCTTCAGGTCGACTTGAAATCTGAGGGGATTCACGATGGGCCGAACGATTCGGATGCTCCTGATCCCGGGCCTTTTCAACACCAACACATCCCTTGCGCGGTACGGAATCGGGATGCTCTGCTCGCTGTTGGGAATCTTCGATAGCAGAATTTGCCGGTAGATTAACAGCACCAGGAGACCAGCAAACAAAACAACCAGAAAAAATTTAGTCACCGATCTTAACATAGGCTAATCGATGGGGCGCACCAGAGTCATGCTAAAAATCAATTTGAATTAGGTTTCTCTCAATAACGATGTTCTCGCTGTTGCGCATCTCTTCGATGGTGCCAGAAACACACCCGTATTCTAGATTTGGGATGCCCACCAACTGCTCGATTATTTTCAACGGCAAATAATAGGGCAACCGATTGGGACACCGGATGATCACGAAGTACGCATCCGTGCGCTTCCTCAGCAGATGCCTTTTCAGGCTTTTGAGACGTTGCGTCAGCGATTCGCCGTCGATGGTCATCTTCTTGGCAATCAAATCGAGTTTGGCCCTGGAGTCTGCACGATCGCTCAAAAGGTATCTGTACCGGTTCAAGGTGTCGATAGCCGTATAATCTATCCAGAGAAAACGCTCGCGGTCCAGGATTTGAATCAAGACCTGCGCCTCCCCGGGTTCATTCTTCGGCGTGGGAATAAAAATCTTCGATTCACCTTTGCTAATCTTGACCAGCACGCTGGTGACGATAAAAAACAGCAACAAAATGAAGATCAGATCGATCAGCGAGATCAACTGAATCTTTCTCTTGCTGGAGCGAAATCTTCTAAAGGCCATGGGAACCCTCTGCATGGTTTGGAACGGACTGCACGCGGATGCTCAATTGGGGTATGGTGTCCTGGTAGGCGCTGCACCGATCTAAGATAAAGCCGAGAATCCGGAATTCGGTGCTCTGTTCCGCCCTGATTTCAACTTCCAGCTTTGAGCTTCGGCTACTGTTGCGAATGTAGCGGTCCAGGGAATTGGCAATCAGCGTACAGGCCTGCGTATTGACAAACTCCTCTTCAGGGAGCATCAGGTAACCGGGCGGAAATTGAGCAAAAGTCGAATCCAGGGTCGCGATCTCCAGGGCCCGACCTCTTGAAATCTGCACGGTGTCATCGAAAGTGGGCCACAACACGTAGGCCACCTTTGACGGCGGACGCGTCGCGGTGTCAGGACTGATTTGAATGACCAGGTTCTCGATTAAATCCTCCTGGATTGTGGCGTTGTCGCCGCTAATTCTCGGCAAGACCAAATCAGAGAACACGTTGGTTTCGGACGTTTCTCCGGCCAAAGAGATGGCGAAGAAAATCAAAAAGAAAATGAGCAGCAGAAATACGATGTCGATCAAACTGGTCAGTTCAAAATCTCTGAAATCGTCGGTTCTTTTGAAGGCCATGGCGCATCACAGTTTCTCGGTAATCGAGATGTAGATATCCTCCCATTTGGAATAGATCCAGTCCAACTTGTGCTTGAAATAGTAATACAGTAGAATAAAGATGATGCCGTTCGCTAAGCCAAAAATGGTGGTCCAGAGGGCTTCAAAAATGCCACTGCTCAAGTGCTGAATGATCAGAGTCGTGCTGGAGGTGGCGTTCGAAACGCTCAACTGCTGGAAAGCGCTGGTAATGCCAGTTACCGTGCCGAACAAGCCGACCAGAGGGGCCAGGGCGGCGTAATTCCAGAACCAGTCAATCTTGGATTTTCTGCGCAAGTTCTCGATCTCGTTGGAAGCCCGATCTTCAAAAGCGCGTTTGACCTCCTCGGACGGTTTCAACCAGCGGTAGCCGTTCATCCGATGGATCTCCAAACCAGCACGAATGATTCTGCTGGTAGGGAACGGGTCCAAACCTTTTTTCAAATCAAACACACCCTTGCGCAGCAGCCATTTGCGCATACGCGGAAGCAACTTCTCATCCGTAGTCACAGGCTCATAAATCTCATCGATCAGATTCTCCATATTCACCTTTTCCGGCTTCCTAAATTTCACTTCACCATTTTGGGAGATCAAATCGTGAAAGCTGTTCTCGATTTTGATGACCAGTTCGGCTAACAAATCGTCTGGATTCTTGTAATTGGAATGGCCATTAATATACGGAAAAGAGATGATGTCCTCGATGGTGCCAATGGCCTTGTCGCCGTCAGAGGTCCAGTACTCCATGCAAGCCACATCCACCGATGCCAATTTTTCCGTAGAACTCACAGTGTTGGGCAGATTGTTCGCGGCCCGATCGGCCACCTGGCGACTTTTTGTGGCAATGGTCTCCCAGGCTTGCAAGACGAACTTAAATTTGTCGGTCAAGCGGTTCTCGTAGGTGCGATCAAGACTCAACAAGAACGACCAAATCAAGTTGCTTTTGGAGCGTCGGAAGGGGAAAATATTGCCCAGGTACAGGGTGCGCGTGGAGTAGTAAATTAGGATGAAAAGACTGAAAGTGCTGGACACAGACAAGAAGATGAAGGCGGCTTTCCCCATTTTAGTCGATCGGTCGTAAATTTCGGCCTGCCCGACCGTGAAAAGCTGCCAGCGTCCCGGGTTCAAATAGTAAGCCAGGTCTCTTTTTGTGCCATCGCTCTTGCCGCCGAAGAATCCTTTGCCTACAAATACAGACGCTAACCCCGACTGAGCCAACAGCTTTGCGTCTGCCGTAAAGGCACGCACCCTGATGAAGTATTCCCGTCCGACCTCGTTGCCGGGTAGGACTGCAAAGCCGGCATTTTCGATCTTTCTTACCACAGGCTTGCTCTTCAGAGTGTCCCGAAATGAATAAACCTGATAAGTCAAAGGCAGGGCCGCCGGTTTGACCGGTATAACCGTTTCTTCCGCACCTTTTTTTTCTTTAGCCCACAATTGCCATTCAACGCGGAGGTCGGCACTGGTCGGAATAAACAGCCAGTTTTTGTGCAGTTTGACAGTAGAAATCTTGGAAATGACGAGATCGTATCTCTTTTGAGCGAAGAGAACGTCCGCCGGCTTCAAAAAGCACAGGTCCAAAAATAGTCCCGCTATGAGACCACACCAAAACAATTTTGAGCATCTCATGATTCTACCACCTCGCTATTGCTTATCCAAATGATCCATTGATGTTTTCAATAATTTTGGGTGTAGATGTTTTCATTCAAGGTTCCAGACGAAAACGTCTTCAAGTAAGAATCGATCGTTTTCGTCACCAGTCTGACCAGGCGCTCGGAATCGTGTGTTTCGTAATCCTCGACGATTCTGGTCATGATGTCGTTTCCGTTGGTCAGAAACCGGGCCAGGTCAGAATTCGGGAAGAACCTGGGGATCTTTGCAAATTCGGTCACATAGTCCCGTGGCCGGTACTCTTCTGGCATCTTGAACATGGAGGCCGCCCTCAAAAACAGCACTTCGTCGCCGAAGGTGCGGTCGTGGGTCAACGGCAGGAATATGTCCACCGGAAACCTACTTTCGTTGAGGTCGAACCCGCTTAACGCCTTGAGAACGCCCGCGTAATCCCCGGACAGAAACAGGACGTGGCTCCAGAAATACCTGGTCAAAGCCGTTTGCGATTGCCGCCGCTCAATTAGAGTGACTGCGTCTGTTTTCAAATTGCTCTTGTAAAGAGAGTAAGCCAGGAGATAATCCAGATAGGCCCAACGGTCATGGTCTGTGTGTCCCTGGTTGTCAGAAAGCAAATCGATTTTCTTACCCCACGACTTTCCTGAGTTCCGGCAGATCTCGATGGCCGTTTGTTCGTCACCGGCCAAAATCAGGCTTTGCACGTAGTAGAGGAAAGAGCGAAAATAGGCCTGGGAGTCGATTTCATTTTTGCCCGAGTCTCGGTACAAATACTTCAGTGCCTGTTTGGCGTACTGCTTACTGACCTCCTGAGCGTGGTTGGAGGTCTTGCGCCGGCTCAAAGAATCGCTGTAGTCTGACCGCAGCAATTCCGCCAGCAGGGTCAAGAACGCCACATCGGCCTGACGCAGGGCTGCCTCGTAGCGGTACGCATGGTTGCCCGGATTCTTTGCTCTGCGCGCATTGCGAAAATAGCGCTCCAGGCTTCCAGCGTTTTTGGGCAGGGCAAGATCGCCGGCGGCCAACCCATTGAACAGGACCATGCCGTTTTGGTACCAGTATTTGGCCGTGAACGGATTGCGGTCGACGGAGAAGGAATAGCGCGCGCCCACGGCGTCGAATGAGCCCCGGTCGTTGGCGTAGGTGTAGTCTCCGTACGGCACCCAGTCCTTTCCCAACGCCACCTCTGGACTGAAGTTGATTCCGAAAGTGATGGACTCGTGCTCGGAATTGGTGCCTAACCTGAGTTTAATCGGCAAATCCGAACGCAGTAGAGACAGATCGTATTCCAAACCGAACATGACTTCGCCTTCCTGCGCGCCCGTTCCCTGGAAGGCATAATCGAACGACAGCAGCAAGCCGGAATGGTCGCGAAGTATGGGCGACAGGGCCACGCCCAAAGTGCCGCTGGTGGGGATTTTGTCACCCAGGACCTCTGCACCAAAAGAAAGAGTCTCGTTGGTAATGTCCCGAAACATCAGACCTAAACTGAACCAGCCAGAATGGTGGCTGTATTTGAATCCCAGGTCAAAGCCGGTGGCTGAGCCGTTGAATCCGAACAGGTCCTGACTGATGAATTTCGTCGTCAAACCCATTTCCAGATCCCCTCTCAAGAATCTCGCCCAACCCAGCGAACCCTTTTTTGAAACCTTGTTGAACAGGAAGTTCAAAGGGTAGGACACGGAGAAGTAGGTGGCGGCCTGATCGATGCCGTTATCGGCTGCGTTGGAAACGGGATTGCCGATGGCGTCGTATCTTTCAAAATCGCCCAGGGAAACCCAAACCCGGCCCAGACCCAACTTAAGGTCCTGGAGCGCGTGCACGAAGCCGCTGGCGCCGCGGGCTTTGGTGAAAAACAGCCGCAACGGGATGGCCCCGGCCACGTAATTGTAAGAAGCCCCCTGTCGCAACGGCAGATGCATCACCATGAACGTCCCCCCTACTTTGGACAAAGCCGCCAGGCCGGCGGGGTTCCAGAACAGGGCACTGGCGTCGTCGGAGATGGCCGTAAACGCCCGGCCAAGCCCCATAGCTTTGGCGCCTGCACCCCAGCGCAGAAAGGAGCCAGCTTGACCGGCACTTCCCTGTGCCATCAAGCTTTCAACACACAACAAACTCACCAAAAGAATCAGTACGACTTTTTTCATCATTTGCTCAACCCAAATGTGTCTGATCGCAACCTTAGCACATCATTTCCTAACTACGATGACGTATTGTGTCATTTTCATTTCTTAGCAATTGTTATTTTAGACAGGATAAACAAGATTGAAGACATCCTGATTATCAATGAATTCATAGACTCGATCAACTCTCTGCTAATTCTCTGACTTTCCCGTCAAGAGCCGGGCCTTTGACTGGTCTTTTTATCTCAACTTTTCGTTCCGCAAAGTTGATGATGAGACCCACATAAACGGACTCTAAAAAATCAAATCCCATCTTGTTATGATAACCGTTTTGATCTACACGATCTTGAGATTTACATTATCCTGTCC
>JBHHYI010000166.1:0-9378 GCA_046757525.1 bacterium | reverse complement strand
AAATCTTGCAAAAATGTCAAGCAAAATCCAAGCACTCCGCGTGGTCGCGGAGTGCTTGTTCTTCACCATTAAGCAGGTCTACTTGAGCAAGGTCATCTTGTTAAAAAACACTCGGTTGCCAGCCTGGAAGCGATAAATGTAGATCCCGCTGCTCACCTGACGACCTTGATCGTCGCGACCGTTCCATTGGACGCGATAAGTGCCGGGGGCTTGCGGTTGATCGATCAAGGAGCGAATCTTTTGCCCCAGCAGGTTGTAAATGTCCAGAGTTAAATTCGTTGCTTTTGCGACCTTGTATTCAATGGTGGTTGACGGATTGAATGGATTCGGAAAGTTCTGGGCCAGTTCAAAGCGTTCGGGGACGCCGCTGGGCCGGCCGTCAAAGTCTCCTGGATTCTCCACAGAGGTTACCTCCACCGGGGTTACCAAAAAATCATCCCAGTAGCTGATGCCCGTGGTCAGATTGCGATAACGCGCCCGCACAGACACGCCCACCGCGTCTTCAGGGGGCTGGAGAATGACGGAATACTGGGTCCAATCCGTGGTGGCGGCTTGGACAGGCAAGGGGAAATCCTCAGCCCTGATTTCCTCCCACCCCTGATCTCTTAAAGCGCGATGCCACGTCCAGGTGAACCAAATCTGAAACGCATTGTTCGTCGCTGCTGAATCCGCACTAAAATCCTGAGTCTTCACCCACGCCGAAAGGACGTAATTCTGGCTGGCGTCGATGGGTGTAATGTCCGAAATGAACACCACCTCGTCGCCGTCGTCATCGGTCTCTTCAATTTTTAAAGAAGACGGGGCGCTGCGGAAATCCTCCTCGGTCACCGTCGCCGTTACCGGCACCGCACCACGCGTGAAATCCTGCCACCAGTAAAACCAACCCGCCGGCGCGTTAAAACTGTTGTTGAAGATGTCCCCTTCCCAGCCAGATGCATTCGGATCCACCTTGCGCAAAAACAGGTCGTCCGCCCAGGCCGTCCCGGTAGCGCCCGTTCCAAACTTGAACGTCATCACCACCGAATCCGACCGCACCGGCAATATGAACGGAATGCTCTTCACCTCCGTCCACGTGTCAATGGTCGCCTGATCCTGGGGAAACGGTACCACCACATCCTCGCCAAATATCTGCGCACCAGAAGAATCGTAAAAACTAAACGCTAACACGATCATCTCCGCGTCTGTCCCGGGATTCGTATTCACCCCCATCGTCTGAATCCAACCCCCAACCTCCAACTCGAGATTGGGCGCAAATCCGCCTAACCCGCCAGCACCAAAACTGCGCGTCCAATACTGGTTCATATTCTCAGAGACCCACATCGCCTCACCGTCGGTGTCGCTCTTCACAATCTTCGCTGAACGATCCCCGGAACGCGCCCGGTCTGACGCCCAAATCACCTGCGCCGAGGTGTTGCCCGTGGTCGCACGCTGCCACAACTCAGGCCGGTCGGCTTGATCAAAATTTCGGTTGGCCAGGACGTTGCCAGTGTCGGAGACCTCTCTCAACGAAAAATCATCCCAGTAGCTGGTGCCCGTGGTCAGATTGCGGTAGCGCGCCCGCACAGAGACCCCCACCGCGTCTTCAGGGGGTGTAATCACCACAGCGTACAGGTTCCAATCGGTGTTCGCTGCGGGGATGTTGAGGGCGTAATCTTCCGCCCTGATTTCCTCCCACCCCTGATCCCTTAAAGCGCGATGCCACGTCCAGGTGAACCAAATCTGAAACGCATTGTTCGTCGCTGCTGAATCCGCACTAAAATCCTGAGTCTTCACCCACGCCGAAAGGACGTAATTCTGGCTGGCGTCGATGGGTGTAATGTCCGAAATGAACACCACCTCGTCGCCGTCGTCATCGGTCTCTTCAATTTTTAAAGAAGACGGGGCGCTGCGGAAATCCTCCTCGGTCACCGTCGCCGTTACCGGCACCGCACCACGCGTGAAATCCTGCCACCAGTAAAACCAACCCGCCGGCGCGTTAAAACTGTTGTTGAAGATGTCCCCTTCCCAGCCAGATGCATTCGGATCCACCTTGCGCAAAAACAGGTCGTCCGCCCAGGCCGTCCCGGTAGCGCCCGTTCCAAACTTGAACGTCATCACCACCGAATCCGACCGCACCGGCAATATGAACGGAATGCTCTTCACCTCCGTCCACGTGTCAATGGTCGCCTGATCCTGGGGAAACGGTACCACCACATCCTCGCCAAATATCTGCGCACCAGAAGAATCGTAAAAACTAAACGCTAACACGATCATCTCCGCGTCTGTCCCGGGATTCGTATTCACCCCCATCGTCTGAATCCAACCCCCAACCTCCAACTCGAGATTGGGCGCAAATCCGCCTAACCCGCCAGCACCAAAACTGCGCGTCCAATACTGGTTCATATTCTCAGAGACCCACATCGCCTCACCGTCGGTGTCGCTCTTCACAATCTTCGCTGAACGATCCCCGGAACGCGCCCGGTCTGACGCCCAAATCACCTGCGCCGAGGTGTTGCCCGTGGTCGCACGCTGCCACAACTCAGGCCGGTCGGCTTGATCAAAATTGCCATTGAATAATAGGTTTGCTTGAGAAAACAGAAGGAGAGGCGTGCACAACCAAAATAGAGCAGCAAGGAACAGGGTCCTACCCATTTGGAATAGTTTGCAATTCATTGTCATCCTCCTTAAGATTTAAGTTTTTAAGTATCAAGTCAATTAATATTTAAAAACTTGTCCATCTACTTGTGCTTACCATTGCCGTGGACAGAAACTCGAGTTCTGATAGACAAGTTTGTCGGTCTTATCACCTCCCTTCTTTTAGGACATTAGACTACTGCAAAACGGCCAGGATGGTTATTTCGAGTGAGGAGGCCTTCTGACAAGAGATCCTCTGCTGGTTGTGGAAATTATCGAAGCAGTCTCCGCGACCTCGGAATGACAGAAAAATAAGTCTCCGGCAGAAGTCCATAGGCATCAACTTAAGCCGCAGCTCTCGTCCCAAAATTGGAGTTTGGGGACGGACTTGCTCGAGAAGCCCCGCTTCGAGGAGTTCCCGCTGCCTATCGAAGCGAAGCTGCTCTACCAATTGCGTTCCAAAACAATATGTTGGAACGAGAACGGTGGCGTTTATGGCTCTGAAAATCTCTTAAGTTGACGACCATGGGCAGAAGTCTCACTCGCCAAAATTGTTTTGGGAATAGTTTCCAGCACCTCCTTTCTTTGACAGGTTCTCATTTTTGTATTTTCTCAGTTCAAGGCTGATTGTTTGCCCACGACCCTTGCAGTCGACTCCCTGACGACCAATTCCACCGGCACGGAAATCCGGTCAACCATCATCTTTTTGTTTTCGATCATCTCCACGATTCGGCGCACTGCAATGGCCCCCAATTCCTCTTTCGACACTCTAATCGTGGTGAGATGAGGCTCTACCTGAAGGCACACTTCAATGTCATCAAATCCGACGATGGACACATCCCGCGGAACTTTCAGATTCCGCTGCCTGAGACACTGCATGGCGCCGATCGCCATGGTGTCATTGGAAGCAAAAATAGCCGTGAAGGGCACGGCCCGGGCCAACAACTTTTGCGTTGCCTCATAGCCATCGTTTACACCCGTGTAAGGCTCGCAGCAAGAGACCAGTTCTTCTGCCCCAGACAAGCCGTGCTTTTTGAGACACTCTTTGTAGGCCTGCAATCTCTCACCAATGCTGGGATGGCTGCTATCCCCGCCAATAAACGCAATATTACGGTGTCCATTTTGGACTAAGTGATCCACGGCCAAACAACCTCCCTGGTAATTGTCGATGAGAACCCGCGAAGTTCTGCTGGCACGAGTAAAATAGTCGACCAAAACCAGTGGCAGTTCCATCTGTTGGACATAATCAATCAGTTTGGACGGCACTTTGCCGGCCAGGATAACCCCGTCAACATTTTTTTCAAGCAGAAATCTTGGAATCGACTCTCGAGTTTTGAAGGTTTTTTTAACTGTGGTGAGGAGAATGTAGTAGTTGTATTGCCTCGCCTCGAACTCGGTACCCAAAAAAATCTTGGTGTAGAAAGGCTCGGCTGACGAGAAATGATCGTCCGTTAAGATAAAGCCAATATTGAAGGTTTTTTTCGATGCCAAACCGCGAGCATTCCGGCGAGGGTGGTAGTTGAGCTCTGAAACGGCGGCTTCGACCTTCTTTTTGGTCTTCGCACTGACATTGGCTTTGTTGTTGATAACTAATGAAACAGTCGATAAGGAGACTCCAGCTTTTTCAGCCACATTTTTGATTGTTGGTGACATGAAAACCGCTTTTTAGTAAAACGTTTCGACTAAGTAGGAATGGCTTAATTATAAGGTTATTATAGAATTATGATATTCTTAGAATGGCGAAACTTCGATAATTATCGAAGCGCTTCGAATTAAGATAACAAAAAACAGATAACTGTCAAGTGTTTTTTTAACTTTTTTAGTGCCAACGCTTCACTTTAACCAAAAATGGGAAAGAGAAGTGCAATAGCATTTTCTCCTTCCCATTGGCGTTTGACTAACTCAGCAAGCCTTTTGAGCCGCCTGACTTATTCGTAAATCAAACAGAATACCGGCGCTAATTTATTGCAGCAGGATCATCTTCCTGGTCTCCACAAAACCTTCACCTTTGAGCTGGTAAATGTAGACGCCAGAAGTCACTTTGTTGCCCGCACCATCCTGGCCATTCCACACCACGCTGAAAACCCCGGCTTCGTGCTGCGCATCGACCAGCGTGCGCACCACTTGACCCAATAGATTGTAAATCTGAAGGGTCACGTGCATGCCGGTGTGAACACTGTAACGAATGGTGGTCTCCGGATTAAACGGATTTGGGTAGTTCTGGCTGAGCTCGAATTTGTCTGGAACAGCGCTGGTTTGAATCAACTGAGTTTCGGATCCAGTTTGGTTTTCAAGCCTGGCTGCCAACGCTGGAGTTGCGGTTACGGGAACCACAGCAATGGCACAGACCAGCGGCTGCGCCGCACCGGAGACTTTCTCGAAATCGATGTTGAGCTGGCCGTCCGCAACATTGACGGTAAACGATTCCGTGTGAGCGGCTAACTGACCAGCGACCGCGAAGATGTCCAGATCGTTGACGACCACGACGCCCTCGGCGAGCACATCGAACACGCGACGTCCCGTGCGGCGAACTCGGGGTTCCATGAAGAAAGCCGTGACGTCATAATCGCCATTGGCAAGGTCGAACAGATAGCTGAAAGAATTGCCCTCACGAAAGTCCTGGTACAGGGGATCGTCCGTAGTACCTGAAATGGCGTTGCTGGTCGAATTGGTCGAACCGCCCTGGAAGCCAAAATCGCCGGCGGTAAAGGCCTTATCGGCGACAAAGAGATCCCCATTAGAATCGGTGAAATCGCCACCGCCGGAGTTAATGCGAAAGGCCGAAACCGGAGGCGGGGCCGTTACGCCCTCGCCCGTCAGGGGCACTGCGAGCACTCCCTGGTCGGGATCGTTGCTGGTGATGTTCAGGTCGCCGCTTTGCACCCCTGTGGCTGTGGGCGCAAAGCGCAGTGTCACATCCTGAGTACCCCCGTTGGCAGCCACGTCGAATGGGGTCGCGGGGCTCACCACGGAAAAGACGGTGTTGGTTGTGCTCAGGTCGCTGACCGTGAGGATTTGAGTGCCGTCATTGGTGATGGTCACGATGGCATCCGAGGTCGAGTCCACCGTGACCTGCCCAAAGTCCAGGCTGGTTGGATTCACGCTGATGTTGGGTGCATCGGGCGGCGGCACGACACCATTGCCGGTTAAGGACACGGTCACAAGCCCTTCGTCCGGATCGTCGCTGGTTATTTCCAGATCGCCAGTTTGAACTCCGGCGGCTGTTGGACTAAAGCGAACGGTGACGATCTCCGAAGCGGCGGGCACGATGGTCACAGGCGTTGCCGGTGAAACCACTGAAAACACGGAATTGGTAGTGGTCAAGCCCGACACCTGCAGGTCAGCGTTGCCGTCGTTGGTAATGGTCACCGTGAGGTCGCTGGTTGCGCTGGTATCCACATCGCCAAAATCCAGGCTAAGGGGTGAAACCGTAATATCCGGTGCCACCACCGGCGGCGCCGAACCGACCACTGAGACACCGCAAACCAGAGCAGGCCCACCGGACACCTTCTGAAAGTCCAAATTGAGCTGCCCGTCGGAGACATTCACGGTGAAGGTTTCGGTATGGGCGGTGAGCTGACCGGCTTGCGCAAAGATGTCAAAATTGTCCAGGAAGACGGTGCCTTCGGCCACAACGTCAAAAACCCTGCGGCCAGCCCGTCTGGCAAAGGGTTCCTGGAAAAACAAAGTCACGGTGTAATCGTCCACGCTCAGGCCGTCGAAAATATAGCTAAACGAAGACCCGTCTTCGCGCCAATTCTGGTAGAGTGGGTCGTCGGTAGTGCCGGCGATATCGTTGGTAGTAGAATTGGAGGCACCGCCGCTGAAACCAAAATCGCCAGCCACAAAGGCCTTGTCGGCCACGAACAGGTCGCCGTTAGAATCGGTGAAATCGTTACCGCCAGCGTTGATGCGAAATTGCGCAGCAGAAGGGGGCGGGGCTTCGCTGACCACGATGTCAAAGGTTTGAGTATCGCTGCCGAAATTGTTGGAAGCCATGATTTGCACGTTTTGAGTTCCGGTATCGTTAATGGTAGGCGTCCAGGTCACCAGACCGTCGCTGGCAACGGTGAATCCCGGCGGCCCTGAAACCAAAGAGAACGTGATGGGAGCCGTGCCCGCGGCCTCCACGGTGTTGTTGTCGTCGTAGGCATAAGGCGTGTCCACGGTCGCCGTGGTATTGGGCGTGGAGGTGATGGTCGGCGGCACGTCCGTGCCTCCGCTAAGCGACACTTCGCCGAACCAGGTACCCCAACGGTCGTCGTCAACGCCGGGCCCCACTGCCAAGGCGGCATACTCGGTGAACATCCAAATGGTACCCGAGGTGGGGTCCAGGGCGATGCCGTTGTAGTCTCCCCAGCGGTTGCGCGTACCGCCAAAAGTCTTCACGTAGTTGTCTTCGCCCGCCTTCAACACCTGGGCATCTGCCAGACCGGGGGGATCGGTGTCCAGCCGGCCGGTGAAAAAAGCGCCGGCATATTCAGTCACACCGGAGCGAGAAAAACCCATGACCATGTTGAGACCGCTATCAACTTCAATGGCCGGATAAAAATACCAGAAGTCGTCCTGGCCAAAAGCCACATCCTCCAAAGCAGTAGCCGAATTGACGTCGATGCGCACATAGCGAGCAAAAGCAAAGGCGTCGCCGGTACCGCCGGCAATGCTGTGGGCGCTCCAGATGGAGCCATCGCGGTAAACGGCATTACGAACCCGTCTGCCGCCCACGTCGATGAGCGTGGTGCTGCCGCCCAGTTGGTCGGCATCGGGCGGATCGGTGCTTGAAACCACCGGCACATCCACGGCAGTGAGCGTTTGCGCCCCAAGAGGATCGGTTAGAGTCCACAAAGTCATGAATGTGCCGGTGACAAAGGGACTGTCGTTGATGAGATATTCGGTGTTGTCCTGTGCACCGGCATCGCCAAAATCGACCGACGGGACTACCGTGACCACCGTTGTGGCTAAACTTCCAGGATCTCTTAGATCCCAGAAATCAGTCCAGGTAACGGGCCCTGCATCATTGTTCAACAACTGTGCTTTAGGAATGATGCGCAACTGTACGTATTCGAAGAAAATGTCGAACATATTGGCGGTGACATAGATGGCGTCCTGATCCACGCCGATTTTGGGGAAGTCGTTAAAAAATCCGGTCACCATGTCGCCATTCTGATCGCCCGGTATCCGCCAGTTGAACCACGTTCCAAGGGGGTCCGAGTCATCCGAGACAGACAGGAGCAGCGAGGGTGACAGGCTGCCGCATTCAATCCAGATCATGATCCAGCGACCGGAAAGATCGTCGTAGACCACTTGGGGGTCGCACGGGGAAGTTCCGGCCAGCACATTGTCGAACCAGGAGGCCGCAGCTACCTGAAACACCTGATTCCCCAGTTTATCAAAAATGCGGAATTCCTGATTCACACAGGCCAGGAGATGATTGGGACCAGCCGCCATGTGAGGATCAGGCGGAATGACCGCTCCGGCATCGGGAATGCCAAGAAAGCTGGAAAGAATTGTGGGAGCCGTTGCTGCCGCCGCCGAGATGCTGCTGCTTTTGTCAAAGACAACGTTTGAGCCGGCCGGTCCGGTCGGTGCCACCAAGTTCGGCGGATCCGGAAAGAGGGGAATTTCGTGTTCATCTTTTTCCAGCACCCGCTTCGGAGCGACCGCTGCCACGGCCGCAGCGGCGAAATCGGCTGTGGACACAGAAGAGCCGGCGGCAATGGAACCCGTGGCTGGGCCCTGGAACAACGATTGCCCAAACGAGGAGTTGTAAGCCAAAGTAAAGCAAAAGGATGTGAAAAGGACGATTAGTAAGTGTTTTTTCATAACTGCCTCCCTTAAGCCTTTGATGAAGAAATGAGAAATTGAGTTTAATTGACAAAGCAGGTGAAATAAATGCGTACTAACTAATTGAGACGCATAGAATTGTTTTGTATTTTCTCCCCACTGAATACACAGAATCTAAATAGGACGGGAAGGAACGGATTGAAAAAAGCTGAGAAAAATGGAAAGGAAAGATGATTAGAAAAAACCTAAAATGAACAGCTTTTTCTCTCTCTCAACCTCAAAATAAAAATATAAATTAAAATGGAAATAGTCAAGTAATTTTTGGCACTGGTTTATTGTGTTGGTGTTTGATCTGGATTGCTCCACTCTCTTTGTGCACTCGGGCTGACATGGCCTGGCTGAAGAACGGTGAAGTTTTAGGCGTACCTCGAGATTCCTCATTCGGCTTTGGCCCACAAGCGTCAACTTAAACCGCAGTTCTCGCAGGGCTGTCTAAAAAGGGGTGCTGCCAGCACGTAACTCGACATTTATGTCGAGAAATTAGCCTCGAGCCCCGCGACATGAATGTCGCGTTACCCTTCTCGTTCCAAAATTTTATTTTGCAAGGCAATTGGTAAACAAGCTTCGCTTCGATAGGCATCTCGGAATCCGTGAAGCAGAGCTTCTCGAACAAATGCGTGCCCAAACTGGAGTTTGTGCACGAGAGCTGCGGCTCAATGACCGCTGTTTTCCTTGAGCATCATGGTAGTCGTCCTGAGTAGCCCCAACCGCTCTTGAGTCGGGACGTATTGAAGGGCGACGCCCGTCACCCCTCGATACGGTCACCTGGACAGCGGTGACCTACTCGGGATGACTCGCACAGTGCTGATCTGTAACAAGATGCCTCCTGCATGACAGGGCTGCCTTTGGCGTTTCCAACAGTTAAAGCAATCCGGTTGCACCGGATTGCGTGAGCTCCTGGGGAAGTCTTTAACGACTATC
>JBHHYI010000165.1:0-9422 GCA_046757525.1 bacterium | reverse complement strand
TGATTTAGAAACAGTTTGTTGGGCTGCCGATTGGCCACCAGGTACACATCCGGCACGCCATCGCTGTTGACATCCCCAATAGCCACGCCGCCGCCGTTATAATAATTGCGATATTTAAAAACGTTGAAAGTCATCTCATCGACCAGAGTGTTCTCAAATTTAAGATGGGTGTAATCGTCGGGGAGCAAGGTAAACAGACGATCAACTTGAATGGTTGGAGACTTTTCGCTGCAAGAGAACAGCAGAATAAGAACTATTCCACAAAGATATGAGATGATTTTCGTATAGTTCATAGCACGGCGAAGCCACAAGCTCCAAATCTCAAATCAGAACGGCGCCTGAAGGATAAATGCCAAGTTGCAAGTTCCAAGCTTAGACCTCAACAAAAGTGGCGTAAGTTCAATAATATGATTTTGGGTGACCGCAACTAATTCTTCACTCTTACATTTTAAAGAAATCAAGACTAAAGACAAAATATTCTTTTAGGAAACGCTCTGTTGTACGTAACGCAATCGTCACGATTGCGAGGGCATTCCTTTCAGTCAAAAGCACACAGAGAGAGCATTGCTTTTAAGAAACGCCTCGCTGTCGCCGTCATTAGTAACAGCCCCCTGTGTCATTCAGGAGGAATCTTGTTTGTTGGCTGGCTGCACAGTGCTGAGCTGTCACAAGATGCTTCCTGCATGACAGGGCTGCCTCTGGCGTTTCCGACGTTTAAAGCAATCCGGCAGTTGCCGGATTGCGAGGGCTTTTAGGAAACGCTCCGTTGTACGTAACGCAATCGTCGCGATTGCGAGGGCACTTTTTTCATGTAATAGCAACCAAAGCGTGCACACTGGTTCTAAGAAACGCTCACATTTTCAAAGGCAGAATACTTTTTCGGCAAAACGATTTTTAAACCATCCGTTTGTCATCCAATATTTTGTCTCTTAAATTTTCAAGAAATCAAAATTGGTAATACATTTCTTGTAGGAATAGCCATGTGAACAAGACTACAAAATCCGCCAACAGAAATAAAACTTTTTGTATTCAATTCAGCGGGAGTTCTGATTCTGTGGGCGGGCTTTTTTCTTGTCGGTTTGAGGCGGCACTTCCCTGGATAGTTACGAAAAAAAGACGTCGTGCCGGGAACAATTACGTGCGACATAAGCTCAATGAATAAGGTACCTGAACTCACTCCTTCCAAGCTTCCCATCGGCGCTAATCCCTTCAATGATTCCCATCATAGACAGTTTTGTATCCGGATTAGAATAGTTGAAATTGGATTCACCGGTTTCGTCCACGCGGATAATTGGAATCCAAAATGGGTTTTCCATTATCCGACGCTTTCTTTCTACTTCGCTTGTCGCTTCACTTTTTTTGCCCTGTTTCGTTGTAATTTCAATCACTCCATCCGCTGCGAAGGAACCAAACTTCTCTATATCCGATACAGATAAATAGACCTGAATATCTCCCACGTCATCGGGATTGATAGTTTCTAATTCTCGTTTATCATGCCCCATTTTTACACCGTCCACAACAATTAACGCGCCTAATATGTTATCAGGGGATGATGAGCCCCGAAACAGGATTTTTGTTCCAATTATCGTAAATGGCCTAACCATTCTGGTTGCTTCCAAAACACCAATTGTTGAGATTTGCTTCTTCCACTGCGGTATTCTCTCACCCCTGAATACTGTGACTGTGTCTCCAATACTTGAAAAATGCTCATCAATCAAAACTGCCTTGGCAACAGCCCCTGGATCCGCCCAATCTTCTAAATGTTTGTACCGATCTAACTTAACGGCATTTAGGAGCTTCTGCTCCGCACTTAGGGTAAAAAGGCTGTTCACTCTTTCAGCAAAACTTTCGTCCTGCACAATGATGACCTTATCACTTCCACCAGGAGTGTTTGCCCTGATTAATAGGACATCCAGAATGGTGGTTCCATCAGAGAAGGCTTGAAACTTACCTTGCTCATCGGTTTCCGTTTTGAACACCTGCTTCTCAGTATTGATGAACCACACTCTGGCCTTCTTTACCGGCTTTCCACCAGCAAAAACGGTTCCCGATACAGCACCCTTACTCACGTAGGCCATTCCTTTGTTCTTATCCATTTCAATAATTTTTTCCCACTTAAACCGCCTCAACTTTTTCACCATGAGTAGATAATCCAGGGCTTTCTCTACCCCCGGGGACTTCTCAAAATAGAAATTTGGATTGACGATATCCCCTTTCAAATCGGAAGTGAGCAAGAGAGTCGAAAAAATATTCGGCGTTGCATCCGCATAGAGTCGATCTTCAGGAAAGATAGATAAGCACAGATCTAGCGGCATTGGTAAACCATTTTCATCCCGTGTACCAATAGTAAGTCTTACTTTTTCTTTGGGCTCGTACTCTTCTTTATCCGGACTGATTTCCAGAACTATTCTCTTATGATGGTTCACGAAGACAAGCCGCTCTGCTCTCGAAACTCCGGTGTTATCGAATACGGTAAGTTGGGCTATGCCCCTGGGAAATTTTTTTGTCGGTATTTTAAACATTATCGAATCTCGAAGAGAAATATCCGCCGCCCAGTAGATCCGTCCTCTGACTTGAGCCACCCAGTGTGTTTTCTGTTGTCCCGGCAAATTTGTTTTTGCTTTCACGGTAATAAAATCTCGATCCAGGTCTTCTATTGACAGGACAATGCCACTTTGGACTGCTTTTGGTAAATCAAAAGTCTGGTGGAAACCTTTTGGCTTTATTATTCGAACTTTGTAGGAGTAACGCATTTTTGGAGTAAGTGAGAATACTCCCATTCCATCATGGAAACTTTTTAGTGTAGTAATAAGCTCCTCGCGCTGATTGATCACTTCCCCTTCAAAATCGAAGGGGTCTCCATATCTATCAAGCGCCCTAAAAGCAATATCTGTCCTTATGTCACTTATAAGAGCACCGCTTTCCGGGAAAAACTCCAACCTGACAAAAGGGTACGGAGTGGGGATAACGATAGTTCTGCTTTCAACTTGCATACGGTGTTTGGCCTTGATGTTTAATGTGATAAGATGCTGTGCCATATCCTCCGGTAATGGAAACTCAATTTGTGCAATGCCTTTTTCATCTGTTTCTTGCTTTCCTTTCTTGAACGCTCTTGTCCCGCTCCTGACAGTAAATTCAAACTCAAGTTCCCTAATAGATTCGCCCTCCCGTGAGCGCATTTTTATTCTCGCCCGCACATGGTCCTTTGGATGATAAAACGAATCATTCGACTCTACATGAATGAAAAACGACGGAAGAACCGAATTTACCACAAAGAGCTCCTGACTGAAGACATCCTCAGCAGAACCGTTCTGCATCCAGTTAGTATAAGCAACTAAAACATAGATACCCTCCTCCAGAAACCCAGGTATTGCTAAGACTCCATTGACCGCCCCTTTTTTGATCTTGAACCGCTCTCTCAATATATCCTCACCGTTTTCATCGATCAACTTGACCGTCAGATCGGTACTCAGAAATGACGGCAAATGTTTTGTGGATTCTACAACATATGCCTTGAACCAAATATCTTCGCCAGGCTTAAAAACGGACTTGTTTAATTGCAGATAGACCTTTTCCGTAGGAAATCTATTGTTATATAGATTTAGCTTCTGAACTAATTCATAGATGGATAGGTTATCTTTCGGTGCAAAGTTCAAAAACAAAACACTTCCGGCCGCAATTGCCCAAGATTTAACATTTTTCATTTTTTATCTATTTTTGTAATTAACAGAAATATGAAAGGCAGCCAAAATAATCTTTGCCCCAAAAGCACAGAATTTACTCTTAAACGCCTAATCATTTTGTCATCCATTATCTTGTCTCTTAGAATTTGCACGATCTTACGCTTTGACATAAAACCCCTATAAAACAAGTGAGCGGCCCCGAACAGTCGAGGCCGCTCACACCAAAAGGGTCGAGATCAATAAGGGCAAATATGAAATCTCTCTATCGCACGAACATCAATATCCCGGATTCTGTTTCAGGTTGGGATTCGCATCCAGTTGAGTCTGTGGGATGGGAAAGAGCCTTCTAAACTCACCATCATCGGCAGGTTTTAAGGACCACGGCTCAAGAAAGCGCCCATGTCTAATCAGATCTTGACGCCGAAAACTCTCCCACAAGAACTCAAAACCTCGCTCATCCAGAATTAAGTCGCTGGTTAAAGTCGCAAGAGGCTTATCAGGCTCAAAGTCGCGTTCTCTTACCTGGTTGACCAAGGCGAGAGCTTCGCCAGTGTTACCCAGGTTAAACAGGGCCTCCGCTTTTGCGAGCAGGACATGCGAGTAGCGGAAAATGGCGAGGTCATTACCGGCATCAGCCCCGTTCTGATTGGGATCGATCGGCCACTTGAGGATTCTGGGACCATTTCCCTCGTCCGCGCCAATCAGGGGAGAATCCGGCGTAAAAATTAGTCGATTACCGTTACGATCAAAGGCCGGCTCGCCAGCACTCGGTCCGGCTAACACAAACTGGGCTCCTACCAATATCTGCTTGAACCGGACATCGGTGGTGTCGAATTTATTATAGAAATCCTCCAGGACGGAGAAGCCATTCCACGGCGTGTTGGGCAGTTGATTGTAATGGAAGGTCGCATTCTGGCGGAAAAATCCGACGCCGGCTTCCGCATTGTGAGCTACCACAAAGATGTTCTCCACGTTGCCAGGGCCTTCATTCTCCAGTGCGAAGACGTCGTTATAATTGGGCAGCAGATCGTACAGTCCGGAATTAATCACGGCATCACACTCTTGCACGCATTCATTCCACATGGGGCTTCCCGTGTAGACCTCGGCATTCAGGTATACTGTGGCCAGCAGAGTATGGGCCGCCCCCTTGGTGACCCGGCCGTAATTTGCCGCTCCAAATGAGTCCTTGAGAAGCGGCAGCGCTGCGTTGACTTCTTGCACGATGAAATCGAACACTTCCTGCCGGGTATTTTGTTGCGGCGGATTGTCCGGATCCGTGACCGGGTCGGTGACAATAGGCACCGGGCCGAACTCATCGATCAGCCACCAATAATAAAACGCCCTGAGAAATTGCACCTCCCCAATGAAGGTGGGAATCAGCGGCGAGTCGCTGGTCGATCGTTGCAGGTTATCCAGGGTCGCGTTTGCCAACGCAACGCCACGAAAGGCACTACTCCACGCCCCATTAAGGAAGCCGAGGGTGGGCACCCAGGTATGGGTCTGGAGTTGCCGCCAGACTCCGCCGTCGCCCCAGTCTCCGCCGCGTTGGGGTACGAAAAGCTCATCTGAGGAGTGTTCCTGAAGCTGCATATAGTCACCCCAATCATAGTCTCTGAGAACTGAATAGACCGGGATCACGGCAGAGACCAATTCGTCCTCTGTTTGAAAAAAGTTGTCCGGTGTTACCTGGCTGGTGGGATTTTCGTCCAGATTGGTGCAGCTCCAGACGAGCAGCGAGATCAGGAGTACCGGCATTATAAAAGCAAGCTTATGGTTTTTCATAGGATACCTCCTTTTTGTCTTGAAATTCATAAACCGCAAAGACGCCAAGTACGGTCATTTCAATAAAACTCAGTTTCGAAAACAGCCTTCTCATATCCATATCCTTAATATTCTTAGCGCCTCTGTGGTTAAGACCTATGAATAATTCAGATTCATACTATAATCCAAGATTTACACCAAAAGAAAACGTGCGGGATCGCGGATAGTTGGTGTAATCAATACCAATAGAGGGCACCCCTGCCACCCCCTCGCTGCTGACGCCCTGTACGAAGGTGTTAACTTCCGGATCATAACCATCGTAGCCGGTCAGCACAAACAGGTTATCAGCGCTGACGTAGAGTCGCAAGTTTCTAACCCTTAAGTTTCTAATCCAATTAGGGTTAACGGTGTAGCCAAGGGTGACATTCTGCAACCGCAGGTACGATGCGTTTTCAATGAATCGATCTGAATAGGCAACCGTCGCGGTGGGGCCCAGTCCGTTTTCCACATCCTTGACGGCCCCGGCGAAGAGATTAATGCCGTTAAAAACATTAGAAGGCCGCTGGTATTCCAGACGGGTGTTATTCAAAACGCTAAATCCCACCACGCCCTGGAAGTAGAATCGGAAGTCCAACCTCTTATAATTTATGCTATTCGAGATACCCAAGGTAAAGTCTGGTTGCGCGTCGCCTAAGATTTGCCTTCCATCATGCAGAGGCCCGGTGCTCGATTCGGGTCTGTTTGGATCGGTGGACAATATTTCGTTGCCATCGGCATCATATCCCAGGAAACGAGGCCCGAAGAATGTTCCCAGGGGATGACCGGGCAGGATAATCAGCGCATCTACATCGCTTAAGCCGGCGCCGCTGACCCTGCTGTGGATAATAAAATCCCGCTCACCCAGGCTGACGACGTTATTCCGGTTGCTGGCGAAATTAAAGTTGGTTCGCCAAAACAAATCGCCGGTGGAGATATTCACCGTATTCAACGTGATCTCAAGGCCCTTGTTGGTGACCTTGCCCGCATTGTCTATCCTGTTGGCGACCACGGCCGGCTGCGGAACGGCAAAGGTGAGCAATAAATTGTCGGTCGTTTTGCTGTAGTAATCGATGGAACCGGAAATTCTGTTGTTGAACAGGCCGAAGTCTATTCCCCCATCCACCTGGTCAGTTTCCTCCCATTGCAGATCGGGATTGGCTAACTGGATTGCAGAAACACCTGTCAGAGTCTGTCCCCCGATCACGGCATTGGCTCCCGGTCCAAGCAGAACCAATGATTTAAAGTTTCCAATGTCCTGGTTTCCGGTGACGCCAAAACTGAGCCTTAATTTCAAATCACTGAGGCTTTCAAAGCCCCGCATAAACGGCTCTTCAGAGAGGCGCCACGCGGCAGACACGGAGGGAAATGAGCCCCATTTCTTACCGGAGCCAAAGCGGGAAGAGCCTTCCCGGCGGATGGCGGCGCTGAATAAATACTTGTCTTTGATGTTATAATTGACACGTCCGAGGAAAGAAATCAGCCGGCTCTTTTCCTGGAAAGATTCCGGCCGAACTGTGGTGTTGGCGCCCGCCGCGAGATTGTTGAATGAAAAGGCATCGGTGACAAAGTCCAGAGCCGCTGCATGAAAGCCGCTCAGCTCGAACTCCTGAAAGGTATAACCTCCCCACACCTCCAGGGTTTGCGAGGCGCCGATATTCCTGCGATAATTCACCGTGGTCTCCAACGTCGAAGTCCGTTGTTCATTTTCTCTATTATCCGCTCTGCCGCCAAAGGATGCTGCGTAGGGTATACTATTCGGTTGAAATTGCTTGCGGGTGACGGTGGTGCGATCGAATCCTGCGTTTATCTTACCACTTAATCCCGGCAGGACCTCATACTCTGCGGTTGCATTAGCGAAGATGCGCTGAGACTTTTGCTCATCCTGGACCAGGGAAACCAGGGCAACCGGATTCCGGATGCCAGTCGGATTGCCCGCAAACACAAAAAATGAGCCGTCGTCTTCACGCACCGGGTCGGTAGGATTCATCTTGAAGACGTTCGTGAACGTTCCACCTTCGAAGCCCCCGTCTTGTTGATACGGAATATTATCTTTCTTGACGTAGCTGGGGTTAATGCGTACTGCCAGACGCAGCTTATCATCGAGCATTTTGTGGTTGATGTTCAAGCGGCCCGAAAACCTTTTACGATTGGAACCTTTTACAACGCCCTCCTCATCGAGATAGCTCAATGACACCCGATACTGGGTGTTAGCGTTGCCTGAGCTGAAGGCAATATTGTGATTCTGAGAAACGCCCGTCCTGTTGACGGCATCTTGCCAGTCCGTGTTGGCTGATCCCAATGGGGGATTGGCGCCAAGCTTGGCGGCAAAATCCCGGTATTCCTGGGCGCTCAATAAGTCTAGTTTTTTTGATTGTGTCGCCATGGTGGTATAGCCGTCGTAGGTCAAAGAAAAGCCGCCGGCCCGGCCTTGCTTGGTGGTAATCAGAATCACACCGTTGCCACCGCGGGCGCCATAGATGGCTGCTGCAGCCGCGTCTTTTAAAACGTCTACCGAGGCGATATCATACGGGTTGAGCGAGCCCAAAATATTATCCGTGTTACCGCCGGTGACGTTGCCGCCTGAATTTGCGTCACCGGCTGGGGTCGGCGAAGTATTATCAATGGGTATCCCATCGATCACAATCAACGGCTGGTTGCTGGCCGACACCGACGTCCCTCCCCGAATCCGGATCAAAGGAGCCGCTCCTAATTGCCCACTGCTCTGGCTGACCTGCACGCCCGGGATGCGCGCCTGCAGCAGTGTCTGAGGGTCGGAAATGGCGCCCTGTGTGAATGCGTGTTCATCCAATGAGGAAATGGCAGTAGTAACGTCTCGGCGAAGCTGGGTACCATAGCCGGTGACCACCAGCTCTTCCCCGGCAATCGCCTCCGGGGTCATGACGATATCGAGCACCTGCTGCCCCCCGATGGGAATTTCCTCTCTCTGATAGCCGATAAACATGAATACCAGGGTATCCTGGGGTGAAACGCTTTCCAGGACATACTGCCCGTCGTTGTCGGTAGAGGTGCCCTTGTCTGTGTTCTTTACGACAATATTTGCTCCAAGCAACGGCGCTCTGTCATCTGAGGCAATAACGCGCCCACTAACCTTGTGTCCCTGGCCAACTGCTTGCCCGACGACAAGCAAGCTCACCACGAGACCAACTAAAAACAATTTAGCTCTCATGCTCATCTACCTCCTTAGTTTTATTTTGGGATTACTCATTAATTAATTACTAAAGTATGGTTAAACAATCGATCATCTGGTCATTCCGAGGGCCTGACACCGCACGACAGCACAAGCCACGTATTTTGAAGCCTTCCAATAAATTGTTGTAATTATTGCCTCACACTCGGAAAACCAATTAGGCCCAAGTCCCCCCTTGTTCTGGCTAAATACCCAGATTTTTCGATCTACGGTTGATTTATAAGGAAAAAACTGTGGAAGGATTGCAATGAAATCGGGTGGTAAGATTAAATTAACCCTGGTTTGCAACACCATTCTTCCTCTCTCCTCCTGGCGGCAAGAATATTCTGCGAAGTGTCTGCTTCCTAAATGGTATTTTAAAGGTGCTTCAGAGGGCTAAGACAAGAGCAAAGTCTTCTTGGAAGCTCTTCCATGCAACTTTTATGCCACACCAGAGATTGAACTCATTAACTTAAATAGAAACAAATAATCAAGAAAAAATCATTCGCTTCGGCAAATTACGTTATGGTGCAATAATTTGCATTAATGCAGTGCATGTTCTTGCACATAGTATGGAGTCAAACATTGTGTTGCGTTTTGCGGCACGGTGGGGGCCTTCGTTGCCGGGAGGTGTTGTGGTGCGATCCTTGTTGGTCACAACGAGGACCTGGCAAGAACTATTTCATCAGCCCGGCCCCCAATTTGACTGAATTTCCTTGTAAATTTCGGTCAATTTAGTTAATTTAAAAACC
>JBHHYI010000164.1:0-9431 GCA_046757525.1 bacterium | reverse complement strand
CCACGAGATTCTGGCTGTCGCCGGGTGTCAAGGTAAACGGCACCCGGAGGCTGTCGAGGCTGAACTGTTCGGGATTAGCGCCCACCAGGTTGGTCCCGCTGACCACTAAGTCCGCGGTGCCCTGGTTGGACACCACAAAGCTCTGCGCCGCCGAGGCGTCGACGATGACCGCGCCAAAGTCGTGGGACGTTGGACGCACCGCAATGTCGGGCACCGGCGCTGGCAAGCCGGTACCGCTGAGGGCCACGCGCACAGTGTCCTGGTCCGGGTCGTTGCTGAGAATCTCCAGGGTTGCGCTCTTGGGTCCTTCGGAGGTGGGCTGAAAACTGACCATGAAATTCTGACTGTCGCCGGGCGCCAGGGTGAACGGCGGGTTCTCGATTTTTATGTTGAACAACTCTGCATTCACTCCGCTCAAGTTGACAGCCTTGACCAGCAGCGCCGCCGTGCCCTGATTGTGGATGACAAAATCCTGAACAGCACTGGCGCCGACAAAGACTTCTCCGAAATCGTGCGAGGTCGGCACCACGGCAATGTCCGGCAAGTCGGGCGGTACAACCACAAATTCGCCATTGGTAGTCGCTGCGGGTGGGTCGCCGGTGTTAAATATGAATCCAACAAAATCCAGGACGGTGCTATCGCCCGGCTGCCCCACAACCTCGAAATTCAAGTTAACTAAGATGCCGCTTCCGCTCAGAGGTGTGGTGTCGGATCCCCCCACCAGAATTTGTCCTTCTACTGAAATGTCAACGGTTGGCTCGCCAAACGGCTCCGACAACGTTCCCACGCTGGAAGCGCCGGTAGCTTTGAGCACAGTCTCATCAAAAAAAATAGAAGTCTGATAAAAAAGGACGTCTCTGCCGGTGAGATCGCCTACTAAGATTGGAATGGTAACGGAAGCACCAGGAGCAGCACTCAAGGTGTCGGCAATACTGACTTCAATGGGTTGTGAAGAGGCCAGGCCTGTTCCTGCAAACAAAATCAAACAACACACAAAAAATGTGAGAGGTGCCTTCATGCTCCTTCACTCTGCTTAATTGAAGTGATGCTGCGAAGTAAGAGAAACCAAAAACGAGGTGTTCTCTTACATTTCAAGGATGCCTGTACCAATGACTCCAATCACCAAATGCAACAGGATGGAACTGTCAAATTGCAATTAGTAATGACTAAGGATTTATTTATGGGACTTAATGGCTGAAATGCGATATGACATTGCGATTGCAATCCCCATGCCATGGATGAAGGTATGTATTTTTGTATCAATATTCAACAGAAAACTTTCGATTGCAACAAATAGGTAAAATTGTAACTATGTGATTATTATTATTAACATTTCTGTAAACTATCCAACGCTAAATTGGGTCTGGATTAAATGGTAGGAATTGTGATAGGTCAGTAGTGCGTGAGGTGGGTAAAATTGGTTGTTTTTCGACCAACTATGTAGAATTCAATCAATCCCCTATTCCATCCATTCCCTTTGTTTTCCGTGCCAGGCTTCCGACGCACTTGCAGGTCGTTTCATGTGAAAGACCTGCACACTCGTGGTTGTGGCAACGGCTTCCCTGATTGCCGCAAGCAGCACCGAGACATTTACGGTACAAACACTGAGCAGACGCTAAAGTTGTTGAAGTAGGTCGGTTGTTGCAAAGATTCTAAATTGAATGAACCCCCCAGAGGTTTGACCAAAGCAAGCGACTGCTGCGGCTTATTGGAGGGGTCTTTACTTGGCTCTGTCCAGCTCCTTTCGAACGGCCATCGCCAAATTTTTGAGCGAAATTGGCTTTGAGACAAAGCTGCCGGCCCCCAACTTAAGTGCTTGTTCTACGCGTTTGGTCATCGCGTACCCGGACAAGATGATTGCCCTTTGATCCGGCTGAAATTCCAGTATCTGCCTGTAGGTTTCCGTACCATCTACACCATCCATGGCCATATCCAAAATCAGTAGATTTTGCGGCACTTCTTTGACATAATCGACAGCCAGCTCACCGCTGGGCGTGGAATGGATTTTGTATCCTAATCGTTTGAGCAGTTGCCCGGTAACCCGGCGCTGAATAGGGTCGTCATCGACGATCAATATGGATTCCTGGCCACCTTCAATTTTGTCGACAATGGTAGCCACTTCTTTTTGCACGTCTCTCGTGACCGGGAAATAGAGAGAGAATGTTGTGCCTTTGCCCACCGTGCTATCCACCGTTATGTACCCCTTATGGTCCTCGATGACTCCGTGGACCACGCTCAGTCCCAGTCCGGAACCTCGCATCCTGTCCATGGTCTTGGTGGTAAAAAAGGGATCGAAGATTTTGTCCATGATTTCTGGTTTAATACCCGTGCCGGTATCCGATATTTTTAGCTGAACGTATTCTCCCCGTTTGATCGTCTGGTGCCCGTGCAAAGGCACATCCAAGTAGACGTTCTCGGTGGTAATGGTCACCTCACCTTCCCCCTGAAGCGCCTCCCTGGCATTGATGATCAGATTGGTCAAAGCGCGGGTGAGTTGGGCGGCTCCCCCTTTGATCAACAACAGTTCCGGTTCCAGATGGGTGCGCGCTAAATTCGGTTCGGCATAAAACTGAGACAGGAGCACGTTGTCGACCAACTCGTTGAGGTTGATCGGTTCCATGGTGTAGTGACCGCGTCGTCCCAGGGCTAAAAGCTGCTGGTTTATCTCGGCAATCTTGTTGGCCGCTGATTCCATCTCATTGGTCATTTCAACGATGGGATGGTTCACGGGCAAATCCTCACGAATCAAGGAAGGGTAGGCAGCCAAAGGTCCCAAAAGGTTGTTAAAATCGTGAGCAATTTGACCGGCGATTCGACCGGCAGTTTCCAGCCGTTGCGCCCGCTCCAGCTCCTCTTGCAATTTCTTGCTTTCCGTAATATCCCGGCAGACCACTCGAATCGATTGGATTTTGCCATCGTCCGTTTTCAAAAGAGAAAACTCCTCGCTAACCCAGAGCGCCTCCCCATTCTTGTGTATGAGTCTCGCCTCAATATTTTTAGGAGGCTGGCCCAGTTTTTGTATGCGCCGCAACAGCTTTTCTGCGTTCAACAAATCATCGGGATGGATGATGTTCTTCATGGGCTTGCCAACAAGCGCTTCTGTCTCGTACCCCAGGGCCTGGAGACCCCGTTGGTTAAAGTCGATGATGGTACCCCTGGGATCCAAGATGATGTACATATCGGGCGCGTTGTCAAAGAGGTCTCTGAACCGTTCCTCACTCTTCCTCAGAGCTTTTTCAAACCGCTTTCGGCCAGCAAGTTCTTTTTTTAATTCCCGGGCCTGATCTTCTAACGTGTGATGCGCTTTTTGCAAGGCCATGTCCCGGTCTTGTATCTGGGTCAACATTTCGTTGAATCTTTCGGTCAAGAATCCCAACTCGTCCTCGCTGTGCTTGGTTGCGCGCACCGAAAAATCTTTCTTATCTGAGACAATCTTTGCCATTTTCGCCAAATGCAAAATCGGCGTGGAGATTATTTTTTGGAGTTTTGCGGTCATCAGAAACGCCGTCAAGGAAGCGATCAGCAAGACCACAGCCACGATCAGGGCGTAGCGTTTCAGTCGGGAATGCAGTTCTCCCAGGTCGGACTGAATGTACATGGTGCCAATCTTTTTGCCTTCGAGCAGGATTTCTTGGAACAAGGTCAGATGACTGCTACTGAATTGGAAGCTATTGGGCTGGGGTTTTGGTGGTATGAAATCAGCCGCGAGGTCACCTCTGTGATATTTGGCGAATACCCTGCCATCCCCGGTGTAAATGCAAGCGGCTGTAATGTGTCCCTCTGCTCTCAGCGCCGAGAGGGTTTCCCGGGCGTCGAACTCGCTGTCGAAGGTCAATGCGGCTGTGCAATTTGTGCCGATGACCTTTGCCAGGATGTTTAAATCGCGGGCCATCGTGTTCTTGAAAGTGACCAAATCGTACAAGATAAAAGCAAAACAAGCCAGCAGCAAAGCGATGCTGCTGATCACCATGATAATCAAAGTCAGTTTTTTCTTGATGGAAATGACCCGAAAGAGGTTCATGACTATTTTTTCCCATTGGTTTCATCATCGCCAATGATGGTTGCCAATCTCAGAAGTCGGGAGCTAATTCTCAGTCCAGCCCTTTCGGCGGCCTGGACGTTAATCTCAAAACGAACTTTATTGTTTTCATTGAACAAGTTAATTATGCCGCCCTCTTCGGCAAACCGCTTTACCTCACTCACGGAAAGCACGCTCGAGTTTTTGACCTTTTCTATGATCTTGGCCAGGTTTTTTTTCTCAGACGGACTAATATAAAGGATGTGGCAGAATTCCAGGTCCGCAATCTGGTGAAAGCGCTTAACCACCAGTTTTCTGCCTTTAACGGTTTCCCCTGCAATGGTTTGGTCTAAGTCGAGCCCAAACGGGTCTTTGCCCAGAATTCCGATGATAATGGGCTTGGAGGAATCCGCTATGACTTCTTTAGGCCAGTCGACAAATTTGGCAAAGTTATAAAGGAACGCTGCCTTGACTTGATACTCAGACACGTTGGTAAGTCGGGAAACATTCGAATTCTGAGCGTGGCCAGTAGCACTAAATATGAATATGATAACCAGAAGGCCAAGATGTTTTTTCATTGCAAAGGCTTATTTTGGAGCTGTTTGGATTAGAATAACATGTACATACAAAAAAGCTTAGCGTTTTTGCAACTCGACTGTCCCCATATTCTTAAAACTGCCATTTAATCCTGCTATAGACGCCCCGTTCGACCTGACTGGGCTGCGTGGCAGGCATGATTTGCGGTATTTTTATATTGATGAACTGGTTGTTTTCAGAATGATAATTGTCTATTAGGTTCTGGCCGACGATCGAAAGCTCGACCCCTCGGCTCATGCGCCAACTCAGGTTGAAATCCGCGGTAAAGTAGCTGGCCACACCCTGGCTGGGCAAACTGTCCACATAACGCGTGCGCAAGTCTAAAGCCACGGTGTTGGTCAAGTCCACGCGGGATCTGAGAAATAGTTGATGGCTCGGACTTTGACCTTCCAGACTTTTCGAGACAAGGTCCTTGCTGCTCTTGTCGAGTTCCAGGCGCATGTGCAAGAAGCTGTAAGCGGCATCAAATCGCAATCGACTAAACGCCTGCCATCCGGCCGACAATTCCACCCCATAGGTTCTGCCGTACATCTTGTTGGCAACGATTATTTGCTGAAACAGGTTTTCCGAGCCCGGGATCCTTTGCACTTCTGAGCTTGGTTCGTTGGTGTGCAGATTATCGTAGACATTGTAGAACGAAGCAAGATCGAAGGATAGCGCTTCCGTTGGTCGAACGCGATAGCCGACGTCGAATGCCAGAAGGCTTTCTGCCTTGAAATCCCGGCTCCCCCTTTGCACGATAAAAGTCGTGGGATAGGTGGGACGGAGAGCCTGCGACACGATGCTGGCATCGACTTCACTGCGAGAGGGTGTTCTCACAGCGCGCGACACAGCACCCCAAACCGCTTGCTGGTCCGTGGGCTTCCACAGCAACCGGGCCCCAGGCTGAATCTCCAGTCCGGTAAAATCGTTGTGTTCAAATTTTGAACCCAGCGTCAAGTGCAGACGATTTCTCACCAGCGCAATTTCATCCTGGAAAAACACATTGAGCAGCTTCACATTGCGCTTGCCGGGGAAGAGATAAAACGCAAACGTAGAATCGAAATCGTCACTGACGTAGCGGAAGCCTGCACCCCAGATGATCTCCTGGCGTGTATTGAACAACCACCGGTGCTGAAAATCGAAATCCAGAGTATTGATGGTGCCCTTTACCACGGCTTCTTCGCGCTTGACCCGGTCAAAATAGAACTGAAAAGAAAGGTCTGAGAAAACGGAGAAGGCGTGCGTCCAACGTGCCAAAATATTTTGGCCGTTGAACGTCGCGTCAAAGTCAAAACTCTGCTGAAAAGGCGGCTCCATGGAATTAATGATGTTGTATCGTTGTCCTGCTTTACCTTCGTACGCATCCCCCTGAAAAGTAAATTGATTGCTTCTGGACTTATCCCAATCGATGCGGAAACCGCTGCGAAACATGTGCCAACCGTCCACGGTATTGTGGCCTGTGGAATCGACCAGATCGTTGACCTTGAGATATTTGCCATAAACCCGGTAGTAGCTGTTTTCGGAAATTTCCCCACCGTAGCGAAAATGACCGAAACCGCGTTGTGTGCTGCCGCCCCCCGCACTCAAAAGTCCGCCCTGAGTTTCATGGGCGTTCTTGCTGATGATGTTAATAACTCCGTTGACGGCGTTGGCCCCCCACAAGGTAGCCCCCGGGCCGCGAACCACCTCGATACGATCGACGTCGTCGAGCAAAACATCTTGCGTTTCCCAGGAGACCCCTGAAAACAAGGGCGTGTAAACACTGCGACCGTCGCTCAACACCAACAACTTGTTGGCAAACTGACCACTGATGCCGCGCGACAGACCACTAAAACCGCGCGAAGTAACGGCCCAGCTATTGGCATCGTGTTGCGCCACTTGTATGCCCGGAATCATGCGCAAGGCATCGGGAATGTTGGTAATTCCCGTGCGCTGGATGTCCTCCTCCGTCAGCGAATAAACGGCCGCCGGGGTGTCGAACAACTGGCCAGGCTTTTTGAAAACCGTGACAAACTCTACATTCATCAGTTCTTCGAGGCTCAACCGCTTTAATTCGGTGGGTTTGTCGATGGTGTATTGTAGATTGCCAGCCCAGCAACCGAAAAAAAGCGTGGTGAAAAGCAACGGGAGCGTTGAAATCCTGAATATTCTCGACAGCAAATATTCTTTGGATTGGAAGGGATTTTTTGATCGACATTTCATCGATGGACTCCTGAAATGTTTCTATGAATGTGGACGTTGGTAACTGCGAAATTACCTGTCACGCACGCTCGGGGTTAGAAATGAAAAATGAGCTGCCCCATCAAAACCATGTTCCTGCAAAATTGATTTCTTCTTAGTCATCTCCTTATGTCTTTGCCTTCCCTGAATATGTCAGACTATTTTGATTTGCGGCGGAAAGCTGTTTTTCTAATTGATTCCATAGAATTGGTGGTGTGAAAAAGTATCGAAGGTGTCGGTCTGAGAGCGTGGCCAGGAACTCAAATTCTTTGTTAATCACCAGAAGCAAGTCGATCTTGTTCAGTCCAACTTCCTGGCAACGTCTCTTCGGTTGCAAAACAAGCTTACAGGATTCAAGCTGACCACAGTACAACAGACCAAATATAAAAAAAACATTTAGCGGAAGCAAGAAGAAAATGAACGATTTTCGCAAAAAACTGAACGAAAATGTCAGATCCAACACGATTTGTGTACATCTGTTATATGAAAACGCCCGGAGATCTTGCCCGAAAGCAATGGCTGGTATCCGTTCTCATATTTGAGTTTGTCGAATTGCAACAGTCTTGCCACCCTGCCACTAAATTGCTCACATTACACCCTGTGGACCTTAGCCCCTCTCCCATTGTTCAAACTTGTTCTGAAAAAGGTTGCTGGCGCGACGGCCATGCGGTGGTTTCAGAAGCAGCCACCAAATCCGCCGCTGAGAACCGCTGCACAAATTCCTTGAATATGGCAAGATTATTCGGTATTATTTGATGCCGATTTAATCTAACTCGGCTAAAACAAAAATAGCCCAGGAGGTTTGACCTGAGATGAAAGCTTCAGATCTTTTTGTCAAGGCATTGGAAGCCGAAGGGGTTGAATACGTTTTTGGTATTCCGGGCGAGGAGAATCTCGACCTGCTCAATTCGCTGAGAGACTCCTCGATTAAATTGATCCTGACCCGCCACGAACAGGCCGCGGGATTCATGGCAGCGACCTACGGCCGTTTGACTGGCAAAGCCGGTGTCTGCCTGGCTACTTTAGGGCCAGGTGCCACCAACCTTGTCACAGCCGCGGCTTACGCCCAATTGGGGGCCATGCCCATGTTGATGATCACCGGACAGAAGCCGATCAAGACCAGCAAGCAGGGTCATTTTCAAATCGTCGACATCGTGGATATGATGCGGCCGCTGACAAAATACACCACACAAATCGTCAGCGGCGACAACATTCCCTCTCGTGTGCGCGAAGCGTTTCGCACCGCAGAAGAAGAACGCCCGGGGGCCGCACATTTGGAGCTTCCCGAAGACATCGCCAGAGAAGAGACCGACGCTGAGATCATTCCTAAAAGCCGTGTCCGCCGACCGACGGCCGAAGAAAAAGCCATAAAATACGCCGTGGAAATGATCGAGCAGGCCAGGCATCCGCTTTTGTTGATTGGAGCAGGGGCAAATCGCAAATTGACTTGCAAAATGTTGCGCCGGTTCCTCGACAAAACGGGTATTCCCTTTTTCAGCACGCAAATGGGCAAAGGGGTCGTGGACGAACGCGATCCGCATTTCCTGGGCAACGCGGCCCTCTCTTCAGACGATTTTTTGCACCGTGCCGTCAACAGCGCCGACCTGATCATCAACGTGGGGCATGATGTGGTCGAAAAGCCGCCTTTCTTCATGCAACGCGGCGGCGTCAACGTGATCCACGTCAACTTTTCTTCGGCCGTGGTTGATCCGGTGTACTTCCCACAGGTCGAGGTGGTCGGCGACATCGCCAACAGCATCTGGCAAATTTGCGAACGAATCCGGCCGCAGAAGTCGTGGGATTTTTCCTTTTTTATGAAGGTCAAAAAGCATATCGAGGCCCACCTGCTCGAAGGGGCCGATGACGGTCGCTATCCGGTCTATCCGCAGCGATTGGTTGCCGACGTGCGCAAGGCAATGCCCTCCGACGGCATCATCGCTCTGGACAATGGCGTCTACAAGATCTGGTTCGCTCGCAATTACAAGGCGCACCAGTCCAACACGGTATTGCTGGACAACGCCCTGGCTTCCATGGGAGCCGGCCTGCCTTCCGCCATGGCCGCGCGTCTGGTTCATCCCAATCGGAAAGTAATGGCCATTTGCGGCGACGGCGGTTTTATGATGAACTCTCAGGAGTTGGAGACTGCCGTACGGCTTAAGATGGACCTGGTGGTCCTCATTCTCAGAGACAATAGCTACGGCATGATCAAATGGAAGCAAGCCCACATGCAGTTTGCAGATTTTGGGCTGGATTTTGGCAATCCCGATGTTGTGAAATATGCCGACAGCTACGGGGCGCACGGACACCGCGTGACAAGCGCCGTCGACTTGCTGCCCCAGCTTGAGGAGTGCTTTAGCACTGCCGGCGTTCACCTGATCGACTTGCCGGTAGACTACTCTGACAACGACCGGATTTTGAACCGTGAGATCAAGGAGAAAAGCCAGTTGGTGTGACCGCCGCACCCTGAGTAGCCGATTTGGCTTTTTTAGTTGCGTGCCGCAGGGTGATAAGGAGGACAGAGTCCGCACCCTTCGATACGTCCCGACAAACAGCCGTCGGGACTACTCAGGGTGCTCTGCTTGTGGACACCGAGTTGCAGGCATTCTTCGAAGCC
>JBHHYI010000163.1:0-9432 GCA_046757525.1 bacterium | reverse complement strand
TGTCGACTGCCGTTTTTCGTTAAACAGAAAAGCAAACATCAGCATTATTCCCGCGGCAAACGCTGCTGGCATGAGCCAAAATGTTTGAAACTGCTGCAGCACATTCACGCTCGTAAGCTCGATGATTTCATTCCGCAAACGGCCGACAATTTGAGCTCCTATCCCCAAGCCTAAACCGTAGGTAACGAGAACAATGAGACCCTGGGCCTGTGCCCGAATCTCCGGTTTAGCCTTTTTGTCCACATAAATCTGGCCTGTAACGAAGAAGAAATCGTAGCAGACCCCGTGAAGGAGAATGCCCGCAATGATCATCCAGAATATGGTATCTGGTGCTCCAATTGCGAAAAGGGCGTAACGAAGCACCCAGGCCATCATTCCGGTAAATAGCATCCATTTAACGCCCAGGCGCGCGAAGAAAATCGGCATTAGTAACATGAAGACCACTTCAGACATCTGACCTAAAGTCTGTGTGCCAGCAATCTTGGTAAATCCTGAAGCCTCCAGGAAGATTTGCGTAAAATTGTAGTAAGCCGCCAGCGGAATGCTAATCAAGAACGAACTGATTAGAAAAACAAAGAAAGGGCGGCTGCCCAACTGGCGTAGAGCGTCCAAACCAACAATACTGCGTATGGACACCTTTTCGCCCTTAGCTGGTGGTGGTGTGTGCGGTAAAGTGAAGCTGTACAGCCCAAGTAAAATACTGGCAAGACCTGTCATGTAGAGCGGCCAGGGTGTTTTTTCCGGTAAATCGGCTGTGAATTGACTAAGCCCGAAACTGATTGCGAGACCCGCTACGATCCAGCCAATGGTTCCGAAAACTCGGATTAGCGGGAACTGTTTCTCCTGCTTCTCAATGTGGTGAAAGGATATCGAATTTGCCAATCCAATAGTAGGCATGTAACACAAATTATAAAGCAGTAACAAAGTGATAAACATCGTGGGTGACCCGGTAGTTTGGGGCACGGCCAGCATGAAAACACCGCCAAGCAGGTGCAATATTGCCAGCACTTTTTCTGTTGAAAAATAACGATCCGCGATGAGTCCGAGGAAAAACGGCGCCACAATTGCAGCAATGGGGTTAACGGTATAAGGCCAGTGAGTAAGATCCGCCATCCCATGTTCAGTCATGAATACGGCGATAGAGGTATACCAGGCCCCCCATACAAAGAACTCCAGAAACATCATAGCCATTAATCGGAGTCTATTCACTTTTTCTCCCTCCTTCTTTGGTTGGAATGTAGGGTCAATATTTGTGGTAGATTTTCTTCTTAATTTCAGTATGCTCGATATCTAAAACTTCTTGCAGCGTACTCCCCCTTCTGCAATTCTCACCACAAAACCTTTCATTCTTTTGGAAAACTCCTGATACGACCAACGCGGCCGTACCGTTTCCACAGCGCTAATCCCAATTCAATTTTGGCAGGACCTTTTCCTGCAGTTCAAACATTTCATTAATCAAATGCACGGCATTGTGATACGAGTGCGTCGTGGGGTCCAGCAAAAGCGCCTGCAGAAGCTTGTCCCTGGATTTTTCCTGAAATGCTGCTACCAATAATTTGTGGATGCTCGCCAGCGTCCTTAAGAACGCAAGAGGGCCTTCTGGCAACAGAGGCATTTTCATGGGCTGCAGGCCCTGGGAATTGACCAGAGCAGGAACCTCAACCACGGCGTCTTCTGGTAGCCCGGGTACGTAGTTTCCAGTATTGGGGACATTAACTGAGGCCAACTCCTGCTCCATCTCGCAAGCTAACCCTTCGATCAAGGGGATAGCCAATTCTCCAGAAGGCCGAATCGCAGCCGGGTCAGCCGCTTTTCGTTCCGGGTAGATAGCGACAATGGGTTCTTTGGGATCAAAAGGCACTGATGTGGGATTGGTGCCTAAATTGTACAAGTACGTGGGCACTTTGTTTTCTTTCCACGGATCATACGCTTTAGGGTCGTAGAAATATTGCAACTTGCTGCTTGCCAAAAACTCATTAGCCCAGCGGATGTACTCTCCAATATGATTTGTGCCTGGTGAAGGGTACAAACCAAAGACCCGGTAAAGCATCCGGTTCAAAGCCATCTCATCCCAATCAGTCAGCCAATGCGCTTGCTTTTCTTTTTCCTTCAATTCAGGATAAAGATCTTCGCCCGTTTTTGAGTGCTGAATCGTGTGAAACCAGGTCAAATGGTTCAAGCCACTCGCATAGGCCTTCAGATCACGGACGTCCATATTCAGCAAGTGGGCAATTTGGGTTTTCCCGTCAAAAACGCCGTGGCACAGACCAACGACTTTGACTTTGGTGCATTGGTGAAGCATTTCGCAGATCTTGGTCAAGGGATTGGTGTAACTCAACAACCAGGCATCGGGACAGGTGCGTTCTATGGCATTAGCGATGTCAAGCATGGGCTGGTAGTTGCGTAAAGCATGAAACAAGCCGCCAGGACCGCCGTTTTCTCCGTAAATTTGTGGAAACCCATATTTTCTGGGGATGTGAAAATCTTGTGACCAATAGAAATATCGCCTTATCTCGATAGCGGTGATGACAAAGTCTGCCCCCTCTAGCGCCTTTTCCAAATTCGTGGTACGGGAAATGTGCAATTTTCTATTCAAGCGACCGGCGATTTCCTCTGCATATTTTTGGTGTTCCGGCAGTTCTTTTTCATTAATGTCCATCAGCACTAAATGCAAATCGCGTTTAGCCAAAGCGTCGCTCAAAAGGACATCCCGAATACTTGGGAGTCCAAATTCTTTGCTGCCGGCACCAACTAAGACTATTTTCACTTTCATCGTATTAAATGTCCAAATGTTGTTATTATGATTGTATCCGCTTCGAAGACAATTTTGCCCAGAGTACACGTACTGCACTGAAAGCCCCAATGGAAATTAGAGCCAGTGCGACTCCCCGGGAGTAGCGTGCCGTGGCAAAGTATCCGAGACTTAGCAAGCTCGAATAGATAAAAGCTACCCCTATGATCCAGCCGATCCATCTTTGGCCCCCGGTCGCATCGGTCTGAATTTCAGGATGTTTCTTGGCAATGGCTCCCCACCAGCCACCGGGGCGAACTTTGACGTAGAAATTCTCTAACACCTCCCTTGAGCTTGGCCTGGTAACGAAAGCCACGAGGACCCAGATGATGGTGCAAGCGACTAAAATCACACCTGATCGGAGGAGGTTGTAGTCTTCTGTATAAATAGTTCCTAAAGTAGCGGCCGTGCTGCTTGAAATAACCCCAATCCTCTGCAAAAGTGACAGAATTAGACCGCCATTGGCCAAAATCAGAGATCCGAGCATGGCGCTGATTTCCGCCCAGGCGTTGACACGCCACCAATACCAGCGCAGGGCCCAAACAATAGCCATTCCTGCTGTCAGATCAATGATGTAAATCCAGGCATTTTCAATCGATTCCATGTAATAAGCGGTTACCATGGCGAAACCAACCAGTACCAAAATGGAAATGCGGGAAGCCGCTACATAATGTGCCTGAGAAGCCTTTTTCTTGAAAAAGCGTTTGTAAATATCATTCACCAGATAAGAACCGCCCCAACAAAGATGGCTGTCCATGGTGCTCATGAAGGCGGCTAAGAAAGAAGCGACCAGCATTCCCCTTAAGCCCACCGGCATGAGAATGGAAAGCATCATCGGGTAAGCCAGCTCGGGATCGGCCGCAAGAGCAGGGGTGGCCTTTGAAATGGGAAGCATAATCAGGGAACCTAAGCCCACAATGATCCATGGCCAGGTCATGACCGTAATGCCCAGAAAACCCCACCAAAAAGCAGCCAACATGGCATTTTTCTCATTTTTGGCAGCAAAGAGACGCTGCGCCGGGTAGCCATCGTGCCCGCTGCGAGTCCACAAAACGAAAATGAGACAGAGGTAGGAGGCAAATTGCAGTGGAGAAATATGGTCCAGACTCGGCAAAATGTCCAAAGCGCCTTTGGGAGCGTCTTGCAAATTTCTGATGGCTTCCACCATGTGGACGGGACCACCCAAGTTGACAAGCACAATGGCTGCCAGAACAATCGAACCTGTGAGTCCAGTGGCGAATTGGAACAGATCCGTTACGACGACGCCCCACAAGCCAGAGGCAACGGTATAGATGACCGCCAGAATTCCGCACATGACCAGGGTGAACACCGCATCCCATCCAAGCAGCACCTTTGCGAATTTCACCATTGCCAACATGACCCAACCCATGACAATGCAGTTGCGGACGATGCCGTGATAAACCGCAGCGACGACCCGCAAGGTTGTTGCAGATTTCCCCGAATAACGCAGCTCCATAAATTCCACATCGGTGAGAATATCGGCTCGTCGCCAGAATTTTGCGAAAAAGAAGACCAGCAGCATCAACCCACCCGTCTCGTACCACCAAAGCCAGTTGCCAAATATTCCGTGTTGGCGCACCAAAGAAGCCGTGGCTAAGGGCGCATCGGTCGCAAACCAGGTTGCCGCAATCGAAGTTCCGGCCATCCACCAGGTCAGCGAGCGGCCGGCAACGAAATAATCTTCCAGGCTCTGACTGGCCCGTCGTGTAAACCAGATGCCTAATACAAGAGTTATCAGCCCGTAAAGTCCAATAATGAGCCAATCGAGTGTAGCGAGTTGCATCGACCCTCTTTCTTTCGGAGATTCAGTTTGTCTTTTCTTCTTCGGCTACCAATTCAAAGGTCTCCGACAGGTTACCCACAGCAATCTTGAATTCGCCTGGCTCTGCAACAAATTTATTTTCACGGTTATGAAAGGAAATATCCGTTTTGTTGAGCCTAAACTGAACGGTCTTGCTCTCATTCGGTTGGAGCAGAACCCCCTTAAAGCGTTTCAATTGTTTGACTTGCGGCGATACCGAACGCACCAGGTCGCTGAGATACAATTCCACCACCGCTTTTCCGGCCCGCTGGCCGGTGTTTTCAACAGTCACGGATACATTCAAAGGTCGATCCGCTCTGATCTTTCGGGGATTGACCTTTAGATCGCGATAAGCAAATGTCGTATAGCTTAACCCGTGTCCAAATTCCCACAGGGGATTGAGTTTATTTGGGTCGTCCATTTCAATGGGTTTGTGGTCGTAACAAACGAGATCGTTGGGATGGCGGGGATAGGTGTACGGCAATTTCCCACAGGGATTAAAATCGCCGAACAGCACGTCGGCAATCGCCTGTCCGCCTTCAGGTCCCGGCAAGTAGGCCAACAAAATAGACTCGCTGTCATCGACCAGGTCGGTGATAACACGCGGGCGACCTTCCACAAGCACCAGCACAACCGGAGTGCCGGTTTTCTCAATAGCCGCAACTAAATCCGCCTGTGCTTTCGGGAGAGTCAAATCATCGATATTGCCGGGCGTTTCACAATACGGCGCTTCACCAATACAAGCAATCGCAACATCGACGGTTTTAGCGGCATCCGCGGCGGATTTGACATCGATCGTTTTTTCATGACCAGACCCTGCAACGTAGATGACATTTTCTTTGCCAATCTTGGCCTGAATCGCCTCCAGAATGGTTTTCTTATCGGTGGGGTAAACGGATTCCTCATTCCCCTGCCAGGTATAGGTCCAGCCGCCGTTCAAAACCGAGCGCAGATTCGCATTCGGGCCGGTGACCAGGACTCGCGTATTTTTCTTAAGCGGAAGAAAGCCGTTGTGGTTTTTCAGCAGCGTCAGTGCCTCGCGAGCAGCCTGCAAACTGATCTGAGCGGATGCCTCGCTGCCAACCTTCGCTTTCATGCGCGGGTCAGCATAGGGATTCGCAAACAGGTTCAATGCAAATTTGACCCGCAAAATGCGGCTGACCGCGTCGTCGATTCGCGCTGCCGGCACTTCGCCGTCTTTAACGAGTTTTATCAAGATTTCGTAGAAGCTCATATCATACGGAACCATGCTCATGTCTATTCCCGCCAGGACCGCCATTTTCACGGCTTGCTCCGGCGTCGCGGCTACTTTGTCGCGCGTGTACAGGCGCTTGATGTCTTCCCAGTCGCTGACAACGAATCCCCGAAAGCCCAATTCGTTTTTCAAGACCTGGGTGAGGAGATAGCGGTCGCTGTGCACGGGAATGCCGTTGATTTCCCCGGAATTGACCATTACCGTGTGCACGCCGGCTTCCACGGCCTTCTTGAATGGGGGCAAAAAGTAGTCGCGCAGCATCCGTTCCGGGATCCAGGCCGGGGTGCGATCTTTGCCCGAGAGCGGGAAACTGTAGCCGAGGTAATGTTTCATACAAGCGGCGGCTTTATCAGCAGCGCCAATGTCGTTCTGATCGCCTTCAATGCCTTTCACGTAGGCTTCGCCCATGACCGAAATTAGGTAAGGGTCTTCGCCAAAGGTCTCCCACAGACGCGGCCACAGTTGATTGCGTCCGACCCCCAGGACCGGATTGAAATTCCAGGGAATTCCGGCAGCGCGGATCTCATAGGCCGTAATCTCCGCAGAGCTCTTTACCAACGCCGGGTTGCGGGTTGCCGCCATGGCTATACTTTGGGGAAACAGCGTGGCTTCGCGAATGTAATTGGCGCCGTGAATGGCGTCGATCCCATAAATAACCGGTATGCCCAGCCGGGTTTCCCTGGTCGCGATGTCCTGAATTTCAGCGATCAAGGCCTGCCATTCGTCCAACGTGAGTGCCAGGTCGTAAACGTTTAGAATGGAACCCACATGATGCTTGACGATCGCGTTGCGAAGTTTTTCGGGATCGACTTCATATTTTTGCACCGGCGTTGCCCTATTTTTGGAAACCACCTCCAGGGTGACCTGCGTCATCTGCCCCGCTTTTTCTTCAAGCGTCATCCTGGCAAGAAGCTCTTGAACGTTTTGCTCGAGCTTGTTTGAGGTTTGTTGAGAAAAACCGTTCATGAGCAATAATCCTGTTAACATTAAGATACTGGTAATGCCTTTAAGAATCATTCTTGTCCCTCACTCAACGCGTTGCAATGGCTCAGCTTCGAGGCTCGCCCAGGCAACGAAACTTCGATTTACCCTGCCTTCATTTCTTGTTCACCCAACCCGTTTGAAGCGTCTTGCGCAAGGCACCCGGCTCCATGTCACTGTTAATCAGGCTGAGCAAGTGTTTGAGTTCCGCCAGCGTCAACTTCCCACCCGAAAAGTTCGCCAGCTTGCGGAACGGTAGATTCCTCATGATGGCTGCCATGAAATCGTACTTGTCTGCTTCCGAGAGGCGGGGGCGGTCGGATTGAGCAAACAGGAAGTCGACCACAATCCTGCCGCGCTCATCCCGGTACAGGTCGCCGAGCGTATGGTCCAGGGTGTACACCACCGCCGGCATGGTGCCGGTCTTTACGTGCAGGGGCAGCGTAAAGCGAATATCGCCGGCCGAAGCTCCGATGAGAAGCTCATAGTCGCCAGACTCCACGACCCAGCGCTCAAGCCCGTCGTGGAAATAGGCGAACCGGTCGCCGTCCAGGTGAATGCTGAATCGCCTAATTGCGCCGGGCGCGATGGCCGCCTTCTGGAAACCGGCCAGCTCGCGATCCGGACGGTCGAGTGTGGGATGCAGGTGCCGCAGGTAGACCTGAACGGTCTCAGCGCCGTTGCGATCTCCCGCGTTTCTCACCGCCACCTGGACATCTAAACCCCCGGCCACGTCGTTGACTGTATCCGGAGCTTGCGCCCGCAAATACTCGAACTCGGTGTAGGACAGGCCGTGACCGAAGGGGTACGCCACCTCCTGATCAAACGACTGGAAGTAGCGATAGCCGACGTAAAGCCCCTCCGCGTAGGTGACCTCCCAGGGTCCCCCCGGAAAGTTCAGACTGCTCACGTGGTCATTCGTGGATAGGGCGAAGGTCTCCGACAGTCTACCCGAAGGCGTTCGCTCCCCAAACAGGACCTGCGCCACCGCGGAACCAAAAGCCTGGCCGCCGAGCCACCCCATCAGCACCGCGCTGGCGCCTGCGGTCGCATGTTTGAGATCCACCGATCCGCCCGCGATCACAACCACCGCGAAGGGCTTGCCGGACGCCCGCGCGGCGTCGAGCAAATTTAGGTCACCGGGGGCGAGTCTGCTGGAGGGTCGGTCCCACGCCTCCGCATCGGTTGAAGCTTTCTGCCCCACGAACAGCAGGGCGGCGTCTTGTTCCGACAGAAACCGCAGGACGTCCGAGCGCTGGCGCTCAGTGAGTCCGTCCTCGGCGTAGTCGCCATTCCAGAGGGCCAGCACGTGACCGTTTCTGGTGCCGATCTCGGCGATAGACGACCAGGGCGTGTCCACCCTGGTCGGGGTCACCTGCGCGCTGCCGATCCCTTCGAAGCGCGGACGCGTGGCCAGTCGTCCAAGAACGCCGATTCGACGATGCGCCCCGGCCTGCAAGGGTAAGATACCATCGTTCTCCAGCAGCACCATCGATTCCACCGCCACTTCGCGTGCCAGATCGTGGTTGACCTTTTCTACGTCTGTTTTGGATTGTGAGCGGAGGGCATTCCGTCGCCGTGCCAATTGCAGCACGTGGGCAACGGCTCTGTCCAGCTTCTCCTCGGGCAGGCGTCCGTCCTGCACAGCCTGCACCACCTGCGGTGGCGTCAGTGGATTGCCGGGCATTTCGAGATCGAGCCCCGCGGCCAAAGAGGCAACGGGGTCATTGACGGCTCCCCAGTCCGAAACCACAAGCCCGTCGAAACCCCATTGACCGCGCAGGATATCTGTAAGAAAAAAGGAACTGGCAGACGCAGAAACGCCGTTAACGCGATTGTAAGCGCTCATCACGGCCTGCGGTCGGCCTTCCTTAACGGCGATCTCGAATCCGCGCAGATAAAGCTCGTGCAAGGCCCGCGCGCCCACGCGGGCGTCGATCACCATACGGCGGTATTCCTGGTTGTTCACCGCGAAGTGCTTGAGGGTGGCGCCCACACCCTGGGACTGGACGCCCCGGACGAAGGCGGCGGCGATCTTACCGCTGAGAAGGGGATCCTCGCTGTAATATTCGAAGTTGCGACCGCCCAGGGGGTGTCGCTTCAAGTTGAGACCCGGCCCCAGCAGCAGGACGACATCCTGGTTTCGTGCCTCAGCGCCGATGCCAGCGCCCACGCGCTCGATCAGGTGCGGGTTCCAGGTTGCAGATAGTGCAGCCGCAGAAGGAAACGCCGTTGCCGGCACATTTTGGGTGGGGTCCAATCCTTTGCTCTTCCGCAGGCCCACAGGCCCGTCCGCCATCCAGGCCGCCGGGATACCCAGCCGACTGATCGCCCGGGTCTCCCAGCCATTCTGCCCTGTCACCAGAGAGGCCTTCTCCTCCAGGGTCATTTGCCCCAGCAGGGCGCCGATATCTGTCTGCGCCAGCGCCCGGACGGGGACGAACAAAGACAATGAGATCAAAAAACAAACGGCTGGCTTGTAAGATTTCATCTGCTTTCTCTCCTCCTAATAACGACTCTCCTGGAAAACGTTCCTCTGGAGCAAACTGACAGTTGTTTTTCTTTTGAGCCCAAAGGCAGTCG
>JBHHYI010000162.1:0-9480 GCA_046757525.1 bacterium | reverse complement strand
TTAAACAGTTTCCGTTAACATGAAATACTCTTACAAAGGCAAAATACCGCAGATTCACGACTCCGTATTCTTAGCGCCAAACGCAACCATTGTCGGCGAGGTCGAAATTGGAGCGGACTCCAGTCTCTGGTTTAACGTGGTGGCTCGTGCCGACGTGAATTACATCCGCATTGGCGAAAAGACCAACATCCAGGATGGCTCCATTTTGCACGTGACTTTTGAGGAATGGCCGCTGCATATCGGCAACTCCGTGACCGTTGGTCATGGGGCGATTCTTCACGGCTGCACGGTTGCTGACTATTGTTTGATCGGCATGGGTTCGCGCATCCTGGACGGCGCGCACATTGGCAGTAACTGCCTGGTGGCCGCCGGTTCGTTGGTCAGGGAAAACGAAAAAGTGCCAAGCAACTCTCTGGTGGCAGGCGTGCCCGCCATCGTCAAGAGGAGTCTGACCAGTGAGGAAATTGAAAGGATTAAGTTGTCTGCGGAAAGGTACGTGGGCTACAAAAACCAGTATCTTCAAGGCGGGTTTAAGGGAGTTGAAAGGTAGGGAAGGGCTTGGAGGAAGTTAGTCCCTCGGCCGTTTTTGAACTCCAAATATTTTGACAACAAAAAGCTTAAACCTGAGTTCATGCGTGTTGGCCCTCAATTAGTCCTTTGCCTTGTAGTCCGAACTCTCTTGCAAAACGGATTTTCCTTCCACGCCTGCTGCTTCTTTACTTGTCACCGAAATGTTTTTCTTCCCAAAAAACAAAACGATGCCCGTCAGAATTGCGACGCCGCCCAGCAACGACCAGTAGGTGTGGATGCCCCAGCCGTTGGGCAGGTATCCAGACAAACAAGCGACAAATGCGACGAGCAGGGCATAAACCAGTTGCGTGCGCACATGGTCAACATGATCGGCGGCGGAAGCCATGGAAGACATGATAGTCGTGTCGGAAATGGGTGAGCAATGGTCGCCGAACACCGAACCCGACAGCACGGCGCCCACTGTGCCGATCAAGACTTCGTGGCTCAAAGAAGTTGCCATGCCGGCTTCGATTGGCAGCTTGTAGGCAATGGGAATGACGATGGGGGTCAAGATGGCCATGGTCGCCCAGGAAGTACCAGTGGCAAAGGCGATGAACGCTGCCGAGACAAACGTAACGAAAGGCACCAGATTTGGCGACAGGACGTCCTTGCTAAAACTTATGACATAGTCGGCAGTTTTGAGATCGTTGCAAATGTTGCCGATAGACCAGGCCAAGATCAAGATCATAGCCGCCAACATCATCGACTTGTAGCCATTGAGCGTGGCGTTGATTGAATCGCTAAGCGTCAATATTCTTTGACCTAAGGCCAGGAGAATGGCGACGGTTAAACCAGCGAAAGAGGCCCACATGAGCACCCCAAAAGACTTCGCGGCGCCAATGATATTGCCAAGCGGGGCATTTTGCGCTTCTGCCCCGAGTTCAGCGCGACCACTAAAGTAAAGCCCCAATATGGTTACCACGATGACGGTCATGATGGGAATGAGCGCGTTGTACCACCTGAGCGGCGTATTGTCGTCGGCGACCAAGTCCAGGGCGGCGCTGTCGGTGAGTGGTTGGGCGCCATCGCGCAAAACCTTGCCTGAATGGTAAGCGCGCACCTCTGCCTGGTGCATGGGGCCGAAATCGAGTAAAGTGACTCCAACCAAAAAGACAAAGATGATGGCCAGGATGCTGTAAGTGGCGTAAGGAATGGATTGAATAAAAATGATGTAGGCATCGTGCTGGATGTTTAGCGCGCCGAACGCCTGGTCAATCAGGCCTACTTGAAAGCCGATCCAGGTGGAGACGAGGGCGATGGAAGCCACCGGCGCCGCCGTTGAATCGACGATATAGGAGAGCTTTTCTCTGGAAATCTTCAACCGGTCGGTAAACGGCCTCATGGTGTTGCCCACGATCAGAGTGTTGGCGTAATCGTCGAAAAAAATGAAGACCCCCATGGCCCAGGCCGCCAACTGCCCGCCACGAGGATGGTTGGCGTATTTGGAGAGCTTTTGAACGATCCCTTGCGTGCCTCCCGCTTTCGAGATAACCCCCACCATGCCTCCCAGGGTCAGACTAAAAATCAGAATCGAAGCGTGGTCCGGGTCTGCCAATGAGTGGACAAGATAGGTGTCGACGGCCTTCATAAAACCAAGAAGGGGGTTGTAGTCGAAAATGAACAAGGCGCCCAACCAGATGCCACAAAACAGAGAAATGAGGACCTGGCGCGTGACGAAGGCCAGGGCAATCGCTAACAGGGGCGGAAGCAAACTCAGCAGTCCCGGAATGACTCGCACTTGAGTTTCTCCCCGTGCCTGGCCTGCTGCCACACTAAACCGGTGCCTTCCGGTGTGATCGAATGTTGCTCGGTGAATGGTCAAGCTCCCCGCTCTGAACGCACCGGTCTGCGCCACCTGGTGCACACCGGATTCGGTTTTGATTGCCAGTCCGCTGATTTGGGCCGGTCCGGCGAAATCTTTTGCCAGGCTGCCATCCTCACGCAGTGCCTTGATGGTGACCTCAAAGGGCACATCCTTCAGGATCAAGCCGGGTGCTTCGATGACGAGTTTTGCGACTGAACCTTGAGTTTCTGTTGCCTCAGCGGCTTTTTCCTGCGATTGTGAAGGGGAGGACGAAAATGCGAAAAGGATTGTTGAAATGAGTGCGCATCGGAGGATTCTGTTCATACTCTGATTCCCAATGAATATTCTTTTGCCAATAATAAGTTGGATTATACTAAATAATTGCAATAAAGTAAAGCAGAAAATTTCCGCAGCGGATGGACTCACCAAAGCCGAGTAAACTGTTGTTGCACAGCAGGAGAATGCGGGTTAACTCGGGAACACTTCGACAGCCTCGACAGTGGGCATTTAAGTAGGGAGTTTGCACACGAATCATGACCCTGGCTCATTGTGAATTCTACCCTTTTTAGGAAACGCTCCGTTGTCGTCGTCCTTTATTACAGCCGCCAGTGTCATTCAGGAGGAATCTTGTTGGCTGGCTGCACAGTGCTGGCTTGTAACAAGATGCCTCCTGCATGACAGGGTTCCTTTGGCGTTTCCGGCATTTAAGGCAATCTGGTTGTACCGGATTGTGCGGGCTCCTGGGAATTGGGGTTGATTTTGGGCAAAAAAAGTTTAAATTTCATGGGATCACTCGACCCTCTGACTTGAATGCTCAATTCTAAAATGACATTTAACATTCTTCGCTCTAAGTACTTAACTCCTCTGATGACTGGTATTCTGTTCAGCCAGGTCAGTGTGCTGTGGGCTGATTGGACAAAGAGTTACCTGCATCGAGCATCCTCGACAGTACCGCAGCAAAGGGTGTTGCAAAAAAGTACGACGAGGCAAGTCATTTTATTGAATGGCCCCTGGCAAGCTCGCAAGAAAGGGGAAGCTGCCTGGCGGCCTGTCCTGGTGCCCGGTGCTTATGATTTCGAGGGTGAAGTTGAATTCAAACGTGAGTTCAGTTTGGACTCGAGTCTGGTGGGCCAGGGTTTGACCCTCCAGGTCCTGGGCGTCAACAATAGATGCACCTTGTTCATTAACGATGAGTTTCTCGGCTCACACGAAGGGGGGCACACTCCTTTTTCTTTCGACATAAGACCGGATCTGGTGAGCTTTGGCCGTAAGAATGAAATAAGAATCAAAGTAGACAACACGTTGAAACCAAGACAGGGACTGCCCTTGAAACATCGTCCCCGGCTGGGGCATAACTACGGCGGCCTGTTCAGGGACATCTTTATTGTGGTCAAACCAGCGGTTTTCATCGACGCGTTGCAGGTGCGCACCACGTTCACCGATGCCTACAAAACTGCGCAGCTCCTGGTAAACGTGTCGATCAAGTTGAAGACAGATATCATGAGCGCCAGGGCCAAGCACAACCTCAGGCTCCACGTTGATCTGTTGCAGGGGGAGGGTGGTAGATTGGTGGCAAGACTGCCGGCGCAGAGCATCGATTCAGGGACCAACGAGTTTCTGTTTACTGTACCTGACGCCGCGTTGTGGAGTCCGGAGAATCCTCAACTGTATTGGGTGAACGCCTACCTGGTGCAGGGCAGGCAATTGGTCGACGAGATCAGTAGCAAGGTTGGAATCTGCGAAATCATCGCCCGGGGGGAGAAGATTCGTCTCAATGGGCAAGCGTTGCAGGTGAAGGGTGTCGACTGGTACGAAGACTTCCCTGATTCAGGACCCACTGCGGGGCAGCCGGAGCTTCAAGCTGAAATGTTGAAAGTTAAGCAATTAGGCGCCAACGCTGTTCGCGTAGTCGGCTTCCCTCCCGATCCTTTTCTTCTGGACGTGTGCGACTCCTTGGGTCTCCTGGTGTTTCTGGAGCCACCCTTGTTTTTGGTACCTGACAAGTTCTTTTCCAATGCCTCTTTTGACCACTCGGTGTTGCATTATTACCAGGAGATGTTGGCGGCCTACGCCGATCACGTTTCTGTGGCTGCCTGGGGATTGGGCTTCGAGCTGCAAGCGGGGTTGCCTTCCACCAGGAAACAAACCCAGGCGCTCAAAAGAATAATTCGCGACTATTCCGCCCGCCCGACTTATTTGGTTGTGCGCTCTCCAGAATGGCTCCAGGGGACCCAACTGGCAGACTTGTTGGTGCTCGATTTCTACAACCAGGCGTCCAATCAGATTCCAGGCCTCACACACAGTTGGCAGGCAAGACACCCTGGAGTGCCTCTGGTCATTTCCTACGGCTATCCTTTGATTTCTCCGTCAGGAGCAGTTGCGGACTTCGGGGCTGAAGAGCGTGCCGGGGTTGCGGCCGGGGAAAACGGCCAGGAAAACCAATTGAGGTTGCAACAGGTACAGGCTTCTAAGACGCAGGAAGCCGGGTTCGCGTTAGCCCAGGAGGCACGGGCCGCCGGCTATTTTCTGCACACCCTCAATGATTGGACGCAGGCCCGCCCGGACGTAATTTTCGGTCCGTCTCGAAAACCGTATCTCAGCCGGTCAGGACTCATTGCACACGATGGCAGAAACAGAATTGTTTACGGGTTAGTTCAATCGCAATTCCAGGGAGAGCCTCCTGCCAGCCTGGCTTCCCGTTCGTCTGACTTTGTCAATCCTGTGGCGTACCCCATTTCCGGCCTGGCGTTAATCCTGCTGTTCTTGTTCAATTTCAATAGAAATCGCAGATTCAGGAATAGCCTGCACCGGGCGTTCGTCTATCCGCACGGTTTTTTTACCGACATCAAGGACAAAAGGAAAGTGTCTGCCTGGCACGCCTTGTTCCTGGGTCTTGTCACCTTGGCGTTGACCAGCCTCATTGGGTCGAGCATTGCGTTCTTGCTGCGCACAAGTCTGCTGTTTGACGAGGTCCTTAATCTTCTGATTGGCACCGATTCGTTCAAGAACGAATTGATTTGGTTGATCTGGCACCCGCCGGCATTTGTCGCTTTTTTTACCGGCTTGTCTTTTGTAATCGTTGGCTTGCTCGTCTTGCTATTAAAGGTGACCGCCTTTCTGGTCGGACAAGACTTAACTCTTAAGCAACTGCTGGCGCAGGTGTTCTGGTCGGCGGCCAATCTCGTTTGGCTCCTTCCCATCGTGCCCATCTATTACCGCATCATCAGCAAGCCCGAGTGGTTCGCCCCCGCGCTCTATTTGCTGTTGCTATTTGGGCTCTGGTTGGTGATTCGACTGTTCCGCGGCGTCAAGGTCGTGTACTCGCTTTCTTTCGTGAAGACTACCGTTGTCGCCTTTATTTTCTGTCTGGTGGTTTTGGGAGGCCTGGGATGGTATTATGACCGGAGCGTTGCGTTGTTCGATTACCTGCCCTATTACATGAAGTTGGTAATCTGACCAGCCGCCTTTTTGATCTTTACTAAAAAAGCACTTGACTTTTAGCACTAATACGAGTATATTGAGGTCACCACTATGTAGTAGCAGTTCAACGCTTATATACTGTATGTAGTGTTTTTGTTGCGTTAATCCTGTCTGAATCGAGCAATTTCGAGGGCATCTGTGTACTTAGAAAGTTTAAAACTTCACGGTTTCAAATCGTTTGGAAGAAAAACAAAAATTGATTTCACCGATGGTCTGACGGCGATCGTCGGACCCAATGGGTGTGGCAAAAGCAATATTCTGGATGCCCTGCGCTGGGTGTTAGGGGAACAAAAAGCCGGGTTCCTGCGCAGCGAACGCATGGAAAACGTGATATTCAACGGTTCGAAAACCATACGCCCGTTGGGGATGGCCGAGGTCTCTCTAACTATTCAAAACACCAAAAACATCCTGCCCATTGAGTTTTCAGAAGTGGTGATTACCCGGCGACTTTTTCGCTCTTCGGAAAGCCAATATCTGCTGAACAACGCCCCCTGTCGTTTAAAGGACATCCAAAATCTGTTCATGGACACAGGAATTGGGTCGAACGCTTACTCGATTATCGAACTGAGCATGGTGGAGTCCATTTTGAGCGGCAAACCTGAAGAGCGGCGCCACATCATCGAAGAAGCTGCGGGGGTTACGAAATACAAGATGCGCCGTAAGGCGGCCTTCCGGAAGTTGGAAGCCACCGAGGCCGACCTTCAGCGTCTGAGCGACATAATCAGCGAAATCGAGAAAAACGTTGCTTCTTTGAAGAGGCAGGTGCGCAAAGCGCAAAAGTTTCAGGAGATCAAGCAAGAATTGCAGGAGAAGGAAATCTCGCTGGCGATTTACAAGTTTTCGAAAATCCAGGAAGAATTGCAGCCGCTCAAACAGCGCCTCATCGAATCCCAGAACCGGCGGGAAGCGCTGGCGTCGCGCTTCGATTCCAGGGAGGCAGAGATTGAATCTTTGCGGGTTGAACTGGTGGATATTGAAAAACAGCTTAGCACGCAGCAAAATGCTTTCAACGAGCTGTCTTTGAGTATTCAAAAAAAGGAAGAGGAGATTCTCGTAGCCAGAGAGCGTCGCAATGCGTTGGGCAACTCCAAGGAGAAGCTGTTGCGGGAGAGGGCCGAAATAAAAGGCCGGCTCGAAAAAACTCATGCCCAAATCGGGCACACCGAAGAGAAGCTGCAACAGCTCTTTGAGTCGATTCAGGAAGCAGAACTGGATCACCAGGAAAAACACGTGCACCTGAAATCGGCGGGAAAAAAGGTGCTGGAGAAAAAAGCCGAACTCAAACGGTTAGAAGATGAGCGTGTTGAGTTGTTGGGTGGCCTGGCTGAAAGCAAGAAAGAGGAAGAACGGGTCAAGACTCAGATTGAAAATCTGACGGAACGCCTGGACGCCGTGACCAGGCAGATTGAGGAGAGCGAAATGCTGGACCGCATCCGGGAAGAGAAGTTGGCCCAGAGAGTGGAAGACAAGGCTCAGAGCGACGCGCAGTTAGCCGGCTTAAACAAGCAACACGAACATCTGCTTGCGCAAATTGAAACCCTGGGCCGGGACAAGGACACGCTGCGGGAAAAAAACCTGGATCGCAAAGGCGAGCTTCAAGCCGTAAGAGAAAGAATAGCCTTGCTGCGGAAATTCCTGGAGTCTTATGAGGATTATCCGGAAGGCGTGCAGCATCTTTTGCGCAACAACTACTTGAACGGCGGCTGCAAAGGAACGCTGGCTGAAGTTCTGAATGTGGAGGCAAAATACCGTCTGGCGATTGAGGCTGCGTTGGGAGAGGCGGCTGTGTCTCTGGTGGTGGATGACCTGGAACAAGCTTTGGATTGCATCGAGGTTTTGAAGCATGACGCGAAGGGCGCGGTAACCTTTCTGCCGCTGGAACGCTTTCGCAAGTTTCAAAACAACCACGAAACTATTAAGCAGAGACTGAAGGAACAGAACGCCAGCGGCGTCATCGATTGGGCCTCAAATTTGGTAAATTGCGTCTCCGATTTTCGCCCGTTGGTAGAATCTTTGCTGAGCGACTATTTGATCGTCTCGGACATCGAGTATGCCAAAAGACAATCGCAGAACCTGCAGGATCAGCACGTCAATTTGGTCACCTTAAACGGTGAAATCATTTCGACCTGGGGTCCCATTAAGGGAGGGGTCAACGGCTTCCCAGAGGCTGGTATCATTGGACGCAAGGCGCTGGTCGAGGAATTGGAGAAAAAGCTGGCGACGTTGAACAAGAAATTGCAGCGGGATGAGAAGGTATATCAGGCCAAAGAACAGCGTCACCAGGCCGCACTGGCAGAGGAGCAGGCGTTGGCGGGAAAGATCAAACAGGCAGAAGCCCGGACCAGAGAGTTAGAGGTGGAGCTCGCCCAGATCAATTATGAATTGAAAAAAGAAAGGGAGAATCGAGAGAGAATCAAGAAAGAGCGGGACAAACTAATCGAAGATCGGGCTTTACTGGAGCAAGAGCTCCGATCGCTTTCGCCTTCTTTGAACACGCTCGATGAAAACAAACATCAGTTTGATTCGCTGTATGAAAAGATCTACGATGAATTGACGGCATTAGAACGACAAGTCACCGAGCAATATGCGGTCAGCCAGGACAGCAGAGTCAAATTGGTTGGCTTGAAAGGTGACGAGAAGAAGTTTCAGGAGGAGATTGCCCGACTGCAAGAGTTTGCAAAGGAATTAAATGGTAATGCCCAACGGATTGACGAAGAAATTCATGCCGCCACGACTGAGTTTGAGGCGTTAGAGAAGCGCATGGCTGAGGTCAAAGCATTTCTGCACGACGATTTTGAAAAACGCCACGCCCTGGAAAATACCGTCCACCAAATTGAGCATGAATTTTTGCTGCACAAGCAGACCATTGAAGAAAAGGAGAAAGCTCTAAAAGGTCTGCGCATCGAACGCGACGCGGCCTCGGAAGACTTTCATGCTCTGGAATTGCGCGTGTCCGAGTTGAGGCGGGAAGCGGAGATCATCAAGGACAGAATTAAAGAAGATTACAATTTTAATATTAAGCAGGCGCCGGTAGACGAGACCTTTGAGCCTGAGCAAGCGCAATTAACCATCGAAGAGCTGAAAAACAGAATCGACACCATGGGGCCGGTCAACTTGCTGGCGTTAAATGAATACGAGAAGGAAAAGTCCCGCCTGGATTTTTTGACCACGCAACGGGATGATTTGATCACCGCCGAAGCCAACCTCAACGAAACGATTCGAGTGATCAACAAGACGGCACGAGAGCAGTTCTTAAAGGTGTTTGAGGACATTCAAACTAATTTTGTCAAGGTCTTTGCAGGTTTTTTCGAAAACGGCAAAGCGACCCTCACGCTCGAGCCCGACGCAGATCCCCTGGAAGCTAACATCATCATTCAGGCCAATCCCAAAGGCCGTCGTCTCGAGGCGCTGACTTTGCTTTCGAGTGGCGAAAAGGCGTTAACCGCAATCTCGCTGCTGTTTGCCATTTACCTGGTCAAGCCCAGCCCGTTTTGCATCCTGGATGAAGTGGACGCGCCGCTGGACGACATGAATATCCGCTGCTTTAATGAAGCCATTCGTAAATTTTCGACGGACACGCAGTTCATTGTGATCACCCACAACAAGCTCACCATGCAAGCTGCCGA
>JBHHYI010000161.1:0-9601 GCA_046757525.1 bacterium | reverse complement strand
TTTTCGGGGGCTTCACCCTATTTTTTGTGATCTTCATGTTGTTCGAGCTGGTGGGAAAACCCCTGTTTTAAGGCCTGCCTCTGTCCAGGGTCTATGACTGGCAAATCTTTCTCTGCGGCCGGCAGCCAGTACTGTATCTGTTATTCTTTTTCTGACAACTAAGAGTTTTGAATATTCTATCGTCTCTTATAAGGATAGGGTCCGCTTCATTCAGAGCTCTGGCCGTGTTACGATCGTGTTCTGCTCTTACAAGTCAGCGCTTTTCATCTTTAGGATGACTTACTGCTTATTTTGATTGTCCATGCCAGAAGGCTTGAAACCAATTTGCTGCTGAACGTTGGGCTGCCCGCCGTGAACTTTTATCTCGCCAAATTGCTTTTCGTATTTTCCGACGTTGTCCTCCAACGCTCTCAAGAACGATTTGGCGTGTTGTGGCGTCATGACGATGCGGGCGTAGACTCTGGTTTTAGGCACGCCTGGCAGCATGCGGGTAAAATCGATGACAAATTCTCCGGGGGAATGTGAGATCAGGGCCAAATTGGAATAAATGCCTTCGGCTTCTTTTTCGCCGAGTTCCACGTTTATCTGCTGCGGTGCCTTGTTTTGATTCATCGAGGTCTCCTTTTGTGCATTAGTGTTGCATCGACGGTTTCACAGAAAAAAATGTTGCTTTAATGGTCGGAAATGCCTGTGCAATCGAGACGATTGCGTTACGTACAACAGAGCGTTTCCCAAAAGAGCAAGTTGTGAGTCATCCCGAGTAGGCCACTGTTGTTCAAGTGACCGTATCGAGGTGTGACGGGCGTCGCCCTTCGATACGTCCCGACCCAAAAACGGTCGGGACTACTCAGGACGACTACCTTTGTACTCAAAGAAAAACAACTGTCGTTCCTCGTGGACAGCTCCACTCGAGTGGAGTATTCCTTGAGAGTATAGCGAAAATTGCCGAAAGAGTCAAACGAAATGATGTCCACCTGGCGCGCTAAACCCGTTGACATTTTGTGTTAGAATTGTTATTATTGAGTCATGACTGAAAATGATAAAAAACTGACAACAATTGTTGCACAATTGATTAACCGGATGAGTCCGGAAGAAAAGCAACTGTTGATGGCAACGTTAGATGTAAATGTTAAAAAGTCCTTGCTAAAGAATCAGGGCCAGGTTGACCGGAATGCTTTTTTTGCTGAACCCGAAGTCTACGTTAGAATAACTTCGGATTATGTAAGTTTTGAAGTGCCAAAGACGAGAATATTCGATTTTGTTGAGCAGTTAACCAAACTACTCGGACGAAAAGAAGTCACAGTGCGGTATGACGAAAATGGCATGACCCAGGAACAGAGAATTTCCGCGTCCAGCATATCGAAGAAGTTGCAAAGAATTCAAGGCAAAATGATCAACAATGTTGTCACTTTGGAATTCGGGCCTCACACGCTTTTTTCTACGGGAGGCGGATGCATGCTTTTAGAGACCGATCTGCCGTTCGCAGGAAAAAAGAAGATCTCTACTGAATTCTTGAAGCTTTGTGGCTATTCTGTAGATATTCAATCTGACAGCTATTCTTTTAGTGTGGCGAATAATAAACTCAGGGTTCAAGTGGATTGAAAAAATTTGTAAGAGATACCAAATGATTTTGCGCGCATAGTTAAGAACAGATCCAAGAATGATGCCTGGCAGACCCTTCAAGGCATCGTGCAAGCGTGCGAAAGGCTTAAACAAAAAGAAAGAAAATAATGGCTGTGTCTTGTATTCATTCAAATTCATGAAGGTATGCCCTCCTCAAAAACACTTTACCTCATCGACGGTTCTGCCTTAGCCTACCGATCCTACTTCGCTTTTATCCGCAATCCTTTAATCAATTCCAAAGGTGAAAATACCAGCGCCGTTTTTGGTTTCCTGCGCTTCATCTTTAAGATTTTCGACGAGCAGGCACCGGATTATTTTGCCGTGGTGTTTGATCCGCCAGGACCCACTTTTCGCCACAAGCAATACAGCGCCTACAAAGCCACGCGCCAGAAAATGCCAGACGATATGCGCGACCAACTTCCTCGCATTCATGAAGCGGTGAAGGCCTTGAACATTCCGTTGATCGAAGTCCCGGGCTACGAAGCCGACGACGTCATCGGCACGCTGGCCAAACGTTCCCAGCAGGCAGGGGTGGAGGCGTTCCTGGTGAGCGGCGACAAGGATTTCATGCAGTTGGTGGACTCCCACATCAAACTGTACAATCCCAAACGTTCGGGCGAAGAGGTGGAAGTCCTGGACGAAAAAGGGGTCGAAGAAAAGGTGGGCTTACCGCCGTCGCAAATTGTCGATTTTTTAGGGTTGATGGGCGACACCTCGGATAACGTTCCGGGCGTGCCGGGCGTGGGAGGCAAAACTGCCGTGAAGCTCATACGAGAATTTGGTAGTCTGGAACAGGTTCTGGAGCACGCCGACCAGGTGAGTCGGGCCAATGTGCGCGAGAATCTTAAGAGCCATCGCGATGAAGCGCTGCTTTCCAAGCGGTTGGTGACCATCGATACTCGAGTCCCGGTGGAGGTGGATTTACAGGATTTACAGCGGCAGCCTCCTGACCCTGAGGTCGTAATCGAACTGTTGAAAGATTTGGAGTTTACCAGCCTGATTGAACGGTTTACCACGCAGAAACAGACACCACAAGCAGAATACCACCTGGTGGATTCTGAGGAAAAGGTGGCCGATTTGGCGCGGAAGCTGAGAGAATCCGGGAAGTTCGTGGTGGACCTGGAAACCACCGAACGGGACCCCATGCGCGCAGAAGTCGTTGGCATGGCATTCTCAATCAAGACTGGGGAAGCTTACTATCTCCCCGTCCGTGTTGAAAAGCGGCCCTTGAACCCAGGCGGTTCCCGCGTACGTTTCGAGCGGGAAATGTATCTCGACCAGGCTAACGGTAGGGCCAGTTCGAAATCTCTGGCGCAGTGGCTAAAGCCGATCCTGGAAGATGAGGGAATAAAAAAAAGCGGGCAAAACATCAAATACGACATGATGGTTTTGTCTCGACACGGCATTGAGTTGCGCGGCGTTTACTTCGACACCATGGTCGCCTCCTATCTCCTGAATCCCACATTGCGTCAGCACAATTTAGACGCTCTGGCTTTGGAGCATTTAAACTACGTCAAAATCCCCACCTCGGATTTGATCGGCAAGGGCAAGAAGCAAATCAGCATGAGCGAGGTCTCGGTGGAAGAGGTGGCCAAATATGCTTGCGAAGACACCGATGTAACTTTGCGTTTGCAGGAGCTTTTTGAACCGAAACTGAAAAGTTTGGGTTTGGAAGAACTCTTTCGAGAAGTCGAAGTCCCTTTGATTTACGTGTTGATGGACATCGAAAAAACCGGCGTTGCGCTCGATTTAGACTATCTTTCGGAGATGTCGCGCCAGATGAAACAGAAGCTCGATGAACTCATGGTGGCTATCTATGCCATGGCAGGCGAGGCGTTCAACATCAATTCTACCCAGCAGTTAGGGCATATTTTGTTTGACAAGCTGCAACTGCCCAGGCTCAGGCGCACGAAAACCGGTTATTCCACCGACGCCAAGGTGCTGGAAGAGTTGGCCAAATTTCACGATCTGCCGCGAACGTTGCTGGAATACCGAGAGCTCACCAAGCTCAAATCGACTTACGTGGATGCGCTGCCCAGACTGGTCAATCCCGAAACCGGAAGGGTGCATTGTTCCTTTAACCAGACCGTGGCGGCCACCGGACGGCTGTCCTCGAGCGATCCCAACTTGCAAAACATCCCCATTCGGACCGAAACGGGCCGGCAGATTCGCCGGGCCTTTGTGCCTGGCGACCCGGAGCATTTGATTCTGGACGCAGATTACTCGCAGATTGAACTGCGCATCATGGCGCATCTCTCCAGGGATCCAGTTTTGATCGAGGCATTCAAAAACGATGAAGATATTCACACCAAGACTGCTGCTTTGGTTTTCAATGTCGCGCCGGAGGAAGTCACAGCCGAACACCGACGCAGAGCCAAAGAAATCAATTTCGGCATCATGTATGGCATGGGGGCTTACGGTCTCTCTTCCCGACTGCACATTTCAATGGAGGAGGCCCAAAACTTTATTACCAACTATTTTGTGCAATATCCCAAAGTGAACGAGTTCATCATCAAAACGATTTCGGAGGCCAGACAAAACGGCTTTGTGACCACCATGTTGAATCGACGCCGTTACTTACCAGAGATCAACAGCGACAACCGTAACCGGCGCGAGTTTGCCGAACGCACCGCGATTAACACCCCCATTCAGGGGACAGCGGCAGATCTAATCAAGGTAGCCATGATCAACATCTGGAACAGATTGCGCCAACCAAGGCTGGCCACCAAAATGATCATGCAGGTGCACGATGAATTGGTGTTGGAGGTGCCGAAATCGGAACTTGCGCAAGCACAAGAATTGGTGCGCACAGAGATGGAAACTGCGATAAAATTGGAGGTGCCGGTCAAGGTCGATGTGGGGGTAGGGGAGAGTTGGCTGGAGGCGGGATAAGAGGACGGCGTTGCACGCAAGTTCCTTTATAACCCCATGGGATTCGGCCTCGCAAAAGCGCTGTGCACGCCCTGGGTGCTTTTACATGAAAGAAACGGCCGAAGCGTCACTGTGCGAGTCATCCCGAATAGGTCACTGTTTTTCAAGTGGCCGTATCGAGGGGTCACGGGCTTCGATAAGTCCCGACCTCAAACGGTGACCTTCTTTGAGAAGGTTACCGTTTGATAACCCATTTGACTATACAGGGCTCGCAAGGAATCCCCCTTTTTGAAGGGGAACGGTTTTTGAAGCGTCCAGCGAAAAAATTAGGGGGATTTTGGGAGGCATCCTGAATTCCCGAGCCAGGGTTCGGGCGGTCGGACATCCCTCTGATTTTCGCTCTGGACGACCGAAAGTCTGTCTCCCTTCAAAGCGCCCACAATCCCGGTGCGTCGCATGGGCGTCAACTTGAGCCCCCAAACTGTCATTTCGATCCGGCAGCCCCCGGGGAGAAATCTGGTTTGTGCCTAAATTAGACCCCTTGACTACGTCCGGCAACTGCCGGACTCCGCTCGGGGTGACAATAGGGTGGTTAGAGGCCCCTTAAGTTGAGGCTGAAACTGTGCATAGGGATTGCTTTAAACGTCGGAAACGCCAAAGGTAGCCCTGTCATGCAGGAGGCATCCTGTTACTGGTCAGCACTGTGCAAGCCAGCCAACAAGATTCCTCCGGAATGACACCACGGGAGGCTGTAATAAAGAACGGCGACACCGAAGCGTTTCTTAAAAGCAACGCACTTTCTGTGTGCTTTGCCTCAAAGGAATGCCCTCGCAATCGAGACGATTGCGTTACGAAGAACAGGGGTCTCATAAGAGAATCGTTTCTGTTTTGTGGCTAACTCCAATGGCCATCTTTTTGCAAAAAGTGTTGACATCCACCGGTTTATTGTTTATATTTGTCCAATTGTATAGACAAATGGACAAGAGACCTCGTGATCGTCGATAAAAACAGTCCCATTCCCCTGTATTTTCAACTCCAGACCTGGCTGATTGAGCAAATCGACCAGGGAGTTATCAGGCCAAATGAGCAAATTCCAACCGAAGAAGAGCTCGTTGGAAAAACCGGTTTGGCTCGGGCCACGGTTCGGCAAGCAATTCAGAATCTCGTCAACCTGGGGTATTTGTTTCGCAAGAGGGGATTGGGGACCTTTGTCATCGACCGGAAGGCGGACGACCACCGCCAGACCATTGTAGGAGTGCTCGTACCCGATATCCGCGGCGGCTATGCGCCTGAACTGGCGCGTGGCACCGGCGATGAAGCTGCCAGGAATCAGCACAGCATCATCATCTGCAACACCGATGATTCTCTTGTGCGCGCGGACATTCATGCGGATCGTTTGATTGAGCACGCTGTCGGAGGCGTCATCTTTGTGCCCACGGCAGCGTCTGATAAAAAGAATCGCTCCCTGGTCGAAAAATTCACCAGGAAGAACATACCTGTCGTACTTGCGGACCGGGCCATTCCGGATGTTGAAATCGATTGTGTTACTACGGACAATTTTCACGGGGCTTATGAGCTTACCAAATACCTCATTCTCAAAGGCCACGAAAAGATAGCGATTTTGCTGAGCACGCTTTTCACCACCGAGAATCAGCGACTCGAGGGGTACAAACAAGCGCTCACCGAGCACCATATTCCTGTGGACCCCTCTTTGATTTTTGCCAAACCGGAGCCTTACGTAGAAAAGGTCTATCTTGAGCATGTCCGTGCAATTCTGAGGCAGCAGGAAAAATTCACGGCTGTTTTTGCCGGACATGACCGCATCGCTTACTTGTTTTATTCGGTTGCTCATGAAATGGGCATCTCAATTCCTGAGGACCTGTCCCTAATAGGGTACGATGATTTGGCTTTTGCGAATTCATATTCTGCAACGCTCACGACCATGCACCAGCCTATTCACGAAATGGGCGAAGAGAGCATGAAGCTTCTCCTGTCGCGGATCGGCGGAGACCAATCCGGACCCAAAAAGATAGTGCTAAGATCGCGTTTGGTGGAACGCGCTTCTGTTCTCGATTTAGTCAGCCATAAACTTACACGATTTTCTTAAACAAACTAATAGGAGTTGTCGAGATGAAGGGATTAGTATTAGAAGCGCAGTGGCAGCCCAGGAAGGATTACACGCTTTCTGAGTTTGAAAAGAGTACCGGTAAAGCCATCACCGGCTCGAGCGTTTGGCGTTACCCCAGGATTAAAGTGGAGACGGTTCCCGATCCGACTCCTGGACCGGATGACGTGGTTATTCGCGTAAGTTATTGCGGTGTCTGTGGTTCGGATGTGCACTTTTATGAAACCGATGAAGACGGCTATATGCTATACCCGGGTTTGACCAAGTTTCCGTCTGTTACCGGCCACGAATTGTCCGGTGTTGTTGAAGAGGTGGGCAAAAATGTCCGGGATCTCCAGGTTGGCACGCCTGTGACCTGCGAGGAGATGATTTGGTGTGGGCATTGCGTGCCCTGTCGCAACGGATTTCCGAACCACTGCGTGAACCTGGAAGAAATCGGTTTCACCATCAACGGCGGGTTTGCCGAATACCTGGTCATCGATGCGAAATTTTGTTGGCCCATTGACGCCATTTTCGAGCGCTATTCTGACGCGGAAAAGGCCAGGCAAGCCGCTGCGTTTTGTGAGCCAACCTCGGTAGCCTACAATGGCATGTTCATTCGAGGTGGCGGCTTCCAGCCCGGCGCTAATGTGGTCGTTTTTGGCGCGGGACCGATCGGCTTGGCTGCGATTGCTCTGGCCAGAGCAGCGGGTGCCGCTAAGGTCATCGCTTTTGAAGTCTCTGAAAGGCGCCGGACTCTGGCCAGGGAGCTGGGGGCCGACGAGGCCTTTGATCCGGTTGCGTCCGCACAAAATGGTGCCAAACCCGCAGATTTAATTATGCAACTGACGGGAGGGGAAGGTGCGGACATGCATGTGGAGGCGGCGGGTTTCATGAGCGGAACCGTGCCGATCATGGAATCCTCCCTGGCGATCAATGGCAGAATGGTCATCATTGGACGTGCGGCCACCCGGGTGCCCATGTATCTTGAGAACCTGCAGGTTCGACGCAGTCAGGTGTATGGCGCGCAAGGCCATTCCGGGCACGCCATCTTCCCCAGCGTGATTCGCCTGATGGCCGCCGGCCGCATCGATATGACCAAAGCCGTTACCGCGATCGCCACCTTGGACCAGGCCGTGAGCGCCATCGAAAGGCTGTCTCGAGATCGCTCCGAGGGAAAAATTCAAGTCAGGTTGTCCTGAGACTGCCACGCAGCCGTACCTCGCAGCGTTGGTCTGCTCAAACAATTAATTACGAATTGATTCAAGATCAAGACATTTTAATGAAAAGGAGTTTTCAAACATGGAAGAATCGAAATGGTTAGAATCGAATCGGCCGGACATCCGGTTTGAGGATACACCCGTCGGCCGTCTGAAAAAACAAATCTGGGAGGCCAGCGATGAGGAAATTGATACGATCTTAGCAGAGTATGAAATTCCCTCCCCTTCTGAATTAGGAAGAATTGGCAGCTACATTCAAAACACGGTGCGCCAGAAAGTGATCGAGCACAGACGCAAGAACGACATTGTCTTCATCCCACTTGGTACCACTGAGAATCACGGCTTGCACACCATCACGCACCTGGACAATTTCATGGCGTCGCAAATCTTAGAAGGGGTGAGGCGCTACACCTTGAAGCAGGGCCGCCCGATCAATTTAGCCTATTCTCCATTGAATTACGGCGCCCACCCGCATCATCACGTCGGCATGCCCGGCACGGTTTTTCTGGATGAGGACACGGTGAGGAAGATTCTGATGAGTGTGATGCTTGGCTTGTGGAACGATGGCTTTCGGAAAATCATCATGGTGAACAACCATGGCCAGCAGTGGGTTCTGGAGTCTGCGATCCAGGAATTTCAAAAGACTTACAATTTACCCGGAATCTTCTGGACCATCGATTGGCACCGGGCGGTGCGGGAATTCTTTCGCACAAAGGGGCGCGGCGGGCCCTATGACACCGATTTTGTGCACGCAGATGAGGCAGAGACCGCCGTCATCCGTCTCCTGATGGGGGAAGCGTCGTGTGATATGGAAGTTGCCGAAGAAACGGATCCGCGGGGCTATTTGCCCGACGGGCATTTTGACAAAGCGGTCGACCCATTCCAACGGCCCATGAGCTGGTCTGAAGGCCAGGGGCATTTCCCCATAGAGCTGTCGAGCATGCCCGAAGGCGTGTTTGGCAAGCCCAAACTGGGAGAGCCTCACAAAGCAAAACGATGCATCGCGGCCATTTTGAAGTATTTGACGCTCATCAACGACCAAATTCTGGAAGCCTTTCCTCCAGGTAAGGTGCCTCCGGTAGAAGAAGTCACCCTGAGGACGCAAGAGGAGCTGGAGCCGTTCTTGAAAGAGCCCTTGACTCCGGGCTGGAAGCCGGTTTATGCCCTGCCCAAACTGTCGGGAGCGTCACATTGAAGCCAGGGATAAATCATACTTCTAAAAAAAGGTTTGAAACTATTTTTTCCCTTGACATCGCAGAAATTATTAATTATCATTAATAAACAAAGTGCTAACCTCCCCAATGTTATCCTTTATCTAAACGACTTATCGACGAATCTACTCATCACCAACCTGGTGTGACTGCGGGCCGGACGGGAGATAACATTAGGCAGTGCCGTATGAGTCATGTGACGTGTGGTAAACCGACAAGGAGCGGCGATGACTTATTTAAGCGCACAATCAGAAAATACCAGCAAACGAAAACTTCTTACACAGGTTCGAGAAGCCATTCGCACCCGGCACTACAATATGGATCGCATCATGGAGTAAATCTCAGGCATGTTTCTAAATATAGAAACTTTCGCATTCGCGGCCCGACAGATAAGGTTTCTATATTTGGAAACACGAAACTTTCTACATCTGGAAACATTTTCGGCCGCATTTCTAAATATAGAAACATGTTTCTAAATATAGAATCATGTGCGTCGAGCTATAAGCAGGTCAATAATATGTTAGGGCGGTAGAAACAAGGGGCACGGCAGCAGCCTAAGAGGGTAACCGAAA
>JBHHYI010000160.1:0-9624 GCA_046757525.1 bacterium | reverse complement strand
CTATTTCATAATTGCAGTAGCGTATTTAGACAGGATGAACAAGATAAACAGGATAAGACAGGATAAAATCTTATCAGAATCAAGGCAATTAATACCGCGGTCTACTCTTTAAGCCCGGTTTTGGGTGGAACAGTCAATTAGAAATCCCGTGAATCCTGTAATCCTGTCAAAAAAATACGTTACCGTATTTGTGAATAAATATACTTAGTTGGCCCAAACCCAGTTTCCTACTTCGGCCGGTATTCCAGCGGCAGCATATCTGCCACTCGTTTCCAGGCCCAGTAACCATAGGTTTTCACGGCCAGCGGCTCGAAGAGGTAGCCGGTCGTATCTACATTGGCGTAGGTGCGATTCATCAGAATCCACGAAATTTGTTCTCTTGGTCTCAGCGATTCTCTGTGGGCCATGACCGACTCTCTGGTCTGAATGGAATACTTATTGAGTCGCCAATAAATATATTCCCTTTCCTCCAAAGCCTCGGTGTAATTGACTTGCAAGAAACTGAGGAAATGCAATTTTCTCTCGAAAGGATAATCCCCTTCGGAGATCAGACCCTGGGCATCTACCGGATTGAGGTCGGTCTGATCGATCACTGGTTCGCCGAAAGGGCATTCATAGAGCAAAAAGCCTTCTTCTTCGAGGCGGTGTGCGATCAGCGCGGCAAGAAAGTGCCGAAACGAGCCTTTGTAGGTCTTGAGACGATTTTTTTGCCATTTTTTGTTTTCTTTGGCGTTCTTTGGCGTCAAAGGCTTGAATTTCGTCAGGCCGCGATATTGTACCACTTGTTTTTTAGTCTCGAGGCCTTCGAGGAAATAATCGATGTGATAGCCCAGGGCTCTGTTCTCTATTTCCAACATTTGACTTGCCGTGGCTCTGAAAGTGTGGTTCTGATTGTCCACTTTGAAATCCAGGACTTCAGGATTTAGCAGCTTACACTTCCTGGCATTCCTGGAGGTCCCCAAAAACATCTCTTTAAACTTCTTGAAATTCTTTTTCCATTCAGAAGAGACGGGCTCGATAACTTCAATCTCCGGGGCTTGCAAAACAGCGGGCTTAAGCGCAAAGTCGATCCGCTTCTCCACGTTCTTAGTCAGCCACACCTTGCTCGTCTGTACTGCATACCCGATTCTGGAAACTACCAGTTTGTGCGTGCCAAGCGGGACATGTGCAATCGAATAAAATCCGACCCCGTTGGTGGCAGAACCGAGCATGCTATTGGCAATAAAAACGTTCACGTTGCTTAAAGGTTGGCCTGTGGCGGCATCCCGCACCCTTCCTATGATCCTGGCCTGCCCGGAGGATTGGGCAGCAAGCTCCCCTGTAAGGGCCAGGAAAACCAACAGATTCAGACACAAAGTCAAGTGTACGGTTCTGAACATTTTTCCCCTCACCGGGCCAGGTTACTGCCACTCCCACCAGCCTTCCTGGTAGTGTGCCGGGGTTTCCTCTTCTTCCTCTTCGGGACGTTTGGGCCAGCCGACCCTTAAATCGTTCCAGTGCAGCAGGGTGTTGAACACCAGCGCGTGACTGCCGCGGGTTTCCCAGCGCCAGAAGGGACGAATGGCAAAGAGGACCACATGGCCCTGGCCAACGGGCACATCGACCACCGCCGGGGCGTCGGCCAGCTCTTTTTCGCCGCGCAGCATGCCGCTCAAAAGAATCCTCTTCCTGGGAAAGCTCATGATCACCCTGGGGACCTCCTGGGCCCAGAGGGCGTCTTTCAGCCAGTCGGGCGTGGCGTAACTGCCCACCCGTTTGTTGATTTTGAAAACCGGCGCCTGGTTGAAATAGACCGCCAGGGAATCACCGTAGCCGTAAATGATCGGGCTGAGTGTGTCCTTGACGACGGCCTTCAACACCGTGCCGCGTGCTTGCAGCTCTTTGGTGCGTTTGATGCTGATGCGGCGTGTGATGGCCATGTCGATGGGGAAGGCCGCGGTGCTGCCTTCGGTAATGAACACCCCACCGTTTTTGACGAACGTCTTCAGATTCTGCACCCCTTCGTAGCCCATGCCTTTACGCATGTCGCTGGTCTGGTCGATGACGCCGATGTGCTTGAAGGTTTCGTTCTGCTGCCAGGGAATGGGATCGCCGACTTCCGTGGTGCCGGCCACCAGTTGCTGCGGCGAAGCCCAGGTGCGCGGCATAATGACCACGTCAAACCCGGACAGATCCGTGTCGGCCAAATCCTGTTCCGAGAGATAGGCATAGGGAATGCCGAGGTGATCGAAAGCATATTGCCACCAACCGGCATCTTGCGGCGTGGCCACCCAGGTGTGCACCAGGGCAACCCGCGGCACCTCGACCGCGTGGGTGGGCACCTTGGGCAGCGAGGAGACGCCACGAAGCTCCAGGCCGAGCTCCGCGGCTGTGCGTTGCAGGCGATCGAGCAAGTCGGCGGGCTTGTCTTTGACCGGGACGATCAATGTGCCCGCGTTGTATGGGTGCTTGCCCACCTCGAAGGCGAATTCAGCAGCCAGCATGGGCACACCCGTCAATTTGAAGCGAAAGACCGCCACGTTGTCTTCGGTGTTGTTGTTCAGCAAATAATACGGTTTGCCCTTGCCTTCCAGGCGGCCTTGCACCCGGACGCGGTGTTCTACCGGACTCATTTTGGCCGACAGAATGGTGGAATCGTTGACGGCGTAAACTGCCACCTGGTGCAGCAGAGGCAGCGACCAGCCGGTATCGTCATACGGCGGACGTTCATCCTTGGGAAAATTCTGTTTGTCCAGCAACACCCGCACCAGGGTTCGGTAGGGTTGGTCCATGCGCACGACAAAGGCACCTTTAGCCGCGGTCTTGATTCTGGGTTTCTCTTTCTTGCCAGCCTTTCCATCGGTTAGTTGTTTCTTGCCGCCTTTGGCTTTGTTGTTCACCGGTTCCGACCATTTTAGTTTCTCGGTTGCTTGCTGGACTTCAACCCCTTGTTCGAGCAGCAAGTTGACCAGATTGGCCGTGGCAATGGGCCGCCGCTGCTGGCCCGGAATGACCCAGGCGTAGGGCGGCCCCTCTTTGCCCGCCGCGATGGCCTTTTTGGTTTTTATGTAGAAATTTTCCACGAAATTCCGGCGATGCTCGGCGGTGTACTTCAAAGCCGTCAGCACGCCGCTTTCCATGTAGTTGGTGTTGTTGCGCAGCGACCACATGGTCTTTTTCAGCGGCGGATTGGTCCGGTACCATTTTACGGAAGTTTGATTCTTTTTGAGCTTGCGCTCTTTGGTTTCGGCGATGGCGTTGCCAAAGGTCTCGTAGAAGCGACCGGTGGCGTTGTGCGTGTTGGCGATCCACATGAGGTAGTTGGCCGCCCAGCCGTTGTAAAAGCCGTGCGTCCACACGCCGGGCATGCCGCGTTTGGTCAGCTCAGTGACCTCCTCGTACGCCAGGTTGTGCCACTCGTTGATGGTGATGGGATCGATGTATTCGTTGTAAGGTCCGGTGCCGGTGGAGACATACAAGTACGGCACCGACTCGTGCAGATCGTGCATGATGGTGGGTTTCCAGTGCAGAAAGGCTTTGAGGATATTCCTGGTCAGAGCAAGGGTGAGTCCGAAGCCGTCGCGATTGTTGTCGTGGGCCACGTAATGCCCCCAGTACACCAGATTGGGCCCGACTTCTTTGTGGGCTTTGCGGTAGTTGTAGGTGTCCACCATGCGGTCGCGGCCGTCCGGTTCGGCTACCGGCACCAACATGAGGATGACGTTTGCGCGAATTGCCTGAGTCAGGGGCGATTCCTCGACGGCCAGACGGTAGGCCAGCTCCATGAGCATCTCCGGCGGCCCGGTCTCAGGCGAGTGCAGGCCGGCGGTGATGTAGTAGATGGGCCTGGCTTTGTCGATGATTTCCCGGGCCTGCGCCTCACTGATTTGGCGCGGGTCCGCCAGTTGATTCAGGTAAGCGCGGTAAGTTTCGAGATTGGCGATGGTCTCTTCGTCCGCTACCACGACCTCCAGCATGTCGCGTCCCTCCTCGGTTTGGCCGATGGTGCGCACCGCCACGCGTGGTGACGCCGCAGCCAGGGCACGATAGTAGCTGTAGATTTCGTCTGTGTAGTGCAGCACGCCGGGAGCACCAATGATGGTGCCAAAATGCTGGAGCGGCGACGGCACCGTTTCCGATTGCGGCAGGTGGTCTACCATTTCATTCAGGTATTTAGAATCCGTGGTGTATTCCTTGATTTTTTCGGCATAAGTGGAGTCGTTGGCTTGCGCAAAAGCCGTTCGAAAGCCGGCGCAGAATACCATTGAGAAAACTACGATTATTTGGCAAAAAGCTCGATGGGTCATTGGCTCCTCCCGTGGCGTTGGGTTAAGAAGTTTGCCTTCAATTGAGCTAAGATTGTAAGGAGTGGCTTGGTAAAAAGGTACGAAGATCGGGTGGAAATGTCAAGGTTCACCGCCACAAAATTAAATCTTGAACGCTTTTTATTTGACTTTGAGCCCTATTTGTTTTATTTTGGAAATGTCGCAAACAGCATTTTGCCATCCTTTTCCAATAACTCATTTACTCATAAAAAGTCATGAACTTACCGGAAGATCAAAGCCCAGCCACCAAAAGCGACCTTGAGGCAACTAGGCAAGTATTATTGGACAAGCTGGTTTCCAAGGAGCAGTTTCAGAAAGAAGTCGGCCGACTGGCCAGCCAGGAACGGCTTGATGCAGAAGTGGCTAAACTGGCCACTAAAGAAGAACTTGCAAAGGTAAACACAACGCTGGAATCTGTTGCTGTCCAGGTGGCGGTCAACACCACCGACATCAAAGGCCTAAAGTTCAAAATGGGTGAAGTGGTCGAACGTCTGGATTCTTTGGAAAATAGAATGGATCAAAGGTTCGACATGGTCATGGAGGTCCTTGACGGCATCGTGGTAAGACTGGACCGCCACGACACCGAAAGGGCCGCTGCTGAGCACACTTTTCTGAGACACGGAAACCGTCTCGACGATCATGAATCCGCTTACAAACGCTGGAAGTCAAGCTGGGTGCAAAAACCTGACCTCGGTTGATCAGCGTCTCCTCGGATCAGCCGGAGTCGGCCGATGAATGAGGATTAATCCAAACTTAGCACCGCTTGTAAACTCTCTTTGATCTGGTGCAAATAATTCGGGGGTAAAGATCCGAGTCGCTTCAGAACTCGGTCTTTGGATACGGTCATAATATGGAAAGACAAGACAAGTCTATTGGTTTCGCATCCGAGCATTTCCTTCGGAATCAAGGTGGCACCCATGCGGGACTGTGCAACATTCTTAGCATCGATTATTGGACAAACTATGATGGTCTGAAGATTCGCATTAACCGTTTCTGAGGAAATGATTAATGCAGGTTGGGTCATACCATTTGCTGCCGAACTTGAGCGTGGCCCAAGATGGACCAGGACGATATCACCATGTTTGCAATGAATCATGTTGGCCAATTCTCGGCATCCGTTATGCCCCATTTTTCCGCAACTTGATCGTTTAACTCTGCCAGCATTTGACAGGTCTCTGCAAGCTGAGCATGTCTTTCCTCACGCCGTTTCGCATGCAAATAGGATTCGAAGGCCTCCCTGCCAAATTCAGCTAATGTGATTCCTTTTTGGCTTGCCCAGGTTTCAATCTCCCGGCGCAGATCATTTGGAATGTACATAACAAAACGTTGTCTTGCTTTGGTGTTGGCTTTGCGTGTCATTGACAACTCCAATCTCTAATTGTTTTCTTAATTATTGACAGTATTATTGACAGTATCCGTGTCAAAATTATTCCAGGAAAGCAGGACCAAACGGTGTGGGCTGGTGGTGATTAGCTTCTGTTTGAAAGAAACCAGATACCTCCTTACGGTCGGAATGAAAGCTTCAAAGTGAAGTGGATCACGGGAATAATGTCACAACAAACCCAATAAAGATATTGATTTTTATAAATGGATTAGTTAATTTTGTATCTAAAATATTTTGTCATCTAATCTTACACGACACGAATATTTACACCTCGAGTTCCTACACCTGGAGGAATGTAAACCATGAAAACATATCTGGTCACAGGAGGGGCCGGTTTCATTGGAAGCAATTTCATCCGATATATGCTGAATAAGTACAGGGATGTGGAAATTATCAACCTCGACAAATTGACCTACGCGGGCAATCTGGACAATTTGCGCGACCTGGAGCAAGATACCCGTTACAGATTCATCAAAGGGGATATTGCTGACGACATTCTTGTCAAGCAGATCATGTCAGAAACCGACGTTGTGGTAAATTTTGCTGCTGAAAGTCATGTGGACCGTTCTATCGGAGCGCCGGATGACTTCATCAAAACCGATATCCTCGGCACGTTTGTGCTCCTGGAGGCAGCGCGCAGGCAAAAAATAGAGAGGTTCATCCAAATCAGCACCGACGAAGTCTACGGTAGCATCGAACAGGGATCGTTTAAAGAAACCGATACGCTCATGCCTTCGAGTCCTTATTCAGCCTCCAAAACAGGTGCAGACAGACTCGCCTATTCGTATTTTGTCACCTACGATTTGCCAGTGCAGATCACCCGCTGCTCCAACAATTTTGGGCCGTATCATTATCCGGAGAAATTGATCCCCCTTTTCATTACCAATGCCATCGACAACCAGCCCTTGCCTGTCTACGGCGACGGGAAAAATGTCCGGGATTGGATTTATGTGGAAGACCATTGCGACGGCATCGACTTTGTCTACCGGCATGGTGAAATCGGCAAAGTGTACAACATTGGCGGCGGCAACGAAAGAACCAATCTGGAAATCACCGAATACATTCTCGAAAAACTGGAAAAGCCCAGAACCCTCATGAAGTTTGTGCCCGACCGTTTGGGACACGATCGGCGCTATTCCCTGGATTGTTCGGTCCTGCACAGCCTGGGCTGGCGTCCGCAACACCGGTTCGAGGAAGCGCTCGACAAGACCATCCAATGGTACCGCGAAAATCGCTGGTGGTGGGAAAAGCTCAAGAACGGGGAATATTGGGAGTACTACAAAAAACAGTACAAAACGATTGTTTAACGAAGGAACGTTTAACACAGGAGCCGCAGCATGGGATTAGAGCAAAAAATTCAGGATAAGACGGCAAAAATCGGGGTTGTCGGTTTAGGCTATGTGGGACTGCCTTTGTCGGTTGAATTCGCCAACAAGGGGTTTTATGTGCTAGGCATCGACATCGATCGATTCAAGGTCGAGAAATTGAATCACGGTGAGAATTTCATCGATGACGTGGACGATGCTAAATTGCAGAAATTTGTGCAAGAGGGACAATTAGAAGGTACGACCAAATATGGCCGAGTGGGAGAACTGGATGTGATCTTCATCTGTGTGCCGACCCCTTTCACGCCCAACAAGGAACCGGACATTTCTTACATCAACCAGGCCGCTGAGAAGATCGCCGCCCATTTGCGCAAAGAACAACTGGTGATTTTGAAGAGCACCACCTTTCCCGAAACCACTGAAAAAGTTTTGCGGCCAAAACTCGAATCGACTGGACTCAAGGTGGGGGACGATTTTTACCTGGCCTTCTCACCCGAAAGGATCGATCCGGGACGCAAGGATTTCACCACGGCCAACACGCCGGTGATCGTGGGCGGCGTTACGGAGAAGTGCACGCGTCTGGCCGTCCTGGCTTGCGGCCAGATTATCGCCAAAGTGGTGCCGGTCTCTTCGCCACGAACCGCAGAGATGGTCAAGCTGCTGGAAAATATCTTCCGCAGCGTCAACATCGCCCTGGTCAACGAACTGGCTCAGCTTTGCGATCGCATGGGCAACATCGACGTTTGGGAAGTCGTGCAGGCGGCCGCCACCAAGCCGTTCGGGTTCATGCCGTTCTACCCGGGACCGGGTATCGGCGGTCACTGCATTCTGGTCGATCCCTACTACCTCTCATGGAAAGCCAAAGAATACGATTTTCACAGCGACTTTATCGAATTGGCGGCCCGCACCAACGAAAACATGCCGTACTATGTTTTGGATTTGATCATCCGGTCTCTTAGCACCAATGGCGCTGCCTTGAAATCAGCCAAATACCTTTTCCTGGGGGTCTCGTTCAAGAAAGATGTGGACGATATTCGTAACTCCCCGGCTTTGAAAATCATAGAACTGTTGCTGCAACGCGGTGCCCAAAATGTGGCCTACAACGACCCACATGTGGCCGAGTTCCACCTCAATGGCAAGGCCTTTACTTCCCAGGAACTAACGGATGATCTGATTGCCCAGGCCGATTGCGTGATCATTACCGCGAACCACAGCAAATACGACTTCAACGACATCGTGAAAAAGGCCAGGCTGGTGATCGACACCCGCAACGCCACAAAAAATGTAATCTCAGGACGAGACAAGATCGTGCGCCTCGGTGCAGGAGTATGATGCAACCATCCGGTACAATGTTTCGCTACTTCTTGCTCATGCTGGCCTTGATCGCTTCCAATGCGGATTTGTTGGCGCAGTATCCGTACCCGCCAGCATCGAAAAAAGGCCAGGATTTCCAGCTACCTTTACATTCGCAAGGTGCCCAAACAGACGTGGGCCGTGAACGTCTGTCGGACATAGCTGTAAACGTCCAGGCCCTGGAGGCCGCCATAGACCCGCGGGCGTATGTCGTGGGACCGGGCGATCAATTTCTAATCACCATCTGGTCTGCCCTTGAAACCAGTTTTAGAACCGGCGTTACGCCGGAAGGCAAGCTCATCATTCCAACCATCGGCACCCTGGAAGTCGACGGCAAGAGCTTGAAAGAAGTTCAACAACTGGTCGAGGAACACGGCGCCAAGAAATACTTGCACGCCACCATTTCTGCCGATCTGGTGCAACTGCGCAGCTTCCGGGTTCATGTCACCGGTCAGGTCAAGCATCCGGGGCCTTATACGGCACTGGCGGTTAATCGGGTCTCGGACATCATTAGAGAAGCAGGCGACTTGACCAGTTGGGGGTTTGAACGAAACATCCAGGTACGGCATTTGGACGGCACCACGGACGTGGTTGATTTGTACGAGTACAGAAAACTTGGAAATCTGGACAGCAATATCTATTTGAGGAGCGGGGACGTTGTCTTTGTCCCTTCGATCAATTTGAGCCGTGCCACGGTTCGGATAGAGGGCCGGGTGCATGCGCCGGGCATCTACCAGTTGGCGCAAGATGAAACGCTCACCGATTTTCTCCTGCGCGTCGATGCGCTCAACCAGCGCGCCGATCTGCAAAGCGCCTACATTGCGCGAGAAACAGAAGGGGATGGGGTAGCCCAAAACATCCCCATCTCGCCCTATTTGGAGAAAACCGGAAACGGCTACTCCCAGTTTCATTTGCAAGACGGCGACGTGATCATCGTACCGGAAAGGCATCAAAAGGTTTACGTCATTGGCGCGGTAAGAAATCCAGGCCCTTATCCATTTGTCCCCAACTTGAAAGTACGAGATTATGTGGGCCTGGCTGGCAGCACCGAATTGGCAGCTAATTTGTCCAGAAGCCAGGTCATCCGGCAGCAGAGCAAGGCACAGGAACGAGGGGAAGATTTGCTGGTCTACCCGGGCGACACGGTATTCGTCCCCAAAAGAGCGCAATTTGGCGTTCAAGAGATTGTGGCGATCGTAGGCACCGTCACGAGTGTATTGATTTCGTTGAAAGCGGTTGGGGTTTTGTGAGTGTGAAT
>JBHHYI010000159.1:0-9650 GCA_046757525.1 bacterium | reverse complement strand
GACGAACTCTTCTGCAATATCGGTTGCGAATGTATCGAAGTCCTCATTGAAGATTGGCTCATAACAGGTGCAGCAAGCCAGCGCCTGCGAATAGAGAATCAGTTTACGTCTGGACAAGATTTCCCCCTCCTTAGAGAAAAATGGTTTACTTCATATACATACGGTACTATCGTATTATGCCGTAGAATTAAGCCTTCTCAAATTCGCGCCGCAGTCGTTCGAGCATCTTTTCCCGCCGTTCGAAGAGTCGCTTCAAGTTGCGGGCTTTGTGGTTGCCAAGGGCGTAGGCCGTGAGGAGGGGCAGGGCGATGGTAGCGTCGCAGTAACAGGTGACCGTGTCCGGCAGCCGGTCGGGGTCGACTTTGCCCCAAGTCACTGCCTCCGAAGGCGTGGCACCGGAGAGGCCGCCGGTGTCGACTCTGGCGTCGGTAAACTGCAAGAAATAATCATGGCCTTTTTCGTCGATGCCCAGCACTTCCTGAATCTGCGGCTCGGTTTGCAGCGCAAAATTCTTGGGCGAGCCGCCGCCGAGAATGAGCAGGCCGCTTTTGCCGCCGGTGCGCTTGGCTTCCAAAACGATGGCAGCGGTTTCGTTGACGTCAGCGGAGACATCGAATGTTAGCTTGTTGCCTTCCAGAGCCCTGGCAGCCACGTTCATGCCGATGGAGCTGTCCCCGGGCGAAGAGGTGTAGATGGGCACCGCCGCCAGATAAGCCGCCGAGAGCAGGGATTTGTTGCTTAAGCCCAGCGTCTGTTCCCGTTGGTGCACGTACTTGCCAATGCGATAGTGAAACTCGGCCGTGCTCATCGGCTTCTGAAACTCCGGCGCTTCGATGACCTGGCGATAAAAGGCGTCGGTTGACAGCAGCACCTCGTAGTCAAAGAAAATATCGTAAATGCGCACCACCCCTTCTTCGCGCAGAATCACGTCATCGGCTTGAAAGCTCCCCTGGTGCATGCTGAGTCCCAGGGCAAAGTGGGTGTCGTGGTAGAGATTGGCGCCCGTGCTGACGATCCAATCCACAAAGCCGTGCTCGATCAGCGGAATGATGGCCGACATGCCCAAACCAGCGGGCGTCAAGGCGCCGGTGAGACTCATGCCAACCGTGACCTCTTCTGCCAGCATTTTTCGCACGAATAGCTGGCACCCTTCCCGCAGACGGGCTGCGTTGTAGGCTAAAAAGGTATGGTCCACCAAATCTGAAACCGACATGCTGCCGTCGATGGGTTTGGGAGAAATCGGCTGACCGGCAAGAAGATTTTTCTTGTTGCTCATTTCTTTTCGTTGCACCGTCTACTCTGGAGAAACTGAGAGTTTCTTCGGCAAGGTCAGCGTTCTCCAGGCCCTCACGGGCTGTCCACCGGATACGTGTCAAAGTTTACGACTTTCCAGACGCCATTGACGGGCGAGGTAGTTAGCACCACCTGTCTTTTGTACTTGTCGCCGCCTTTGCTCTTGATGGAAACGTCGTAGAACAGGGCGATGGCCTGCTCGTCCATCTGCCTGGTTTCCATCAGCTTGTAATCGATGAACGGTTTGCTTTTTGACAGATCCAAATCGGGGGCACTCCGGACGCCTTTGAGCAGCTCTATTTCCTTCTTTAGCTTGTCTTGTGCCAGCCCCTCGCTGACCTGCAACGCTCCTTGTTGATTCAATTCGATGAAGTAGCGGTAGAGGAATTCCTCCGCTACGCCTTTGGCGGAGTTGTCGTGACCACAGCCGGTCACCAAGAGTACCGAGACGAGTCCCCCAAGAACGATTGTGATGGGTCTTGATGCGTTCATTTTCAATAATTTCTGTGTTTTTCACATAAATGTCAAGCCTTTTTTGCCGGATTTGGCCAGGGGTGTTAAATCCCCGCACTGCTATTCGGCTGGCCGAGCCGGCGGCGATCGTTGCACACGCCTGGTCCCTGTTGCTACGACTGAGTTCAAACAAATGCTTAGAAATCCCTTGACAGATAGTAGACCGTTGCTTATTTTAACGTGATTTTTTCTGTCATTTCTACCACCAGGTACCCTTCAGCTAAAAAAGTGCCATGAGCGAAGATAATGCCAGGGGAAAGAACGCCTTGAGCCGCCGGGAGAAGTGGACCCTCTGGGCCATCCTCCTGAGTTCGTTGGGGCTGGGCATCGCAGTAGGAGTCGCCCCGGAACCCGTGCAGGCTTTGGTGTATCGGGTCGGCGGCGTCATTGTCCTGCCGCTGGTGACTCTTCGGGTCGCCGCAACGGCTTTAATCCATCTCAAAAAGAAGAACTTCCTGACCGGCGCGTTGTGGCTCCTGGTTGCAATCATGTTTGGTGTCTTGGCTCTGTTCGCGTTGGCCCAACTTGTGACTTTCTTGCAACAGTGACGCAGACGATTTGAAGCTCACCGCCGATTGAACGCTCGGAGCGGAATTTGTTCAAAACGTTGGTACCCCGCGCGTTCGTTCAGGGCCTGAACGGTCTGGTCTACCCAGCCGATATCGGTATGGGCTTGCTCGCCCGTTCTCGTGTCTCTGACAATCCTCGTTCCCCGGAATACCTCGGTCCAATCGGCGAGGGTGTTGTCGAAGGTCCTCTGCCTGTATTGATTGGCTTCGTTGAGTAACCGGTAGGTCTGTTTCATCGAGCTTATAGCCCGGTTGAGACGTTCCTGGAAAACCTGCGGATTGACATTCCAGTTCGACCAGGCCTGCAACATAATGGGCAGTTTAGCAGCGAATTGGTTCACCGGTGCGGTCACGGTTGAGTAGTAAAAAGTCCAATAGCCGGCAACCGCGGGCGAGCAATCTATGAAACTCAAAACGCGATAGGGCGCGCCGTTGACCCCCACATCGTAAAGAACAAAAGCTGCACGGCCGTTGGTTGGCGATTGCACGGGTGAAGATTCGATAATGCGTACATCGCTTATTTGAGGCGCTTGCGGATTAAACTGTGCATTGAATTGAGCGATCTGCGGCGAGAGTGTGCGGAGAGCATTGATTGGATCCGTCGGATAGGAGACCAGGGCACCGCTCATGCGCGTACCGGTGAGCGGATTAGTAGCCGCCTCCGGCGTTGCTACGGGCAGGCCGATTCCCAGCGACATCCGTTCACCCTCTGCGCCGGCAACGTCTACAGCTCCCTTGTAACTGCTGGTTATTCTCCACCTTTCAGGAAGACGGATCTGTCCCGAACCATCCGGGAGGTAAGCGGTATGCCAGTTTACAGTCTGGCGTTTTCTTGGTTGGGCGCCACCAGCGGAGGAGACGGTTTTTTCCAGGGTTGCCATGAGTGGATTGATCGTGTTGGCAAGCCGTTCGCGCCGGTCAAACACCACGCCCACGATTCCACCAGAGAGCTGCACGCTCGACACCGCCACCCCGGCGATGGCATCGCCGCCAAAACTTCCCCAAAAGGTTGTTTGAGCCTGCTGGTCCTGATGATCGCGAAATCCCTCAAAAGAGGTCAAACGATCATCGAAGTAGGGGGACAGTCGGTCGAGGGACTCCACCAGTTGTTGCGTGGCTGAACGGCTGTTGGGAATCCGAATATAGAGCACCTCTCCAGTGCCACTCGACCTCTTGGCACGAATAAACCCCCTGGGAAGAGCAGGCTCTTTTTTGCTTGTCTGAGCTTTCCAGCCAATGCTTCCGCGGGCATTTTCAGAGGCCCCCCTGGCGCCTGCAATTTTCCTCGACTCAGCGCTGTTGTCCATAAGAAATTCTTCTCCATCCAGTTCGACATGGACAAAGCCTCCTTCCACTTTGAGCAACATCTCTTTGAAATCGGGTATGGGGCTTGAGACGCCGTTGAGCGTTAGTTGACCGTCGCTGAGAATGACATGGTGGCTGTCTATGACGATCTCGAGGGCATCCTCTTCCTGTACTGTGGAATGTGAGGTTCCACCCTTGACAATTATTTTTCGCCCGTTAAAGAAGACTTCGGTTGTCGATTCATTGCCACACCCGGAGAGCCAAAAGAGTGTGCAGAGAATGAAAATCCCTGTACTGTGAAATCGCAGTAGACTGTTCATGATCATGCCTCCAATGTTAGATTTCATACAACCAGGAGCAGACTCTTCTGCCGGGATCTGGATATGGTTGTCCATTTAGCTCAGAAAACATATATTACCTGTCATTCCGAACGAAGTGAGGAATCTGGTTTTGTTTAAGTTCGAGGCTATTTCCCATGACCAGATTTCTCGCTGACGCTTCGAAATGACAAAAACAGCCATTTTGCTGAGTAAACTGGATAACCGTAGGATCTGCAACTTAACCCTTTTTGATTTTCAGCAGAGCGTCTAACTCTTTCAGATTGCCGGCTTCGTGTTCTCTCTGCGTAGAGATCCAGCCCTGAACACGGTCGCAACGTCATCTTTGAGGTTTCGCACGAGCCTCAGATTTGGGGCGGCCTTTTGGTGCGCGGAAGGGACAAGGTCAACTGAGAAATATTCATAAACAAATTTAATCAACATGAATAAAAAAGCAAGCGAAATGGTTATTTGTTTTATGAGGAAATTTTGATTCCCTTAGTCGTTGCATTTTCACAGATTATTATTTATATTATTTAAATCGATCCAGCAGATTCGTCACACAAACGTGGTCCTGTACTCCAAGAAGGAAGGTGAAACATGAACCAGAACATTGGTGAATTGAATCCCTCGCAGAGAATTCTATTAGGTCCTGGACCGAGCAACGTGCATCCGCGCGTCTACCGGGCGCTCGCAACCCCGCTTTTGGGACATCTTGATCCGGAGTTCTTGCAGGTCATGGACGAAATCCAAACCATGCTACGACAGGTCTTCCAAACTCAGAATCCGTTTACCATTGCCGTTTCGGGTACCGGAAGTGCGGGAATGGAGGCGGCGCTGGTCAACGTCATCGAACCCGGGGACAGCGTGATCGTTGGGGTCAACGGTGTGTTTGGCAACCGCATCTCCGACATCGTGGCAAGGTGCGGCGGTCGTCCGGTGCCACTCCAGCAGCCCTGGGGCGAGGCCATCGACCCGCAACAAGTGGAGGACGCACTGAAGAAAACCAGCGCAGTGAAAGCCGTGGCCCTGGTGCATGCGGAAACCTCTACCGGTGTGCAGCAGCCGCTCTCCGAGGTGGGCAGGCTCTGTCAACAGGCCGGTGCCTTGTTTATCGTGGACGCGGTGACTTCCTTAGGCGGGGTGCCGGTAAAAGTGGACACATGGCAGATCGACGTTTGTTACAGCGGCACGCAAAAATGTCTGAGCTGTCCGCCGGGCCTGGCCCCTATTACTTTTAGTGAGCGTGCCCTCGAGTTGGTGCGCAAAAGAAAAACAAAGGTACAAAGCTGGTACCTGGACGTCACCATGATCGCCGATTACTGGTCGGACAAGAAACGTGCTTATCATCACACCGCCCCCATTAGCATGAATTATGCACTGCGCGAAGCTCTGCGTCTGGTTCTGGAGGAGGGTTTAGAGGCTCGCTTTGAACGCCACAAGCGCAACAGCTTTGAGCTGATCTCAGGTTTGCGAGAAGTCGGCCTGCAACCGTTTGTGGAAGAGGGCTACCGGCTGCCCCCTCTTAATTCCGTCAGGGTGCCCGCAGGCGTCGATGAAGCCAACATCCGTGGAGTCCTTTTAAACGACTTTGGTATTGAAATCGGTGGCGGCCTGGGCGATTTAGCCGGCAAAGTCTGGCGCATCGGACTCATGGGGGAATCCTCTAAAATGGCCAACGTGGTTTATCTACTGGCCGCTTTACAAAAAATCTTGCACACATAAAATGACCTGTTAGAAAAAAGGTTTTTCTGAAAATTGATTGCTAAAAGCAAGCTCAAAAATGCGAGACACTTTTGAAGTCGTCTGCCCTTATTGTGGCGAAGTCAACGAGATTTTCCTCGATTATTCTGGGGGCCTCACCCAGGCCTACATCGAAGATTGCCAGGTCTGTTGCCGTCCCTGGGAGGTGCGCATCGATTTGTCCGAAGAGGAACCTATCGTAACCGTGGTCCCAAGCGATGACTGACCACCCTTTCAGAAACGGAGTGCCATGATTTCGAAGCCGAATTCACAAACGCTCCCCTGGTTGGGACTGGCGACTATCTCGGTGGCAGCGCTCCTGTTAGCCTGGTTTTCCCCTGAAGAGCGCACGCTTGGTCCGGGGATCAAGATCGTCTACATTCATGTGGCGTTTATTTGGTCCGGGATGTTAGGCCTGACGCTTTCCGGTGCTCTTGGGCTGCTGGTTCTCTTGACTGACAACCGCAGGTTGCAAGGGTGGTCGAGAAGTATCGGCTGGGTGGCGCTTGCATTTTTTACCGTTGGATTGGCGTTGAGTTTGCTGGCCTCTCAGATCAACTGGGGGGCTGTCTTCTGGCACGAACCGCGCATGGTGGCTGCTCTTAAGTTTTTGGTCGTGGCCTTGCTCATCTTTTCGGCAAATTTGTGGATACCCTGGCATCGTCTGCAAGGCTTGCTGCACGCTCTTCTGGCCACCTATTTGATGTGGTCCATTCTCGGAACGCCTCTGGTGCTGCATCCTCAAAGTCCAATTCGTGCTTCCGAGTCTCTGACCATCCAATTGACATTCCTGGGCATGTTCGTCCTTTGCTGTTTGGCGGCAGCCATCGTGATTTGGTTTTTCCGGAGAAAAGAGGTGGTAATCTAAAGTGGCCACATTTCTTCCTGAAAATAGAACAGTATTTGAATCCACTCACTGTTTCAGTTCGACTTTCTGAGCAGTTCACCAAGACGTTGTAGAAGCGCAAATGAGCATGGTTCGTAGTTCCAGCACTTGTTTCTTATTGGCTTTGGAGTTGTTATTGAATACTGGCGTCGATGCACAAATGAAAGTGAGCCCGGCATCTCTGAACTTTGGTGAGCACCTCCCAAACTCCCAGGGCGAATTGTCATTTTATATCGCGAATAGGGGAAATTCTAAGTTCAAAATAAAACACTTACGGCCGGCGAGCTCCGCTTTTGTCCTCGACGACACCACCGTCAGCATTGCCCCGGAAGACAGTTACCGGGTTGCCGTCGCCTTTGCGCCAGGCAGGGCCGGACCGTTCGATAGCGAACTGAGAATCGTAAATAATCCCAGCGAAGACAGTGTGGCTACCGTGGAGTTGCTGGGTTGGGTTCCGGTAGAAATCAACCAGTTGCTGACCCCGGCAACTTTTTCTAAGAAAATCTCGTTTGCGGTTGCAACACCGCGTGAAGTTCTGTTACATTTGACGGCCAACTCCAACACCAACTGGGCGATTCCCGACACGGACTCAGCGGTATTGACTGTTTTTGTAGATGAAAACTACCAACGACAAAACCAGGATGTGGTACTTTTCGGTGGGGAGAAAATGTTTGACTACAAATTATCATTGGGCAGGCTGGAAGCTGGCGATCACACCCTGGAGTTCTATTTTGATGATAAGAAATCTGCACCGGGTGCCAAGTTGGTCTATGTGGCTCAATGTGCAATAATTCCCGTGACCCGTCTGGGCGACGAATACGATGTCTTCCGGTATTCACCGATCCTGTTCGGAAGAGATTTATTCCGGGCCCATGAGAACAATGCCACAGATACACCCATTCTGCTTTACCATGAAATCTTCCACGCTGGGTTGAACAAGTGGATTCAATACACCATGATTTGGAGCAACGAAGATCAAGGCACCAATGCGGTCGACCTCATGTCGCGTTGGGGACGCACCACGGACATCGAATGGATTTACCGGGTGGAGCTTGATGCTCGCGGCAACTTGCTCGATGATTATTTTCAGGGAGAAGACCACGAGACCTTGCCTTTCATAGGCAGCCGGGTGGCCGATCACCCGGTTCTGAAAACCATTACCTACAACAACATGGTGCATGACCTTGGCACCTCTGATTTGAAATTCTTCTTATCTCCGGAAAGGTCCAAAGCCAAAAACAGCGCCCGCGAAACTGTAATGGATGAAAATCCCTGGACCTACGAAATCATGACCAAAGAGATGATCAAAGAAAACCAATATGAATTCCCTGGCAATCCGTTGAACAAAGCTTTGAGCCTCTCCCTTAACTATCTGTACCTTGAATTCTTCACCCTGGTGAGTGGGGACAGCCTGCGACTAACCTTTGGTCTGAGATTAACGGATGACAAAAACTGGTACTATTCCGACCATGGTGACCGTTCTGTGGCTGCCGTCAACAGGGGCGGCTGGCGGCGATCGTCTATTGAACTCCCTGCTGAAACGACTTTAACTCGCCTGGACAGCCTGCAAATCCTTGCTTCGGGGACCAAAGACTTTTCAATCATGGTGGGGCATGTTTCCAAGATTTTTATGTTGGATGGTGATTTTGAGCTGCGGCAGTTCCCGCTTTTGTGGCCGTATTCCGTGCAGCTTAACCGGACGCATCGAAAAGCTGTTTTCAGTTTTGACACTTTAAGACATCAAACAAATTGAATCTGATCCCAATTCTGGCTTGAATGAAAATTGGAGACAGGCATGCATGAATTGCTGAAGTCTTTTCCGGTCGTCATTGAGATTCCGGTGGCCTGGGGCGAAATGGATTTTTTCCGCCATGTCAACAACATCGTCTATTTTCGTTATTTTGAGAGCGGACGCATCGCTTATTTTGACAAGATAAAATATATCGAATACCTGAATGAAACCGGCATCGGGCCGATTCTGGCATCGGCCAAATGCACATTCAAATTCCCGTTGACTTACCCGGACACCGTTTTGTTAGGAACCAGGGTCTCTGAGCTCCTCGAAGATCGCTTTGTGACCCTCTATCGCGCGGTTAGCCAAAAGCACCAAAAAATAGCCGCCGAAGGAGAGGGTTTGATCGTGAACTACGACTACGAAGGGCAAAAAAAAGCGCCTCTCGCTGAAGCGCTAAGACGACGAATCCTTGCGTTGGAGCGCAACGTTTCAGAGTCTTGACAGGGCGTTCGTCCCTGGTTAAACGTTTTGCGGGTTAACAAAATTGTAACACTGATCTTTATATGAATGCAATAGAAACGAGAATCAAACCTGCTCCTGTGGTAGATTGGAAGGTCTTAACGCCATACGAAAGCATCTACGTGGGCTTCATGGCGGTCTTCGTAACTTTCGTGCTGTTAACCAACACGGTTGGCGTGAAGTTGTTTACGCTGTTTGGTCGAACCCTGCCCGTGAGCATCATCTGGTATCCGCTCACTTTCTTAATCACGGATTTGGTGTCGGAAATGTACGGGGCGCGCCGGGCCAGATTTCTCGTGGTGATGGGGTTTTGCATGAGTCTGGTTCTTCTAACTTTCTCTTTGATGGGCATTGCCCTGCCGGTGGCAAAGGTCTACCCGTTGCAGGAGGACTACACCAACATCTTTGGGCCGGTTTGGCGACTGCTGTTTGGTTCCATGGCTGCTTATTTGCTGGCGCAACTCATCGACGTCAAGCTTTTTCATTTCTGGAAACACGTAACGCGTGGCAAACATCTCTGGTTGCGCAACAATGGTTCCACCATGATCTCCCAATTTGTCGACACCTTCACGGTGAACACCATTTTCCTTTACAAAAACCCAAAAGTTTTTACCGGCGATTTTTCGCATTTGATGCATATCATCGTCGGTGTTTATGTGATCAAAGTCATCATTGCCGCGTTAGACACGCCTTTTTGCTATCTTGGCGTTTATTTGATCGAACGGGCGACGGGAGTCAAGGGAAAAGAGGTGGCTTGAAGCGTGTTTGAG
>JBHHYI010000158.1:0-9652 GCA_046757525.1 bacterium | reverse complement strand
CCTTTGCAAGATAAAATGTGAAGGGCTGTTGGACTAATTCTTGAGGGCCTTCTCCAGACGCAAGGCAAACGCCTCAGCCTTGAGAAATCCAGTTAAGCGCAAATCCTTCCGCTCCTGGCCGGAGCCATCGATAAACACGATGGTGGGCACGCCCAAGATGTTGTACTGCTGACGCAATTTCCGGACTTCAGGTGAGTTTTCCCTGGTCAAATCAGCCTTAAGGCGCAAAAAGCTGTCCGACAATTCGATGACCTTTTTGCCGGTAAACGTAAGCTTGTCCAATTCCTTGCACGGCAAACACCAATCGGCGTAGAAGTCGATCATCACCGGGCGACCTTCGGAGATGCTTTTGGCAACCAGCGCTTCGTCGTATCGTTGCCAGTCGATTGCCGGTGCAGCCTTTTGGGGTAAGGCGAAAAACACCGCCAGTCCAATGGCCAAAGCACCTACGCCCTTCTTGATCCAGGGAAACACGCCACCCTGGGTGGTCAACTTGTTGATCCAGCCCAGGTAGACCCCACCAACAACGGCCGTGGCAATCATACCACCCCAGTAGACGGTCTTCGAAAGCAGCGGTTCCAGAAAATAAATGGCCATGGCCACTAGCACAAATCCGAACACCTTCTTCACCCAGGCCATCCAAGCACCGGAACGTGGCAATTTTGAAATCGAGCCCGAAAAAGCCCCTAAGAACAAAAACGGCAAGCCCAACCCCAGCGACAGGGTAAAAAACATGGTGAAGCCCAAAACAGGATCCCCTTTCTCGCCTACAAAAATCAACAAGCTCAACACAAAGGGACCGATGCAAGGGGCTGCTATGATGCCCACGGTGAGGCCCATGAGCAGAGATCCAGTCAGACCCTGTCGGGAGCTGCCCCCTAATAAAGCCAGCTTCTGCGGCACGCGAATGTCAAAGGCGCCGAACATGCTGGAGGCCAAAACCAGCAGAACCAAGGCAATAAAACCGAGGGCAATGGGGTTTTGCAATATGGCACCAAAGAATCCACCGGAAAGAGCAGCGGTCAATCCCAAAACAGAGTAAGTAATGGCCATGCCCAAAATGTAGACGGCTGACAGCGCGAAAGACTTGGCCAGATTGCCTTGTGCCTGGTTGACAAAAAAGCTAACGGTGATGGGAATAAGCGGGTAAACGCAAGGGGTCAGGTTGAGCGCCAGACCGCCGACAAAAATGAGAAAAAAGGTAATCACCCAACCCTTTTGACTCAGCCACGCGCTGATTTCGCTCTCTTGCGGCTCGTTCGCTGCCGCACTGGCGGAGGTTCTTCCGGACGCCCCGGAGAAGATGTCCGCGTTGACAGCGGAAGTCTCAGCACCTGCTTGCACAACTTCCACCGGAAGCTCGACTTGAACATCTTCAGGGGCGAGACATTGAAAATCGTTGCAGGCCTGGTAATGCAGTTTTCCTTGCAAAACATACTTACCCGGCGGCACGTCGGAATGTGCGGTCACGGTGGCAAACAACGTGATGCTGCCGGTATAAACCGCAAGCTTGTCCTCGGAAAACGAGAATTTTCGCAATTCATGCAACGGATAGTTTACGTCGCTCACCTCGATGCCTGGCAGCGGTTCAAAGGAAAGCTCGGTAGGAATCAGAAATTCGTCGGACGGCTTAAAAGAGTTGATATGCCATTGGTCGGCGATCGTTGCTTTCACCGCGAGCCTGGCTTCGCCCCCCTGCGGCACGCCGTTCACCGAGAGAAAGGCCCGGGCGGTCACCACCGGTTCGTCGCCATTAACAGACCCGAGGCCCTCAAATTGAGCAAAACTTGCCGAGCTGAGCAATAAAGTGAACAATCCAACCAATAGTTTGAGCTTATTCATTTCGATCCTTTTCAATTCAGTAACAGCACAGACATTCTGTCTAACATTGCCAGCTTTCCGATTTGTCAAATATAATCTAAACAGGATAAAATTTCAATTAATTTCTTCGAATATCAGTTTTTTTGTCCTTACCAGAAATTCGTCGAGGAGAAGGCGCGGCAGTTCGTTCCCCATGGTCGCACTGATCCCATTGCGAAGTCTTTTTTGTTCTTGCCCTCTAATAGCGCCTAAGCTTTCTTCAAATACTTCCTGCGCAACAGCCACTCAGGCAGAAAAGCCAGCAACACCCCCACGAGCAAGCCGTTGCCAATGAGGTTCCAACCCCAGGAAACGATCTCCAGACCTTGCAGCAAAGAAGCCGCAGAGCCGAGCAGAAATAGCGGGCCGGTGACGTAGCAGTGCAGTCGGTGACAGCGGGCCGCGTTCACGACACACCCAAAACCCGCTACGAAAAGCGAAGGTGGCCACAACCAGGCAATGGCCGCGTGCCAAACGCCGCCGACAATAATCAAAGCTGACGGCAAATACCAGAACAGCCAGGCCATTTTGTTTTTGACCAGATCGTTACTTGCGCAACTTTCACTCATTCATCATACCTTTGGAGCATTATGTAGACTAAAGCGAAAAATGAACTGAACGAATATTTCCGTGCCTACGATCGTGATCTTACCAACTCCTGGAAAGCCTGGTCCAGCGTCTTCCGATCTTTGTAGCCCACATATTTTTTGGTCACCCGGCCTTTACGGTCGATGAGAAACGTGGAAGGCACCATACGGCTGCCGTAAGCACCGGAAATCGCCTTGTTCTGGGAAACCACCAGAGGAAAACTCAAATCCATCCGGGAACTCCAGCTTTTGACGTCTGCAACAGAACCGCTGTTGACGTAGACCGGCAGGACAATTAGGCCCTGCTTTTGGTACTTTTGTTTTAGCTCAGAAAGAATGGGCAGCGTGTCAAAGCTGTGCGAGCAGTGACCGGACAAAAATACCAGGGCCACCGGTTTTCCGCGATATTCCGACAGGCTTACCTGGTCCCCGGCGGTGGTAGGCAAGGTGAAGTCCGGCGCCCGCCAATCGGTAAATGTGGTGCCGTCTTGCGACTTCTCGAGCTGGTAGCGCTGCAATTCCTCGCCGGTGGCGCCGCTCAAATCCCGGTCCACGGAGCAAGCACTGAATTGGGAACAGTTGCCGCAGGCCGGTCCACCCAGATCGCTCAAGTTGACGTTCCGGCGATTTAACTCGGCGAGCACCGCCGGTTGCAGCTTTGCCAGCGAGAGGCTCCCCAGGACTTCCTTCGACAGGCCGGTCCCTTTGGCAACCTCATCGATTTGAAACTCTGCGGTGCCCTCGGCAACGATGCGATCACAGAAATAGTCGATGACTCTGCGTTCAACGTTTGTAAACCGACCCGACGAAAAACTCTGCGCAGATAAGCTGCAACCGGCACCGCTGTTACACCCCGCTGCAGCGGAATTTGCGACGGTGTGGTCAACCTGGCATACGCCGAGATCGTGGGACCGGGCGTGCAACGAGTCTCCCAAACTCGTCTTGCTCATCGCAAGAAAGGCAATGGTCACAACCGCAACCACGGCCAAAGAACCAAGCACTATGTTTTTTTTCATCATGATAACAACCTCCTTTGATTTAATAGAATTAATTAACAAAACTACACAGTGTAGTATCCACGTTCAAAAAAAATCCGTGTCTAATGATTGCACGTAGAAGAACAAATGTGAAGGCCGGGTAGGCTACCGTCATCTGCAATCAGCGGTTCGTAATTTGAATAAAACATCCACAAGAACGCAGCAAAAAATATCGCCAACACGGCGGCCGTGATGCGCGCCACTTTGCCCAGGACAAATTTGAACCAGGGCCGCCGGTAGTTCAGCAAACGACGTACGCGATACTCCAGCGTTGCAACCGAAGGCAACGGGGTTTGCGCAAAGGCGAGCCCGCTTTGCCAACGGTATTTTGGGAGCTCTTTGCTGAGACGCCAAACATTTACGAGTGAAGAGGCCAGTATGAGTGGATCTTTGATTTTGTCCACGGAACAGTCGTCGCAGGAGAGTTCGCGCAGAAAAATAATCTTCTTCCACAAGAAGGCTTTGAATACGGTTAAAGCCAACAAGGCACCAAGGATCGCGTAAACAGAATTTTCGATGCTAAAGATGAAACTGAGCGCAAATATTTGCACAAAGAGCAGCGGCATGGCAACAAAGAAAACTTCCATCAACCAAATCAACAGGTTGTCGTGCCGTTTGACGTGGGTCAACTCATGGACCAAGGCCGCTTCCAACTCCGCAGGCGACAGCCTTTCTATTAATTGTGGTGCTAAGAAAATCGCTGGCCGCCACGACCCAACGGTAAACAACAAAGGCTTTGCATTGTTGAATTTGTACAGTTGCGGGAGTCTGGCCACGCAGACTTTTTGCGCTGCCCGTCTGTACAATTGGAATAATTGGCCACGAGCCTCCTCGCGGTACAAAGGAAATTTGCGGCGCATCCGGAAGAAAACAATCAGGTGGATTAGCACTTTGACCGAGGAAATGACCAGCAGCGTAAACGAGAAGAGCTTGAGCAGCTCAACGGTTCCACAACCCGTGGGATTGCCTAACAGGATTTTGTAATTTGCAATTAACTTGAGATAATGTTCAGCGAGCCATTCAAACATCTTTCTTCTTGCGTTTTTCGTCGATCAATTTGGCCAACTCTTCCATTTTGTCCGGATCCACCTTTTCCATGGAATCCAGAAAGAGACTCATGGTCGGGGCGGCAAAGTCCTGCAAGAGTTCATTCACCACTTTCTTCACCGTGGATTGGGTGAACTCCTCCCGCGAGGTCGTCGGACGGTAGACAAAGGCGGCCCCTACTTTTAATTTTTCAAGCAAACCTTTGTCCGCCAGACGGGACATCACGGTCATCACGGTGGTGTAAGCCATGTCCCGTTCTTCCTGGAGCTGATCGTAAACCTGTCGGACGGTGAGTGCCCCCTTCTTCCAGATAAGGGTCATGATATCTGTCTCCAGGTCCCCAAGAATCTTGCGCAGGCCTTTTTTGTTCGGGTCAAAGGTAAAGTGGTATTTTCTCAAAGCCATAATCAGTTTTCAGCCGTTCTTGATTTTTATACTACGCCTTGTAGTAACAAAAGTTGCAAAAAAAGTATTCCCGTGTCAAGCTGTCTAGTACTTCATTGCATTAAAAGGCGTAATTTCCATTAACACGATCCAAGAGGGTGTCCAAAAAGTCGAAAAATGGCCTCCGATTCCTGTCAGGAACAGGTTTGTCATTCCTGCGAATCAGTCGTCCGGCAGTTGCCGGACTCCGCTCGGGGTGACAGTAGGGTGGTTAGACGCCCCTTAAGTTGACGCCAAAAGGCAGCCGCCGGATGACCGAAGCAGGAATCCAGAAAAATGGCCTTTTTGGACACCCTTTCAGATTGCAGCGAGAATGTTTAACCCAAGTACACGGTCTGTGACCGTGTCTGATCGTTAGAGGAGACGCCAATTCTTGCAACGTAGTACCTTAGGGCTATTTGAGCAAAATCATGGTGCGGGCAAGGGTTCGCTGGCCGGTGTCAATCTTGTAAACATAAATCCCTGAGGCCACCTGCCTGCCTTGTGCGTCCCGGCCGTCCCAAACGACGGTGTAATAGCCGGCGTTTTGTTGCTCATCGTTAACCAGCACGCACACTGGCCGACCGAGCAAGTCGTAAATGGACAGCTTGACACGATTCGCTTCCGGAAGATTGTAACGAATGGTGGTCGACGGATTGAAGGGATTGGGAAAGTTCTGCAGCAGCTCGAATTCCTTGGGAACCAGCGCAATGTTGTCCGAACTCTCTTCAGCAAATTGCTGGCTTCCTACTACCAATTTGAACTGGCGTTCGGTTTCCTGTTTGCCGCTCTTGAAAGAATACTCAGGCTTCAGGTGCAAATTCTGGGCCAGGCCCAACGTTTCATCCAAAAGGTAGACTTGGGAATCGGAGGGAAAATCACCCAACAGGTCAAAATGGAGCTCCACTGAGGTTTCAGGCAGATTGGTTGTCACTTCGAACTGCCAGAGTTGGTTGGGATCGCCGGTCGGGTGCAGATCGGTGCTGAAATATTGCGCAGGTTGCTGCCATTCAGGATGTGGGAACGCTACACGCACGAACTTACCGATCACCGGCGGCTCGGCCAATTCTCCAGGGTCGAAGCCCGGAGTGGCCGCCTGCCGCACACCGGCCCAGTTCTCTCGATCGTGCAGCACGCCTGCTTTAGCCGAGATTTGCACCAGCCACTCGCCCGGTCTTAACTCCGCGTCAACCAGCGTAGCCTTGTTCAAACGCCCGGCCGCCGCTTTGGGCTGGACAATCAAATAAATGGGGACATCCTCGCCAGCCTCGGCGATTTTAGGGACGTAGAGAGCGTAGCCGCGCCACGGCTGCATGACGTCGGTGATGTTCCAGCCGCGTTCAAAAGAGCGCAGCGTGACCTTCAGGGTGTCGATATCCCCATATTTTATTCTCAACGATTCCTTGTGAACGGGAAAGTTAAACGGCGTGGCGATCAAATTCCATCCCTGGTACAGCCGCAAGGTGTCCGGACAGACCGTTCGCCGGGTTTGGCCGGGACCGCTGTCGACGATCACGTTCTCGCGGCGGGTTGCTATGAAGTAGGACCTGCCGGGCACAAAAGGTCGGGCGTCCTTACCTTCCAGCCACACCGGACCGGTGGGATTATTGGGTTTGTAATCGAAAAAGCGCCACGATGTAATATCGTACGGTCCGAAATCGTCTGTCAAGACGGCATCAAGGGCATTGGCATCGAGATCATAAGGAATAGAAAAAAGCTGGTAGTTGGTTTCGTCGCTGCTGGACACCAGCGGCAAGGCGCGTCCATCCGAATCAATGCGAAAATCTCCCTGGCCTTCGACTCTGGTGCGCACCGGGAACCAGGGATTGGCCTCTTCGCAGCCAGCAATTGCTCCCGGGCCGTTGCTCTCGTTGCCAGCGAGATCTCGCGCCGTGACTTTGTACTCGACGCCGCGGCGAGTCACGCCGGCGGCCGGAATATCCACCATGAACTTGTTGGTGTTGCCAAGGCGTGCCGCACTTCTCGGCGGCTCTTCGGATTCAGCGCCGCCAAATCGGTAATGCACCCACAGGGTGTCGATGCCGGATTCGTCGGTGATGCTCACGGTGTCCAGATACGCTTGACCCAGGAGAGCCACATTGCGACTGTCCGGGGCTGGACGGGTGATTTCTGGTGCACAGATGTCAAATCGGTAAGGCACGATGGCGATTGCCTGCGCGCTTGAATTTCCCGCCGAGTCCGCCAGCCAAACATACAGCGAATCCTCCCCGCACAAGGCCGGATCTGCAAAAGGCAGGGTAAGCGTCACCTGCTCCTGGCCGTTGCTTTGTATGAGCTTGCTGCCGCTGGTGTCGGCAGCCGTTGTGGGAGCGGCTTGAAATTTCCAGCGAAGTTCAGAGGCGTCGCGCACCCCGCGCTCGGAATCCACCGGAATCCCTATGGTTAGAGAGAAGGCTGCCGCGGAGCCAAACCATTGCCCTGACGGAATCGATCTTCCCAGAATGACCGGCTGGCCGGGCGGATTGACGTCATAAACGAAAGAGGTTCGGAGCGGATTGTTGGCCCAACCGGAATTGTTGTTGCCGTCCACAAACCAGACAAAACAGTACCATCGGCCAGATTTTGTCAGACGGCCAAACAGCGGCAAGTCTGCACACGTGGTGTTGTCCTGGAGCAGGTAGCGACCGCCGGCTGCGGTGGTATCATTGGCATTTTGCGGCGCAACGTTTTTCTGGGTAAACTTCCAACGGATCTCGGCAATGCCCGAGGGATCGTCCGGGTTCTCCCAACAAATATGCAAACTCTGGCCATTGGTGTACCCGCCGGTGTAACCCCAATCAATGGTCAGGGTTGATGGCGATGGAGGAGGCTGTCTGTCGGTGGCATCCCCGTTTAGGCCAATGGAACGGATGCCGGCCGGCTGCGTCAAATCGTTGGTTTGAAAATCCAGCCGGTGGCCATTGTAACTCCGGTTTTCTTTTGGTTTAAACGTGACCGTGACGTTCTTGCTGGCCCCGGGAGGAATGGTTAACTTCCTGGGAGAGACCTTGTAGATCGTGGCATTGGTGGCCCTAATACTCGACACCCTCAAAGTGTCGCTCAAAGCAGAATCTTTGGCAACCCGATTGGTTACCACCACCACTTGCGAGCTGTCGGAACCCGCTTCGACGTGACCGAAGTTCAATGCGGTGTCGGGATCAAGTTCGATCTTCGGCCCATGTGCGCTGCCATTCAAAGCGATTTCAAAGGTGCTGTGATGGCGGTCGCTGCTTTCAATCACCAGTGTATCGGTAAAGCTGCCTCGGGTAAGTGGGTCAAATCTCAAAGTTACGCTCACACTGCTTTCACCAAAAATGGAAAAAGTCGAGAGTTGGTTCACCACAAAAAATGGGGCCGAGAGCTGGCTGAGTCTAACGGTGTCGATGTCCGCGCAACTGACATTGCGTAGCATCAAAGATAAGCTCTTAGACGTGCCAGCATTGAGGTTGCCAAACTCCAGTGTATTTTCCTCAATTTGCAGCTCTCCAAAACGGCAAATGAACAAGCTTTTGTCTAAATCAGAGCTGAGCGTACTGTCCATTGCGATGCCAATCGTATCCACCGCACCATAAATCTTGAAGATATACTCTCCGTCTGCGGTTTCCGGATTCTCGTTTGAAACGGTAAAGAAGCCCTGCCAGAGGATGTTGGAAATCCAACCCTGGCCTTTCGGCACATTGAGCGGATAAGGCGGCTCCAGGCCAAAATTGACCACCGGGTCGAAGTTCCGGTTCATCGGTCGGTCAAATTTCAATTCTACGGTGATGTCCCCAACAGAAGTGACGTTCACCGATTCGCCGTCACGAAGAAAATCGATCTGAGCAAGAGCTGGTTTGGTGATTTGTGGGTGAGCAACGCCAGCCTGCAAGAGCAAAATCAAAGCCGCGCACCAGACAATCTTATTCATGGTTGTTCTCCGTTGAAGCCAAACAAGTAATCGACAGATTTCGGGCAAATCATGGGAAAGACGGCGGGCCATCCAACGGGGCAAGCGAAGTCTCCACCGGAGTCCGGTTGTCGGAACCACGCTGCAAAAAGTAAACCCCGGTACTAACCCCGCCCGCGATGAGCAATCCCAATCCCAAATACTTCCAATTAAACCCGCCTGGTTTGGACAAGGGTTGCGGCGGAACGTCGTTCTCGACGGCTTCAGGGCCTGCTTGCGGCGGAGCCACCGGGAGGCCGACAAATTTCCTGGCAAACACCGACATGAAGTCGATCAGACCCTCCGCATCCCCCTGGAAGTCTTCGGAAAGCGTCTGGACGATTTCGCGGCTGTGGGTGTGGACCATTTGCGCTTTGACGACATAAGCCCCCTCTGTCTGCTTGATATTGCCGACAACGATGAGCTGAGTCCCTAAAACGCCGCTGGCCTGGACGCCACATTCAATGGCAGCACAATTGAACAGATCGATCTGGTGGTCCAGAAGCACCTTCTCCACAGCCTCTTGTGGCAAGGTGTAAAAAATATTCACTTTGCCTAATTCTTCGCTGAAACGCAGTGTAATCAGTCTGGAATCAGCTTCGGTAAGGTCGCTGTCCTCCACGCCGAAGTTGAGCACGGCCAAAGTGTATTTCTGCTTTTTTTGTGGACGCGCCGTCAAGATTTCTTGCATCGTTAGCATAAAGACCAGATTGAATAAGAGAACTAAGCTTATGAATTTTTTCATGGTGAAGTCTCCCTGGTGTTGATCAACT
>JBHHYI010000157.1:0-9681 GCA_046757525.1 bacterium | reverse complement strand
TACGACTTTCTCCTGAACAACATCGAAGAGTCATACTTGCGGCTGAGAAAGCGGGCAAGAAAATAGATTCATGGGTGGCCGATGTTCTGGCTAAATCTGCTGGGTAAACTAACTTCGGTCACATTAAACGAACAAACGGACATCAATCTCGATACTTTTGGATTACAAATTAGGTTCAGTCTAAGCAGCTAACGACTTAAGAGTTAGTAGGGGACGCGTTTTTTGCGTCCGTCTGCAATCCGCCAACTGCCCATAAGCGTCAACTTAAGCCCCCAAACTGTCATTTCGAGCGAAACGAAGTGAAGCGAGAAATCTGGTTTGTGCCTAAATCAGACCCCTCGACTACGTCCGGCAACTGCCGGACTCCGCTCGGGGTGACAATATAGTGGTTAGACGCCCCTTAAGTTGACGCCAAAAGGCAACTGCCGGACGGAGGAGAAATCTGGTTACACAAGTACTTGCTATTTTGGTGCTTAGCGAGATTTCTCATCAGGCATTCGCCTGATTCGAAATGATAGTCGTTAGATGAGTTTTCGGTCAATCAATAACTAACTTCACACATGGGTCGAAATGACTTTTTGGACTGCTGGCATGCAAACTGCGGTGTTATTTAAGGAACGCTGCGTTAGTCCGATCAGGGGTGATTTTAGCCTTGCCTCTTTCACTTAAGATATTAAGGCTTCTGCCGAACTTTTAATGAGAGTGAAGAAATGCTCAAGCGTAGTTGTCCTAAAGGATCCTGAGATATGACTGCGACACCAGACATCGATCGGGCCAAGATTCTCATCGTTGATGACTTCAAAGACAATGTCTCTCTGTTAGAACGAATGTTACACAGAGCGGGTTACTTTGACATCCGCAGTACCACCGATTCACGTAACACAGCCTCGTTGTACCACGACTTCAAGCCAGACCTGCTTTTGCTGGATCTGGACATGCCTTACCTGGACGGATTCCAGGTCATGGAGCAATTGCAGGAGATCGAAAAGGACAGCTACTTGCCGATCCTGGTTCTCACGGCCGATTCTTCACAGACAAGCAGACTGAAAGCTTTGAAGTCCGGCGCAAAGGACTTTTTGAGCAAGCCTCTTGACAAAGTTGAAGTGCTGACGCGTATACGCAACATGTTGGAAGTTCGCCTGCTGCACAATCAATTGCGCGACCAGAACAAGATTCTGGAAGACAAGGTCCGCGAACGCACTAAGGAACTCCACAGAACGCGTCTCGAGGTCATTCGTCGTTTGGGGCGCGCCGCTGAATATCGCGACAGCGACACCGGCTTGCACATTATCCGCATGAGTCTGTTCGCTGAACGTTTGGCGCGGGCGCTGGGGCTGAGTGCGCGTGAATGCGAGCTCTTATTGAATGCCAGCCCCATGCATGACATCGGCAAAATCGGCATACCCGACATCATTTTGTTGAAAACAGGCAAGCTCGATCCCGAAGAGTGGCAAATCATGAAACAACACACACAGATAGGCGCGGAGATCTTGTCCGGAAGCGACACCAGCCTCATGCAAATGGCTCGCCACATAGCTTTGACTCACCACGAAAGATGGGATGGCTCCGGCTATCCCAATGCTCTAAAATGTGAAGAAATCCATCTACACGGCCGGATTGCCGCGCTGTGTGACGTGTTTGACGCTTTAACCTCTTCACGGCCCTACAAGCGGGCGTGGACCGTAGACGAGGCCATCGCCAAGATTGCTGACGAAAGCGGCAAGCATTTCGATCCGTTTTTGGTTGAGAATTTTCTGAGTATTTTGCCCCAGATTATTGAAATTAAAGAACACTACAACAGTAATTCTGCAAGAGAATAAGATCGATCAAATCAAGGGAATCCATTATGAGACTTAAGATGCAAGCAATAAACGGCGTCCTGGTGGTGAACGTGCAAACTCCACGGGCAACGATTGACATAGCCAAAGGCCTCAAGGACGAGCTGCTCAATCAAATCGAAAAGGGTAACACCAATTTGGTTGTGGACTTGAGCATGGCAGAATTTGTGGACAGCTCTTTTCTTGGAGCCCTGGTGACCGGGTTAAAACGAACCACCGTGCACCAGGGCGATCTAAAGCTCGTTGGTCTACGGCCGGCGGTACGAACGATATTTGAGCTGACCCGATTGTACCGCGTGTTTGATATCTTCGACACGGTCGAAGAAGCCGTTTCCTCCTTTTGACGCTTCCTCAGGCGACTTCTTGCATGAGCGCCTCGGTGCTGTATGCGCTTTGTGGTACATGATGATTGTTGTTGGACCGACCGATGCAAAAGTAATCAATGCCCAGCCTGTGCAAACGGGCCGGATTGTACAAATTCCTTCCGTCAAATATGGCAGGTGAATTGAGAGTCTCTTTGATTAAGTAGAAGTCCGGTTCGCGAAAAGCGTTCCACTCGGTCATGATGATCAGGGCATCGGCACCTTCCAGTGCATCGTAGCGTTTACGAAACAAAAACAAATCCTTCTCGAGTCTATCCTCAAAGATTCTGGCCGCTTCTGCCAAAGCTTCCGGGTCGTGGGCCTGTACTTTTGCACCTTGTGCATTCAAAGCATTGATCACGGAGATGGCGGGGGCTTCGCGCATGTCATCGGTCTTCGGCTTAAAGGCCAGGCCCCACAAGGCAAAAGTCTTGCCCTTGAGGTCGTTTTGGAAATAATCCTGGATTTTTCTGAATAGAATCGTCTTCTGGCGCCTGTTGATTTCTTCGACTGATCTGATGAGCTTGAGGTCGATGCCGTGGTCGTTCGCGGTCTTGATGATCGCCTTCACATCTTTCGGAAAGCAGGAACCGCCGTAGCCCGTTCCCGGGTAGATGAAGTGAGGCCCAATGCGTGCGTCCGTGGCCACCCCTTTGCGCACCATTTCTATGTCGGCGCCCAGCACATCGCAGAGGTTGGCTATCTCATTGATGAAAGAAATCTTGGTGGCCAGAAGAGAATTGGCCGTGTACTTGGTCAACTCTGCGCTTCTTTCGTTCATGATGAGTATGGGTTTGCCGGAGCGCACAAACGGGGCGTAGAGATTTTTCATGGTTTCGGCAGCGTCCGGGTTGCTGGTGCCGATGACAATGCGGTCGGGACGCATGAAGTCATCGATGGCCGCGCCTTCCTTCAAGAACTCCGGATTGGACACCACCGCAAAATTGTGATTGGTGAACTTGCGGATCTCCTCGGAGACCTTTTCGGCTGTGCCCACGGGTACGGTGCTTTTGTTCACCACAATCTTGAAGCCGTTCATGGATTTACCGATTTCTCTGGCAACCGCTAACACAAATTTCAAATCCGCTGAACCATCTTCATCGGGCGGGGTGCCTACTGCGATGAAAATAATCTGAGATTTTTCTACCGCAGGCTTTATGTCTGTTGAGAAAAACAACCGGTCCCCTTTGAGGTTTCTGTAAACCATTTCTTCCAACCCAGGCTCGTAGATCGGCACCTCCCCGCGACTCAACTTCTCGATCTTCGCTTTGTCGATGTCCACACAAATGACTTCGTTTCCAGAATCTGCAAAGCAGGTTCCAGCTACCAGTCCAACATAACCCGTACCAACGACCGCAATTTTCATCAAATATTCCTCCTGAATATTGTTTTCGATTTCTTTGATATTGTAAGATAAATCGGTATTAACCCACCGAACGTTTAGTCGATTGCCATTTCAAGATGCTCAAATATAAGCAAAATTCGGTCACCGTCATTCGGTTATGAACAAGATTTAATCTCTATGACATAACTTAAAAGAACGGGCCAGTTCAAAGGCCCCTGTTACAGCTCTTGTAAACGGCGAACAATACTAAATATATAGGCTATTTAGCGAAAATATGCGGAAACATTTCGAAGGTTGGCGTTGACAGCCCTACACACAGGAAGCAGTCCAAGCAGCTCAAACAGGATTGGGCAAAAAAAGCACTCAAACTGTCGGCATCTTCAGGTCGCCTCATCCTGAGAATTGCCCAGGTCGCAGGGCATTTGATCTTGGTCACAATAGCATTTACATCTCATTTCTTACAAGAAAGTACAAAAAGAATTGGAACGCGGATTGTACGGATTTAACTGACTCGAACGGATTGGCCCGACTGAATCTGTTTGAGGCAGTGAATCTGTGGCTGATCTTTGGTTGCGCGGCTCTGCGGCTCCAGGTAAATCCCTTCGATCCGTAAAATCCGTTTTCCATTCATTTGCGGCCACGCCGGGGATAAAGAAAGTGTCAAAAGGGACGATATTTAATTAGCATTGCTATATTTAATTTGTTGAAAAATATAAACATTAGACCGCGGGATTACGTGTGCGCATACTGATTGCCGAAGACGACCAGGATACGCGACTTCTTTTGGCCAGGATTCTCCGGAAGTGGGGTCACGAAGTTATTCAAGCTGCCGATGGCGCGTGCGCCTGGGGCATTCTGCAAAATGATCCGGTGAGCTTTGTCATCAGCGACTGGATGATGCCCAACATGGACGGTTTGGAGCTGTGCAACAAGATACGAGCGGCCAATTTTTCCAGGTACGTTTACATCATGCTCCTGACCGCCAAAGATGCCAAGGACGAGCTTATCGAGGGCATGCAGGCGGGTGCGGACGACTTTCTGGTAAAGCCCTTCAACAAAGGGGAACTAAACGTGCGCATCAGAGCAGGAGAACGGATTCTAAAACTGGAACACGATCTGGAAGAGAGAAACAAGAAGCTGAGCGAAGCTTATGGGACCATTCGTAAAGACCTGGAAGCTGCGGCTAAGATGCAGGAAAGCCTTCTCCCCGGGGCCGCTTCTTCTATTCAGGGGATAAGATTCGACTGGATCTTTTTCCCCAGCACTTTTGTGGCCGGAGACATTTTCAACTTTTTCCAATTGGACGAAAGTCACGTGGGCTTCTACCTGTTGGATGTGGCCGGTCATGGCATCCCCTCGGCTATGATCGCGGTGACTTTGAGCAAGATGCTCACGCCGGCCTCGATGCAAGATAGCATCTTGAAACATTACGACCCGAATTCCAAAGCTTGCCAGATCTTCCCACCAGCACAGGTGCTCAAATCTCTCAACCAACGCTTTCAGAACGAACAGGACGCCATGCAATATTTTACCATGGTCTATGGGGTCATTGACACCCGCAATGAACGCGTTCGAATCGGTCAGGCTGCGCACCCCAGTCCGATTTTAATGCGACAAGGGAAGAAAGCTGCCGTCATTGGGGATGGGGGATTCCCGGTAGGCATGTTTCCGGACATCGAGTACGAAACGGTGGCGTTTGATTTTCATGCGGGCGATCGAATCCTGTTGTATTCTGACGGCATTACCGAATGTCCGAACCAGGACCAGGAACTCTTTTCCGAAACGAGATTGATGGCATTTCTGAACGAGCATCGAGAGTTGCCCTTGCAGGAACTGTTGCAGAAGCTCAGGCAGCGTTTACAAGTGTGGCACCGAACCGATGAATTCGAAGACGATATTTCTATTCTGGCGATCGAACACACACTTGAGACTTGAGAATCATGGACTGGGAACTTGGCACCTACACCACTGCTTTGCTCGTTACCGCCGGGATTTCCATATTCCTGGGGATTTTCTTTTGGCGACGACGATCCATTCCGGGGGCTGCGGCCTCATCTTTGATCATGTTAGCGGTGACCGAATGGTCCATTGGCTATGCCCTGGAGCTTGGGTCGACGAATTTGGCGACCAAAATATTTTGGGCCAAAGTGCAGTACCTTGGCATTGCCCTGATACCGTTGAGCTGGCTGGCCCTGGCCCTGCAATTTAGCTGCCGCGAAAAATGGCTTAGCCGGCGTAACATCGCGTTGTTGGGGGTGGTCCCTCTTCTGACGCAGGCAGTGGTCTGGAGCAACGAGCTTCACGGCTTGCTCTGGCAAAGAATCGAGCAAGTGCAAAGCGGTGGCACTTTGATGTTGAGCATGACTTACGGAGCCTGGTTTTGGGTTTTCACTGCCTTCTCTTATCTTTTGCTTTTGAGCGGCACCGTGCTGCTGGTTCAGGCAACAGTTCGTTCGGCCCAGCTCTTTCGTCTCCAGGCTGCGGTGTTAATCGTCGGTGCCTTGCTGCCCTGGGTGGGCAATGTTGTCCATACTGCGGGATTGAGTCCTGTTGCAAACCTGGATCTGACACCGTTTGCTTTTACTGTGACCGGGGTGTTAATAGCTATGGGGCTGGCGCGTTTTCGATTCTTAGACATCCGTCCAATAGCCCGGCATGCGGTTATCGACAGCATGCCCGATGGGGTGATCGTGCTCGACGTGCAAAACCGAATCTTAGACTTAAACCCTGCCGCCAAGAATATTCTCGGTGCTGAGAAGTCGGACGTTGTCGGGAAGAACGCAGACGAGTTTTTTGCCAATCACCTCCGCCTGGACCGACGCTTTAGAGACGTCAGCGAAGCTCACGAAGAAATCGTATTGGAACATGGGCATGGAAGAGGCGAATACGAGCTTCGGATTTCTCCATTTTATAATCGTCGTGGGCAACGCCACGGGCGCGTGGTCATCCTGCGCGATATTACTGAACAAAAACGGGCCGAGTTTGACCTCAGGACGCAAAAAGCTTACCTGGAGCAGCTTTTTGAAAGTTCGCCCGATGCTATTGCCATCCTGAATTCTGATGATCGGGTGATGCGCGTTAACAAGCATTTCACACAGTTGTTTGGTTACACACAGGACGAGGCGTTCAATCGACTGATCAACGAGCTAATCGTTCCGGAAGACCACAGCCAGGAAGCCGTCTCAGCTACGACACAGGTAGTCAGCGGCCAGAACGTCAGCCTGGAAGCCGTGCGGCGTCACAAAGAGGGCACCTTAATAGACGTGTCCATCCTGGGCGCACCCATCCAGGTTGGAGAGGGACAGGTGGGAATCTATGCCATTTATCGCGATATCAGCGAGCGCAAAAGAACCGAGGAGGCGCTGCGCAACATCGTCACTGCGATCTCTTCGACCACCGGTGAGGAGTTCTTTCGCTCGCTGGTCAAACATCTGGCCTTGACACTGCGCGTTCGCTATGCGCTCGTTTCTGAGTGTGTGGACTCCGAAAAGACCAGAGTTCGCACGCTGGCTTACTGGAGCGGCAAGGACTTCGAAGAGAATTATGAATACAACTTAGCCGATACCCCCTGCCAGGGCGTCATTGATGGAGAGATTTGCTACCATCCAAGGGATGTACAGAAACTATTCCCCAAGGACAAAGACCTGGTTGCCCTGGAAGCCGAGAGCTACATGGGAATCCCGATGTTTGACTCGTCGGAGAATTTGTTGGGTCTCTTAGCCGTGCTCGACGACAAACCCATGCAGGACGACCCAAGAAGCAAGTCCATTCTTAAGCTTTTTGCTACCAGAGCCGGCGCTGAACTCGAGCGCCTCAAAGCAGAGATGGAATTACACAAAATCAACCGAACACTGTCGGAGGCCAATGCCAGAGCGGTTGAAATGATGGCGGAACTGGAGGCGGCCAGAGAAAGCGCCGAGGCAGCCAATCTTGCCAAGAGCGAGTTTTTGGCCAACATGAGCCACGAGATTCGCACGCCGCTGAACGCCATCATCGGCATGACGGAGCTGGCTTTGGACACGGAGTTGGATAAGGAGCAGCAGGAGTACTTGAGTGTGGTGCAGTCTTCCTCGGAATCGCTGCTTGCTCTGATCAACGACATTCTCGATTTTTCCAAGATCGAGGCGGGGCAGATGGAATTGGAGGAAGCCCCGTTCGATTTCAGAGACGTGGTTGAAGGGGTGGCGGAAATCCTGAACCTTCGTGCCAGCGCCAGGGATTTGGAGCTGCTGTGTTACGTGGCGCCTTCGTTGCCGACCTGCGTCGTCGGCGATTCCACCCGGCTGCGGCAGATTTTGGTCAACCTGGTGGGCAATGCCATCAAATTCACCGAACGGGGAGAGATCACCATTGAAGTTGAGCCGGCAGAGGCTACGGTTGCACAGGAGGGGTCGGGCCAGACTGTGGCCCTGCATTTTAAGGTCTGCGATACCGGCATTGGGCTAACCAGAGAACAGCAGAGGAAAATATTCGACAAATTTACCCAGGCCGACAGTTCTACCACCCGTAGATTCGGGGGCACGGGGCTGGGCTTGAGTATCTCGAAGTCTTTGGTGGAGATGATGGGCGGTAAGATGTGGGTGGAGAGTGCACCGGGCCAGGGCAGCACGTTTCAATTCGTGTTGACCCTGCCGATTGGCAAGGCTCAACCGGTGCGGCGGCATTATGCTTATCCGGATTTTAGCAAGATAACCCTGTTGGTGGTGGATGACAACCAGACCAATCGGCTGATTTTGCAGAAGACCCTTTCGGCCTGGGGTTTCCAGGTTTTGCAGGCTGCCAGCGGTGCTGAAGCGCTTTTGACTTTGCAGAAGAGGTGGGAGGGCATCGACCTCATCATTCTCGATCACCAGATGCCTGAGATGGATGGGGTCGAAGTGGCGCGGGCCATCCGGCAGGAGACCAAATACAGCCAGATCAAGATTTGCATGCTTTCTTCCTGGGGTGGGCTGAGTTCCCAGGTGCAGCGCGAGTTGTCGATTGCGCAGGCGCTGACCAAGCCGGTCAAACAATCGAAGCTTTTCGATGCGCTGATGCGCGTGCTGCGCATCGACCAGGAGGAGGTTGAGGCAGCGCCCCGGGAAGTTCAAGGGGTTCAGGTCTCGCGGGGGAGTCGCCGTTTTCGGCTGTTGCTGGTGGAAGACAATCCGGACAATCAGCAGTTGGCCAAAAGAATACTGGAAAAGGGGGGATATGGGGTCGATATTGCAGAGAACGGAGCTGTGGCAGTGGAAGCGTTCCAGGCGTTTCACTATGATTTAGTTTTGATGGACGTGCAAATGCCGGTGCTGGACGGTTTTGAGGCGACCCAACGCATTCGGGCGGTGGAGCAGGCGTTGAAGGAGGAGCGTTGCCCGATCATTGCGCTTACGGCGCATGCGTTGCAGGGCTACCGGGAGAAATGTTTGCAGCACGACATGGATGACTACATGACCAAGCCTTTGAAGAAGAAGGTACTTTTGGAGACGGTTTCTCGCTGGCTCGACCCGCGGCCGGTGATTTTGGTGGTGGATGATTCAGTGGACAACCGGAATTTGCTGAAGAGCTACCTGAAGAAGACAAACGAGTACCGGTTGCTCTTTGCGGAGAATGGTCAGGAGGCGGTGGAGGCATTTAAGCGGCGGTCGATTTCGTTGGTCTTGCTGGACATGGAGATGCCGGTGCTGGACGGTTACGGCGCCGCCTCGGCGATTCGGGCCCTGGAGAATGGGCAGCAGACCCCCATCGTTGCCCTGACAGCCCATCAGGGAAAACGGGAAATTAAGAAATGCCTGGAGGCAGGTTGCGACGGTTATCTTTCCAAGCCCATACGGAAGCAGAAGATTTTTGCAACCGTGCAGCAATACCTGGGCACGTCTGCAACTTTGACTGACGAAGTCACTTCCCGGGCCTAAAGGCTTCTTATTTTCGTAACGCAATCGTCTCGATTGCGGGGGCAATTCTCCCTTTGAAGGGAGACAGATTTTCGCTCGTGCAGAGCGAAAATCAGAGGGATGTCTGGAGGCCAGAACCATGGCTTAGGTTCTCAGAACGTCTCCTAAAATCCCCCTGGTTTTTTCGCTGGACGCTTCAAAAACCGTCCCCCTTCAACAAGGGGAATTTCGTATCGACGCCCGTCACCCCTCGATACGGTCAC
>JBHHYI010000156.1:0-9775 GCA_046757525.1 bacterium | reverse complement strand
CAACTGCCCATAGGCGTCAATTTAAGGGGCCTCTAACCACCTGATTGTCACCCCGTGCGGAGTCCGGCAGTTGCCGGACGTAGTCGAGGGGTCTGATTTAGGCACAAACTAGTCAGGCAGCCGCCTGACTCGAAATGACATTTCTATGGATTTTGCGCTGGAGTGCTAAACAAACCTGGGTGATGATTATGAAAAACGTAATTCTTCCAATTGGTTTATGTATTTTGTTTACATGTTGTGGAGGTGGCAAGATGCTACAAAAAGAAGCAGAACCCGCGAAGAATTTTCTTACCGCGGAAGAAAAGGCAGAAGGCTGGAAGCTGCTGTTCGACGGCAAGACGTTTAACGGCTGGCGCGGTTTTAGGATGGACACGGTACCGCAGGGTTGGGTGATTACCGAGCAAGGTGAACTGTACTTCACCGGCGAAGGTAAAGGCGATATTATGACCATTGAACAATTCGACGACTTTGAACTTAAGCTCGAATGGAAAATTTCACCTGGCGGCAACAGCGGTATCTTCTTTCGAGTATCTGAAAACCGGGAGGCTTCCTGGCACACAGGCCCTGAGATGCAGGTGCTTGACAACAAAGGGCACAAAGACGGACGAGATCCTCTGACCTCAGCGGGCTCAAATTACGCACTGCACGCTCCAACGAAAGATGTGACTCGAGAGGTGGGACGCTACAACGAAGTCCGGATCGTTGTGCAAGGGAATCATGTGGAGCACTGGCTGAATGGATACAAGATTGTAGAGTATGAGATCGGAAGTCCGGAATGGCAAAGACTGGTCGCAAATAGCAAGTTTGGCAAACTCCCGGATTATGGCCGCTACCGCAAAGGTCACATCGTCTTACAGGATCACGGTGATAAGGTCTGGTACCGGAACATCAAGATTCGGCGATTATAAGATTACGCTTGAAATTGTGCATTCTTATATAAAAAGCTCTGATGACAGTGAAGCCAATGACAAACAACGTGCTTTAATTATTAAGTCAATTGCCTTCGGGTAAATTTAGCGATGCAAACTTGACTATAAAGTCCGCCCACGGAATCGACCTTATTGTTAATTCAATTCAGTGGGAGTTCCGATTCTGTGGGCCAAAAAGCTGCTTCACCAGAACTTCTGTTTCGATAACTTCGAATGGATCTTTGGCTACAAAAGACGCTTTGGTTTGATCTATGATGAGTTTGAAACTCGGGAACGAATTTGAAAAGACAGTGCTTTTGATTACCAGTCTTACATAAAAAACAGCGGATTTAATCTTTAATTCAATGATATTGAGGAGTCAAAAAATGAAAGAAAAGAAAAAGTCGTCTGCACCGCAAAAAAAAGGCATGTCCCGACGTGATTTTTTGAAGGCTGCTACTACTACTGCTGCCGGTATCGTAATCGTTCCTAGACATGTTCTGGGAGGTCCTGGGTACATTGCACCGAGTAATAAGATCAATCTTGCAATGATTGGTGTAGGTGGCCAGGGCACTCACGATATGCAACAATTCCTAAAAATTCCGGACCTACAAGTCGTTGCTGTTTGTGATGTCTTTGAGGAGTTTAAGACCTGGGGAAAGCATCTCGGTGGACGCAAGCCCGCCAAGATGGTCGTTGAGAAGCACTATGGCGAACAAACGACTAACGGCAAATACAAGGGATGTGCCGACTACGTCGACTTTCGCGATATGTTGGCACAGGAAAAAGATATTGATGCCGTATCCATTGCTACCACGGACAACGTGCACGCTGTAGCTGCTATGGCTGCCATTAAAGGCGGCAAGCATGTCTATTGTCAGAAGCCGTTAACGCATGATATCTACGAAGCTCGACTTCTCAGGGAGGCAGCTCGCAAGATGGGAGTCGCTACACAGATGGGCAATCAGGGGCACGCAGGCGAAGGGAACCGTTTAATAGTTGAATGGGTTGCAGACGGCGCCATTGGTGAAGTACGGGAAGCGCATGTCTGGACCGACCGACCTGCCGGCTGGTGGGCACAAGGGATTGACAGACCCGATACCATTCCATCAGTGCCCCGCGGACTCGATTGGAATCTCTGGCTTGGTCCGGCGCCTTATCGTCCGTATCATCCAGCCTATGTTCCGTTTAGTTGGCGTGGTTGGTGGGATTTCGGCACGGGCGCTTTGGGTGACATGGGCTGCCATCTTATAGATACCCCGGTTTGGGCGTTTAATTTGGGTCATCCGACAAGCATCCAGGCGAGTTCAACCCCCTCGAACGACGAAACCGGGCCCATTGGGTCTATTGTCCATTACGAATTCCCGGCCCGCGGCAGTATGCCACCGGTGACAATGACCTGGTATGATGGCGGATTGATGCCTCTGCGCCCCGCGGAGCTGGAAGAGGGAAGGCGCATGGGTGACCATGACGGCGGCGTGCTTTTGGTCGGAGATAAGGGCACCATCATGTGCGGCACTTATGGTAAGAATCCGAGGCTAATACCAGAATCGGCGATGAAAGCCTACAAACGGCCGCCAAAGAGCCTGCCTCGTGTGGAAGGGATTTATCGAGATTTTATCCAGGCCTGTAAAGGGGGGCCGGCTCCCTGTTCCAACTTCGAAGTCTCGGGTCCTATGACAGAGATTGTTCTCCTCGGTAATCTCGCCATCCGCGCGCCAGGCCAAAGACTGCTTTGGGATGGAGAGAACATGAAAGTCACCAATGTGGAGGAAGCAAACAAATTCGTCAGACGCAAGTACTATGGCGGTTGGACTTTGTAGCCGATGTGACAGTTTAATAAAATTCTGCGGATTGTTGGGTGAACTCCATGGATGAAAAAATCGATTCATCCAATCCAGTAGCCGTTATTATCAGCACATTCTAAATTTACAGGAGTCGTCACAAGTACGATGAGTGAGCAAGAGATTAAGAAGGGCATGGACAGGCGGAGTTTCCTGCGCTATACTGCCGCCGCCGGAGCAGGGATGCTTTTTTCACCAATGGTGCTGGGACAGCAAAAAAGCAAAGTTTCAAACGATTTGAATATAGGAATAATTGGAGTTGGCGCCGAGGGCCAGGTTTTATTGAACGCGGGCCTTAAAATCCCGAATATCCGCTTTAAAGCCGTTTGTGATATTTGGAGAGATTACAACCTGAAACGAGCTACACGATTGCTGGAAAAGTACGGTCATGAACCAGGTGCTTATGAAGACTACAGAGAAATGCTGGCTCAGGAGGACGATCTTGACGCCGTCATCATCGCCACACCGGACTTTTGGCACGCTCAACAAACGGTCGATTGCTTGCAGGCTGGACTACATGTTTATTGTGAAAAGGAGATGTCCAACACTCTTGAAGGTGCTCGGAGGATGGTACGGGCTGCCCGGCAGACCGGTAAGCTGCTGCAGATTGGCCATCAGCGTCGCAGCAATCCTCGCTACCTGCACTGCTACCATAAACTGCTAAAGGAGGCCAGGATTCTTGGCCGCATCACCACGATCAATGCGCAGTGGAACCGCGCGGCACAGCCGGATCTCGGTTGGCCTAAGAAGTATGCGATCTCCCTGGCCACGTTACAAAAGTATGGTTATGATTCCATGCATCAATATCGCAATTGGCGCTGGTACCGGAATCTGGGTGGCGGCCCGATTGTAGATTTAGGCTCGCATCAGATCGATATTTTCAATTGGTTCCTGGAGGCTCAACCAAAATCCGTCATGGCCAGCGGTGGCACCGATTACTATGACAAAGAGACCCACGAATGGTATGATACGGTTTTAGCTATTTATGAATATGAAACTGAGCAGGGTACGGTTCGAGCTTTTTATCAAACCATAACCACCAATAGCAGCCAGGGTTATTTTGAAAATTTTTTAGGAGATCAGGGTACCCTGCAAATTTCGGAATCGGCCGGTAGAGGCAGCATCTGGCGTGAACCATCTGCACCCGACTGGACCAAGTGGGTGCAGATGGGATACCTGGAAGCACCGCTCGAGGAAACGCAACCTCCAGAGACCAACGCGGTGTTGGATGTGCGCGAGACCGTGGCACCGCCCCAATATCGATTGGCGGTGGAATTCAATGACCCTTACCACAAACCGCACCTGGAAAATTTCTTCGATGCCATTCGAGGCAAAGCAAAACTCAATTGTCCAGAGCGCGTTGGTTTTGAAACGGCGGTAACTGTACTGAAAGTTAACCAGGCGGTAGAAGCTGGCAGAAAACTCCATTTCAAGCCGGTAGAATTTAGAATTTGATGAGAGCCACCAGATGGCTTCGTGATTGGTTCATCGTCGCGCGGTTGAGAAATTGAATACAACGCGTCAAAGGGGCAAGTAAAATGACAAAACCATTTTACCGTACCTTTTCTAATAGTTCAAAGTACCTCTCGCGCGACATTCCAGCGGAATTAAGATTGGTTTTGATGTGCGTGACAGGTACTTTGCGAGGGCTTGATTTGATGACCAGTGGTCGCTTGACTCCAGGTTTGGTCAACATGATGTGGTCGCCGCGTTTGCGTACGACATGAAAACCATCGAGCTCGAAGATCTTAATGAGCTTTTGATAGTGGACCGGAGTCAGCTTAGGCATAAGAAGCCGTTCCTGTCGAACGGTGCAGGGTAGTCTTGGTAGTCTTTATCGGTTTACGAAGAATCCACTTATCGTCGCTTTTTTTGAAGCCAGATTCTTCCAATACCTCATCGAGGGTGCCTAAGGACTCACAACCTTCGAGGAACAGGTCTAATGCTTCCCTGATGCTGTTTTCGGCCTCTTCCAAAGTGTCACCAAAACTTGAAACCTGCAATTCAGGACAGAGGGCGATTATAGCGCCAACCTCTTCGAAGTAATGAATATGGATTTCTATTTTCATATGTTTATCTTCCCTTGAAAATATAGAATACTATTTGTAATATAACTATCTTAGTTTTTGTAGTCAAGCAGGAATTAGTGTAGATCACAAAAAAGAAGATTTCAGATGAACGGTCATCGGAAGATGGAAACCCATCCCGACCTAGATGGGCGGATTGGGATTCGTGAAACCAGAAATGGGCACCCTTGGGGACTTTCCGACCGTGCTTCTAAACTGGTTGCTCTTATATTAATCTTACTGAGCATTTATTCGACGTCAGCTCTCGCTCAAGAGATAAAACTGGGAGACGTTAGCGACGGGAACCGCTCAATTCCGGTGCACCTCATTGACCTGTATGATGAAGAAGGCTCTTTAATCAGGCCGGGGATGGAGCGCATGCTGCCCTTTTCCACCAAACAAACCTGTCTACCGTGTCATGATTACCGCAAAATAAGCTCCGGATGGCATTTTAACGCGGCTAAGCCCAATGTGCCTGCTGGGCGCCGTGGCGAGCCGTGGATTCTTGTGGACCGAATTACTGCAACCCAGCTACCCCTGTCTTACCGTGACTGGGCCGGCACTTATCATCCCGATGAGTTGAATATCACGCCCATGCAGTTTATCCAATTGTTCGGTCGTCACATGCCAGGAGGCAGTATTGGCGATGATGAAGAGATGCAGGCCGCAGAAAACGTTATGCGCTGGTGGGTCTCCGGTAAACTCGAGGTTAACTGCTTGAGCTGTCATGATGCCGAACGGGGTCACGATCAGGCCGAGTTTGGCACCCAAACGCGTAAACAAAATTTTCGCTGGGCCGCAAGCGCAACAAGTGGATTCGCCTCGGTGCGTGGGGCCGCCAGAGACATGCCGGATAATTACAGCGTCTACGGTTCGTTATTGGACGTGGGAAGAAAAATTCCTCCGTCTGTAACGTATGATGAAACTCGATTTAATGCGCAGGGGAAAGTCCTGTTCGACATTGTGCGAGAAGTTCCCAACGAGCGGTGCTACTTTTGCCATTCGACCAAAGTTATTACTGGCGGATCCGAAAGGTGGGAATTCGACGAAGATGTCCATCTTATGGCGGGCATGAAATGCGTTGACTGCCATCGCAATGGTCTCGATCACGCTATGATTCGGGGGTATGAAGGCGAGGCGGAAGAATATGACAAGCCCGTCGCTGCGACTTTTACCTGTAAAGGATGCCACCTCGGCGAAGAGAACTCGAAAAAACCGAGCTCTGGCCGGTTGGGCGCGCCCGTACCAAAGCATGCGGGAATTCCGCTGATTCACTTTCGTAAACTAACCTGTACCGCCTGTCACTCGGGACCCTGGCCGGACGAAAATGCTTACAACGTTAAAACTTCAAGGGCACATGCACTTGGGACACACGTTGTGAATAGATCGGATGAGGCGCTGCCGCATATTGTAGCCCCGGTTTTTGTTGAGCAGAAAGATGGTAAAATTGCACCCCACAAAATGTTCTGGCCGTCATTCTGGGCGAAAATCAAAGCGGATGGGGTTCAGCCTATTAATCCGACAGTAGTATGGCCCATTGCTGCTAACCTGGTTGAAAGAGACACGCTTGCTACCGGGGATTGGCCCAACTTGACGGAACAGCAGATTGTCGGGATCATGCGTGGGCTGGTTAAGAACGATTCTGCTCTGACACCCGCTTACGTCGGTGGTGGCCAACTATACCGCCTGACTGAGTCGGGTGAACTCATTGCTGAAGACCATCCGGCTGCTAAGCCCTACTCATGGGCTTTTGCACACGACGTACGACCGGCCACACAGTCCCTGGGAATTCGAGGCTGCGGGGATTGTCATGCAATCGATTCACCGTTTTATTTTGCACAGATAGGAATCGACACGCCAGTAACCGCGGGCAAGGGCGCCGCCAAAAAGATGGTGGACTTTCAAAAAGTCAGCACCTTTTACGCCCGACTTTTCTCATTGTCGTTTGTTTTTCGCCCCTGGCTGAAACTAATAGCTCTGCTATCAACTGCGGTACTTGCATTAATTTTGGTAGTATATTTGTTTAAGGGCTTCGCAGTGCTTGTCCAGGCATCGGATGGTTCAAAGTGACGTGGCGTATTGGATCAATGGGCTACTGAATTAATGAAATTTCGTCCAATTCTTGCGCTGCTCCAGCAGAAACTCAACTATCAAGTGTTATTCCGCAGGAATCTTTTTTGCGCGTGGCACAGACCGTGCATCTGTGTGGCTGTACCACACGCTGAAAAGATGCTTACAGCATGACAATTGGAGGGCTGTCCATAGAAGCCCCCGCAATCCGGCGGCTGCCGGATGCTTTAAATGTCGGAAACGCCAAAGGCAGCCCTGTCATGCAGGAGGCATCTTGTTACAGGTCAGCACTGTGCGAGTCATCCCGAGTAGGTCACTGCTGTTCAGGTGACCGTATCGAGGGGTGACGGGCTGCGCTATGTCCCGACCAAAAACCGGTCGGGCCTACTCAGGACGACTACTTTTGGGCTCAAAGAAAAAGAACTATGATTCCACTCCAGAGAAGCGAAGTCGAAGAAAAGGATGTTCCGCGCAAGATATTTTCCGACCAAGCTTCCGTGACTATTTTATAAAAAAGGATTGGGCAAGAAGAGTATGTTTCGTGTGATTTCAATCATAAGCTTTTTGAGTATTGTCGTGGTGCTCGTTTATTTCAGCCGAAACCTGGTGCGAGAATCAGAAGGCCCATTAGCAAGGGCACTTGCTGAAATCAGGAAAATCCGGTTAAGGGATTTACCTCAGCAACCCCAAAAGCTGGTTTACGTTCTTGGCATTGTGAGTTTCATCATTTTAGCTCTAAGCGGCTTCCTTCCCATACTGTTTACCGGTCACTCTGTCACCGGGGTTCTTTTATTGTTCCACGTCGTGGCGGCACCCGTGTTTGCAGTTTGCATAGCAATCGTGAGTATTTTGTGGGCACATCATCACCGTTTCAACGAAAACGATGGGCAAAGCTTGCTGAATTTTATTCGGCAAAAAACGGAAAATAAAGAACCGATTCCTCAACTGACTGAACTCTGGCAAAAAATAACTTTCTGGTTGATTTTGCTGCTTTCGTTACCGGTTGTCGGATCGGTTATTCTAAGCATGTACCCGCTATTCGGTACTCATGGTCAGGAGGTGCTTTTAGGTCTACACGGTTACAGCGCCCTATTCCTGGTGATGGCTGTGGTTATGAGTTCTTATTTAGTGGGATTAACCCAGAAGGCTGACAGTGATAGAGATAATGATTAAGTAGCAATGTGTTATGAGTGTAGTTCGGAAACTCTATTACGGAAAACTCAATTACTCTGTTGACAATCACTACAAAAAATGTATATTTAGTATATACATAAAAATGGAGGTATTTATGAAAGCCAGTATAGTTGATTTAAGGTATAAAATGAATGACATTCTCAAAGCGCTCGATAGGAATGAGCAAGTAACCGTTCTTTATCATGGTAAAGTCAAAGGCATTATTGTACCTGCAAAAAAAGACCAAAACAAAAAGATGACGAACCATCCCTTTTTTGGCATGTTATCTGAGGGTTCTGAGAAGTCCGTGTTGGATATACTCAAAGATTTAAGAAAGCCGAGATATAATGATGTTTGATACAGATGTTTTTATTTGGGTACAAAGAGGCAATAGAAAAGCTGTGAGGTTAATGGAGAGATCTCAGGACAGATATCTTTCCATTCAAACTTATATGGAACTTCTGCAATGCGCCAAGAACAAAATTCAGCATAAATATGTAAAGGATTTTATTACATCGTTTGGTTTTGTTGTTCTTCCACTGACTGAGAATATAGGTCATAGGGCGTCGATCTATATTGAGGAGTACACTCTCGCTTCTGGCTTAAACACAGGGGATGCTATAATAGCAGCCACTGCGGTAGAAAATAACATGACCCTTGTTTCAAGTAATGCCAAACATTTCAAAGCTATAAAAGATTTGAAATTAAAGATATTCAAGCCACAATAGAATTTTTCATATTATTGTTGATAGGGTGGGTTGATCAATGCAAACTAAAATATGGTTCGTTTCTTTGTTATTGTTTGTCACAAGCTGCAGCCCAAAACCGTTTGAGGTTCGAGAGAATAAGACGAAGGTCGATAAAGGCCCAGTTCTGGGACGCTGGGACGTAACGGTTTATGATATTCAGGGCGTATATCCTTCCTGGTTTGAGATCAAAGAGACGAATGGGGAACTCAACGGTCGGTTTGTTGGCCGCGTGGGGAGCGCCCGCCCGATTCGGTATATCCATTTTGACGGTGACCAGCTCTATCTGTCATTGCCGCGGCAGTATGAAAAGCCCATGGAAGATTTGCTATTTGTGGGGAAGGTAAAAAACAGGAGAATTGATGGCCAGACAAAGAGTGAAACGGGAAACATTATCCGCTTCCAGGCGGAACCTGCGCCAGCACTGGAATTTCATGGTCAGCCCGTGTGGGGTGAAGCAATCAAGCTTATCCAGAGCGATTTGTCGAATTGGCAACCCAGAGACCCGAACAAAAATAATGAATGGCGGATCGAGAATGATATGCTAATCAATAAAAAGGCAGGGGTCGACCTCGTCACAAGGCAAACATTTGATGATTTCAAACTCCACCTGGAGTTCAATTTTCCGGAAGGTAGTAACAGCGGCGTTTATCTGCGTGGTCGATATGAAGTTCAGATAGAAGATAGTTATGTCAAAGAGCCCAGTAGCTTGAGGGCGGGAGGTGTCTACGGATTCATTGAACCAAAGAAAATGGCGATAAAGCCGGCTGGCCAGTGGAATTCTTACGATATTACGCTTCTGGGCAGAAAAGTAACGGTCGTATTCAATGATGAGTTGATCATCGATAACGCCGAGATTCCCGGCATAACGGGTGGGGCGCTGGACAGCCGGGAAGCTCAGCCAGGTCCCCTCATGCTGCAAGGCGATCATGGCCCTATTCGCTACAGGAATATTTTATTGACACCTG
>JBHHYI010000155.1:0-9863 GCA_046757525.1 bacterium | reverse complement strand
AAATGTTACCTTTGCCAGATACAATTGCCAACTTAATTTTGCACACCCACTTAGTCTGGCTAATCCGTTGGGATCCGTTGAATCCGTGTAATCCGCGTTCCAATCCTTTTTGCCATCTTGTCAGTCGGGCGCCTGACCGATGCAAAAAATGGGACGTCATACTATTATTACAGCCACAAATTTAGACAGGATGAACCAGATAAACAGGATAAAACAGGAAGAAATATCGTCAAAACCAAAGCGACCAATACTACGGTCTACTCTTCCGGCTGGTTTTAGGTGTAACAATCATTTTGAAATCCAGCGAATCCTGTCAAAAGAAGTACGTTCTCGTATTTGTGAATTGATCTACTTCGTTGAAAGGTTAGAGGTTTAGCGTTCAAAGGAACCCCCAGACATGCAACAGATTCTCTACTTGATCCAGAAGGAATTCCGGCAGGTGGTACGCGACAAGGCCATGCTGTTCATCATATTTTTTGCGCCTCTGGTGCAAATGATTGTGCTGGGGTTTGCCATCACGGTGGACGTGAAGAATGTGCAAACGATCATTGCGGACTATGACAACAGCACCGTCAGCCGCGAAATGCGCCGCAAATTTGAAAACAATCCCTATTTTGCCGTCAAAGGCTACCTCAAGAGCCCCACCGCCATCCGCGAGCAAATCGATGGTTGGCACGCCCAGATGGCCATCGTCATTCCCCCCAACTTTGGCCGCGATTTAGAGCGCGGGCTTCAGCCTAAAATCCAGATCATCGTTGACGGGTTGGACGGCAACACCGCCGGCATCGCCCTCGGCTATGCCCAGGGCCTTCTCATCGATTACGCCAGCAACGTGGTCGTTCCGCCGCTGAAGCGCACGCCTCTCAGAAACGCTGCGGTTTTGCAGCCCCAAACCAGGATGTGGTACAACTTAGACTTGGAAAGCACAAACTACATGGTTCCGGGGCTCATCGCCGTGCTGCTCACCCTGGTCAGCATGTTTCTTTCTTCCATGGGCCTGGTGCGGGAAAAAGAGATTGGTACTCTGGAGCAGCTCATGGTGACGCCCATCAAAACCTGGCAGCTCATATTGGGCAAGGTTCTGCCTTTTCTCATCCTCGGATTCTTTACGCTGACCCTAATGCTGCTGGTGGCTTTCCTGGTGTTCCAATTGACCGTGGTCGGCAGCCTGGTACTGCTCTTTAGCCTGGCAGCCGTCTACCTGCTCTCCACCCTGGGACTCGGCGTTTTCATCTCTACGCTGGCCCAGACGCAACAGCAAGCCATGTTTATTTCCTGGTTTTTCATGGTCTTCATGATTTTCATGTCCGGATTCTTTTTTCCCGTTGAGAACATGCCGCCGTTGGTGCAAAAAATCACCTATCTGGACCCCATGCGCTATTTCATAATTATTTTGCGGGAAATCTTCTTGAAAGGCACCTCGGCAAAATTCTTAATGCCCGAAATCCTCAGTTTGTTAGGCTTCGGGGCGGTCATCGTAAGCCTGAGCTCGTTGAAATTCAAGAAGCGAGTGAGTTAGACCCGAACGGCTGCCATAGGCGTCAACTTAGGCCCCCAAACTGTCATTTCGACCCGGCAGCCGCCGGGGAGAAATCTGGTTTGCGCCTAAATCAGACCCCTCGACTACGTCCGGCAACTGCCGGACTCCGCTCGGGGTGACAATATAGTGGTTAGACGCCCCTTAAGTTGACGCCAAAACGAACGGCTGCAAGATGGTTCGGAGCAAAGCGGCCCGAGGCGTGCCAGTTCTTGCGCAACGGGGAAAAACGCGCAGCCAACGAATTCACAACTCCCTTGTCATTTGCCTTCGTCCATGCTCCGTGGTACGCGCGGACCTTGCCTTCACGTTTTCCGGAACGCTTCCAGAGGTTCCAGTCTTACCGTTTTAACAATGGGGTAGATCAAGGCGAGAACTGTTAGAAGCGCAATGGAAAACAGCGGTTCGCCAAAAACACGGAGGTGCCGGGAGAATTTGAGGTCTTCAAGCATGAATCCGTACTGCGCGTAGCCTTCTTTAATCTCACGGCTCAAAGGAATCGAATAATGACTCAGAACAGATATGAAGGCAAATGAAAGCGCTAAGCCGATGGCTAAACCCAGAAACACTTTGAACGTGGATTCCAGGGCCACGGTTACGCCCAATTGTCCGGGTTTCATGCCCAGCGATTGCAAGACACCAAACTCCCTGCTTCGCTCCATCACGCTCATCATGGTGGTGTTGAATATTTCGAAAGCCACCACGAGGAGTAGAAACACGAGGTAGAAAGCGCCGCCAATATTGTCTACTAAGATAATCTGCTTTAGCTCAGGCATCATTTTTTGCCAGGAAAGAAGGTTGTATTCGGCCGGGTTGAGATGGCGGGACAGGGAGGACGCAACCTGTTCGGCATGGCGAAAATCGACCGTGCGGAACACGATCTGCGTGACTCCGTGGTGCAGGGAGAAGAGATCCTGGGCGTTGTGCAGCAGCATGATCATGAGGCCCCGGTCCAGTTCCGTATTGCCGAGTTTTAGCAGACCCTTGACCACGTAGCTGTCGGCGCCCATTTCATTGTGGTAACCCTGGGTCAGAACCACCACGGTGTCGTCAACTCCCACTTGCAGGTTTGTAGCCAGCGTTTGCCCCAGGAGCACGGCGTGGTCATCAGCGGGCCGTAGCGGTTCTCCCACTGCAACCATGTGGGCAAAACTGGTGACGCGTTTTTCGCGCTCGGGTTCGATGCCGACGATGAGAGCGCCGGTGCTTGAAGAGTCCGAGCTGACCAGCCCGAAACCGGTAACGCGGCGGCTATAAGCCGTGATTTCAGGCTGTTGCCCGAGGGCAGCCCGCCATTCTTGTCCCTCGTCGGGGAGAAAATAATTCAGAGTTTGTTCCTCGAAAAAGCCTCTGTGCTGGAGCTGGAAGTCCCCGTTGTAAAGGCCCACCGCCAACGATTCCATGGCATCGTAGGTGCCGTATTGCAGCGAGCGCATGACCGCCACGATAAGCACGGCAAACGCGATGGCCACAATCGTAATCAGACTTCTGCGACGATTGCGCCAGACGTTGCGCCAGGCCAGTCTGACGAATTTTTTCATCTTTTCCGATTCAACTTTCAGATTCGAAAGATGTGCCGAGCAACACCGAATACCATTGACACGCCGTTTTCTTCATGCTTATTTCCCGCGTCTCAGATTCTGCTTGGTAAAGACGCGCTTGCCAAGCTTCTTGTCGAATTCTACGTCCTCGAGGATGAGTACCGTCTTGTGTCCCGGTTTTTTGTCTTCGACCAGTTCATAGCGTGTGGGAATGGTGCGGTCGTGCATTTTTTTGATGTTGGTGAAAAGCATGGTTCGAACGCGCTCCCCCCGTTCGTTGTAGTACTCGGCTCGCAAGGGTACGCAGTCGCCCACCCGGATCCACTCGATGATTTTATCCCAAACCACGGGGGCATCCGGTTTTGGCCGCAGTTCGACTTTGTAGGCGGCGAACCCGGCCTCGGTTTCCTGACCGAGCAGCGTGTGGGTGTAATCTTGCACCACGCTCGATTCCTTGACCAAATCATCGTTGGTAAAATCCGAACCCATCCACGACTGCAGCATCATTGAAGGCGGAATCTTGATGACGCGGTTGATCTTGGGGATGAAGTTCCACATTTCGCGCTTGATTTTAAGAAAGGTCACGCCGCGGTCTTTGGCTGGCGCGAGGATCTTGATGAACGACTTTTCCGTTCCCTCTGACCAGAATTGGAATCGGGTACTGCGCCGCCAACCAGGGCGAATCACGGTCATGGCGTACGTGCCGCGCTGAGTTTTGCCACGCAGGAGCTGGTCTGCTTTTTGCACGATGGCTGTTGCGCTTTCCTGTGCTTGCGTGGTGCAGACGCACGCCAACAAAAACATGATGGTTCTGCAAATCCGCCGGTATTTCATTGGTTGGGTCAGCTCATGAACGATGGAGGTTGCACGTGAATCGCTCTACTATATTCGTCTAAATATTCACTCCAATTGACAGTCAACGAAATATAATTAATTGAGACCATTATGTCCACTATTTTTGTGTGAATTTTCTTGTCAGGATTTAGGTGACCTAAAAATGAACCTTTCTTAATCAATTACCGATTTAGAATTTGCCATTTTTTCCGATGATTATGAACATGCAAGGTAAATGCGTGGGAAAGGACGGCGAAATCGATGAAGTTACTTAGCTTCCTGCTTTGTTTTAGCTTACCGGCACAACTCCTACTGGCTCAAACCGTCAGTGAGGACAAACCGCTTGCGGAGATTGAGCATTCCATGGAAGCCAATCTAACCTGGAATCTGCAAAATGCTCTTCTCCTCTACTACCCGGAAACGAAATTTGTCGTCAAAGCCAATGTGGAGTTGCAAAAGTCAAAACCCCGGGTGGTGCTGCCCAGGTTGCCCGAGGCCTTGCTAAGCAAACGCTTAACCAGTCTGCCCGGCTTACCCTACATTCCGGAAAATATCGGCAAACAAAGCGCCGAAAGTGACGACCCCTCAGTCTTGCGCGGCTACGTACAAAAAAACAGCTACGACGTTCGCCGAATTCGCGTCAATATTCTGGTAGACCGAAGTCTGTCTGACAACGATTGGGCCTTTATTCGCAGATATGCTTCATTGATTGCGGATTTGCAGCCCCAGCGCGGAGATCAGGTTCATCTGGAAGCGCTGGAATTTCCCCAAAAAGACGACTTTTTCAAAGCGCGCAAAGCCCGCCTTGACAGCCCCAAATTGCCCGAACCCACTCCAAAAGAAGCCCGCTTCGACTGGCGGCCTTATGTTTTTGCTGCCGGCATCGCCGCCGTTCTACTCGTCATTCTTTTTTTGGGGACCCTGGCCGTCATCCGCCAACTCAAAAAGAACCGTTCCACAGTTCCTTCACCCAGTCATGATTTACCCAAAGACGAGCTTGAGACCGCCGGGAAGAGCAGCCTCGGAAGCGCAAAAGAAACCGACGTGACAGAAGAGATGCGGTTGCAGTCTTCCAGCATTGATGCCATAGTGGGCACGCCCTCGGCGGCTGCAAAAGTCTTTCAACAGTGGATTGACCGGAGCGCTGAGTCGGGCATCGAGGACGCGGCCATGGTGCTCGCAGCGATTTCTAAGCCGCTCATCGATCTCATCGCGCCCTATTTGGACACGGAAACTGGGCACAAGATTCGAGAGAAGATGGAAGAGCTCGAGGAGACGGATGTGAAAGAAAATTCAGCCCGTCTGCTCAAACAGTTCGATGAAGATTTGCGTCGTTTGGTGCTCAAGATGCGGCAAGACGACCGGGATGAGGATGCACTGGCTTTTCTGCATCGGATGAGCGAGGATCAATTGCAGCACTTGCTCAAACCGTTGAAAACCGGAGTCAAAGCCATCGTATTAGCTCAAATACAACCTCATCTTGCTGCTGAATTATTGAGCAAAATGGAAGCAGATGAAAAAAAGGCAGTGCTGGCGGCCATGGGCAATATTCAACGCATTCCCCTGGATGTCTACCAACACATCACGCGGCAATTGGCCGCACGGGCCAGCAAGCTGGGGAAAATGCGCTACGTGCGGGCAAATGGTGTGGACGCACTGTTAAAAGTCATGGATCATCTCGATGAGGACACTCAGGAAGATACCATTAACTATCTGCACACTCAGGACGTGAATTTGGCTCAAAAAGTGAGCAAAAAATTCATGACCTTTCACCAGTTATTTGGGCTTCCCAATGAAAGAATTCACGAACTCGCTTTGGACGTGGATCGAGAAGTCCTGGCAAAATCACTGGTCACGGTGGATGAACAGGAAGTCAACAAGATTATTGCGGCACTGCCGGACCGGTTGGGCGAATTAGTGCGGGCCAGCCTCGAGACCCACCACGACCTTTCTGAAGATGAAATCGCCCGGGCACGCCGAACTCTGATGCGTTCTCTTCGTGCTAAAAAATCTGATAGAATTCTCCGCTAACCAAATTCGTGTGGAATAGAAATGAAAAGGTTCCGAACCCTGTTTTTTTTGCTCGTTGGCTTGCTCACAAGTTTTGGCAGAATTGCAGCTCAACCGAATGTCGTTGAAAACAAAGAAAATATTCTCATACTTTTGGAAGAGATTTTTCAGCAGATACCGCAGGATCTGGCCGAAATCGATGCCAATCTGAAACGAATTGCCGTTTACCGCCTGGAAATAGACAACAAGCATATTCCGATTTCTTTGAGTGAGCACATTAAAGGCCGACTGGTGGAACTTTTGCGCTCCCTGGAAAGGCCAGCCATCGTATCCTTGCCTAAATTAAACACCTTGAAGATCACTTCCACGGACTCAACGTTTTCGATTCTGAACGCCCTGCCCTCACCCGAGGAAATCTGGAAGGTAGGACGCCGGCTGCGCGTGGATGCCTTTCTTGAAGGCAATTTGGTTTACATGCCAGGGAAAGCCCTCTACCTGGACCTGCAACTGGTCCGCACCGGTACCAACGAAGTTTTGTGGGCGAAATCCTACTCTGCTTACCAGAAGAGCCTCAAAATGCCGCAGGTGAATTCCTTACACGCCAGTCTCAATGCGACCATCGAAATATTTCGAATGGACTTTGATTCGGGGGCCGATTCCCTTCTGACCGCCGGCTCGGACAACAGCCTCATTCAGCACTCGGTGTATTTTGGACTCTCGCAATACGTTTCGCCCAACAGTCGCCTGCGCTACGAATTGCGCCTTGGTCTCTCCTTCATTTCAGAAGGCATTAAATTGGCCGGTGCTTCTTTTCAGCAGCCTTCGTTTTACAGTCTTGCCAATAGTAGCTCGCAATTTACGCAGCCTGTCTCTTTCAATGTCCGTTCATTTTTGATCTCGGCCATTGCGCCCAACAAGAGCAATCCCGCTGGAGATTGGCTTTCAGTCTATTTCTCGCTCACCCGTTTTTTCACAATCAATACGCCAGACTTGACCGGAATTGGCGTGGGTTTACGCAGCGACATCAACACGCATTTCTCTTTGTCCGCTGGCATCTCCGTGATCTTAGGTTCCGACTTTAACTCCGTGCCAATAACTTCGACCAATCAAAGTGTGCGGTTAAGAGTCAACCGATTGAAGTACGAGTTTCAATTTCTGCAATATACGTTTTAGTAAGAGCTTAGTGGACCAAAAAACAGCGGAGAAAACATGAGCCGATTTCTTAGAAAAAACGATCTTACTTTTCCTAATCTGGTTTTCTTGAGTTGTGTGCCAATGCTTGGGTACCTGGGATGTGCTGGTAGTCAGGGAAGCCGTCTGCAAAGCGACTTAAGTGCCCCAACGAGTCTTGCGGATTCCTTAACTAAGAAGCAAGTCGTGACACGCGTGCAAAACAATAACTTCAAGAAAACGATGGATTATCCCTACCTCTTGGTTAAGTTTCGCCAAAATGACACCGAAGTGGAGTTGCTGCTGGACCCGCAAAGCACGAATCTGACCCTCGACCTGGCCCGTGGTCCGGATGGTGACTTGCAAGTACTGCAAGGCGATTCCGTCCTGACTCAGGACACCAAAGCGCCACCGGACAGCGCCATGACCAAAGAAATTCAAGAGAAGGAAGACCTCACCGACGAAATCATTAGCGACATTAATTTAGCCCAAAAGCTTTTTTATGAAAAACGCTACAACGAGGCTTTGAAAGTCTTGCAGGCTTCACTGCAAAAAAAGCCGTCCGCAACGGCTTATGCCCTGGGCGGTTCCATCTATTATGTGAATGGCGACATCGACGAAGCCGTCAAGGCGTGGGCACGGGCGCTTAAAATCAATCCCGATTTACAAGAAGTCAAAGAATTGATTATGAGGTACAAAAACTAACTTCCTGATAATAAAAAGGCACTCTCATGCTCACGTTCTTAGGTTTTATCTTTGGTATCGTGCTGGTCACCTATGGCATTCTTTCAGGCAAAGCGCCGCCCGAAATCTTTCTCAATTGGCGCGGTCTGGCCATAGTGATGGGTGGAACGGTCGCTGCGATTGTTGTGTCTTATCCCATGCGAGAAGTTCTGCGCGCCTTTAGATCCTATTTCATCATTTTCCGTTCTGGGTCACATGATTTTATTGCTGCCATTGACAAAATGGTTTCCTCGATCCGGATTTATCAGCGGGATGGTCTGGACAAACTTGTCAAGGAAGCGGATGGTTTGGACAATCTCTGGATATTAAGAGATGGGATTCAAATGCTCGCCAATGGCTATTCCAAAGAGGAAACACGTGAAATACTCCAGGACCAGGTGCGCTGGCAGATGTCGCGGGAGCTGAAACAACACCAGCTTTTCGGAACCATGGCCAAAATCGCCCCGGCCTTTGGCATGCTTGGCACCTTGATTGGCTTGATCAACATGCTGATCACCCTGAAGAGCCAACCGGGAGACGTGGGCTCGGGCCTGGCGATTGCCCTGACGACGACCTTTTACGGTTTGGCTCTGGCCAACATGGTGTTTGCGCCCATCTCCGAAAAAATAAAAGAACGGGCAGAACACAATCTTCTCATCGAGACCATGCAACTTGAAACGCTTCTGATGCTTTATGACAACCGCAATTACGTTTACGTGCGGGACAAATTAGCGGCCTACCTGAACGCCAATAGCAGGAAAAAAGTGAACGCCACAGCCGGGCGCCGCGAGTTCTCGAACAAACGCCGGAAGTTCAAAAAAGCTGCCTGAATCAAATGGAAATCAAATTACCGGAACAGTTCATTGCTGCAAAAGCTCAGGACCAGCAGCCGTGGCTTTTGTCTTACAGCGATATGGTGACGCTGTTGCTGGCTTTCTTCGTTTTGTTTTTTGCCATCTCCCAGGTCGATCAGGCCAAGTTTGAAGCGATTATGGACTACTTTGACAGCAGCAACTCCATGCCCCTGCATGTGCTGGAGAAAAAGTTCAAGGAACTGGTTCAGGCGCACCATCTCGAAGAAAATGTGGATGTGCAGCTCACGCCCGATGGTCTTTTGGTCAATTTCCAGGACAACATTTTGTTTGATTCGGGCAAAGCAGCCTTGAAACCAAAATCTTTCCCGGTCTTAACGGCTTTAGCCCAAATTCTAAACACACAAGAAGTCTTGCAAAGGCGCGTTCAAGTTGAAGGTCACACCGACACCGTGCCCATTGCGAAAAACACGCTTTACCCCTCCAATTGGGAGCTTTCCGCTGCGCGTTCTGCCAGCGTGATTCGCTATTTGATCAAAAACGGTCTTGCCTCGAACCGCTTTGTGGCCGTCGGCTTTGCCGACACCCGACTGCGAGCCAAAGAAACCCCGGCCCATCGCGGGTTACCCATCAACCGGCGGGTAAGTTTGCTCATCAAGTAAATTCCCGTCCGGCGCATTCCTGCGCGCGTCAACTTAGGCAATGCTCGTCAAGAAACCGACTTTCTCCAAGAAAGTCGGTTTCTACTACCAGAGAATCCGGTGGCTGCCCACAGGCGTCAACCTAAGCCGCAGCTCTTGTCCGGGGCTGTCCAAAAAGCCCACTTTTTCTGTCATTCCCGCGAAAGCGCATAGGCGTCAACTTAAGCCCCTAAACTGTCATTTCGACCCGGCAGCCGCCGGGGAGAAATCTGGTTTGTGCCTAAATCAGACCCCTCGACTACGTCCGGCAGTTGCCGGACTCCGCTCGGGGTGACAATATGGTGGTTAGAGGCCCCTTAAGTTGACGCCAAAACGCGAAAGCGGGAATCTATAAGCCGTTGATTTTTCAGGATTCCTGCTTCGGTCATCCGGCGGCTGCCGGACGACTGATTCGCAGGAATGACAAATCAAGGCTCTTTTTCGACTTTCTGGACAACCCCACGCACTTGCTCGAGAAGCTCTGCTTCGATGAGTTCGAGATGCCTATCGAAGCAGAGCTTCTCTACCAATTGCGTTCCAAAATAAAATTTTGGAA
>JBHHYI010000154.1:0-10103 GCA_046757525.1 bacterium | reverse complement strand
AAATCCCGAGCCACAGTTCGGGCGCTCAGTCATCCCTCTGATTTTCGCTCTGGACAAGCGAAAATCTGTCTCCCTTCAAAGGGAGAATTGGCCCTCGCAATCGAGACGATTGCGTTACGAAGAGGAGCGTTTCATGGAAGCTCTCGCAAAGAGGTTTTGCCTCGGGCTGCCTCGGTGCAACAACTCGCCGGGGACTTGCAGCACTACCTGAATGGAATGCCCGTGCTGGCCCGCAAGGACACGCTCAGGTATCGCAGCGCCAAGTTTGTCCAAAGGCACGGTGAGAAAGTCAGGTTCATTCAGGACAATCGTTACTATGCCCATCTGGGAAATACAGCCGGCGCCCTCGCTTTACAAAAGGCCATGGTGCATACCGCCGGAGTTTCCGAAAAACGACATGGGAAGGGCAGTAATAACAATGGCCGCAACAGTGTGCGGCCATTGTCCCGTTTTTCCCAACGCAATCTTGAATCCATTCAAAGCTGTGTCAATTCCCTCTAATGCTCCTGGGCTCAGGGAAAATCAATTTGAGATCATGGGGGTCCGTCTTTGGGATCCTTGGGAGCTATTTCTTCGATAGTCGTACCCTTCATCGTCTCTTTGTCTTTGGGGGACCTGGAAGGATCTCTTGGCTGATCTTGCTGTGAAGTCGATTTGTCCACAATCATCACCTCCTTTCTTTATTTTTGGGTGCTCGCTGTCAAAGCGGCCACGCTGCTCTTTACCATTTCATAGGCTGGGAGGCCCGCATCGGCCTCCGACCAGATATCGATAATTCTACGGTACTGGCGAATAGCTTCGCTTCTTTCTCCGAGCAATTCTTGCGTTCGAGCCAAATCAATCAAAGTTAGCGCGTTGTTAGGGTTGAAGGCCAGGGCTTCCTGGTAGAGCTTGACCGCCATTTGCAACTGCCCGGATTGTGCTCGAGCATTGGCCAGAGCCGTTAGGTAGAAAGACCGGTCCAAAGGTCCAAGACTCAGCGCCCCGGTGAAAACAGCGACGGCACCATGGAAATCCCCATCGCGAACGGCCATGGCACCGCGCAGATAGTAGACGTACCACATATCTTCGAGACTTTCCTGCAAGGCTAAATTGTGTTGCAGAGCTGCTAATTCTTGCATGACTGCGTTTTTGTCATCCAATCGCAACCCCACCCTGGCACGGACCCATCGGGCTTGCATGTTGGTCGAATCCGCCTCAATGGCCTGGGTTGTTAGCCGGGTCGCCGCATCCGTATTGCCCTGAAGCAAATGGATTTCTGCTGCAGTGGTTTTCCCAATCGAGATGAATTGAGGATTCTTTTCTACGGCCAGGTAATCGGAAAGAACCTGAAGGCCGCGCGCATATCTGCCCAGAGCTGCATAAGAGCGCGCCAGATTGTTTACGGCAGACTGAAAGTCAGGATGTACCGCCAAAATGCGTTCGCAATTGGCGATGGCTTCGTCGTATTGACCGACGAAGACTTGTAGTTCAGCCTTGGAATCGAGCGGGTTGAAATCGGCCGGATTGAGGGCGACATACTTGTCGATCATCTCGAACGCCCTGGCCTTATCCCCTTTGGACAGGTAGGCATACCCCAGGGTGTTATAAGCATAGGTATAAGTCGGGTCTAACTGCAGCGCCTTCTCCATGGCCGCAATGCCTGAATCCAACCTGCGGAAAAAATAGTACTGGGTTCTGCCGTAGCCATAAAGATAAGCGGCACTGGAAGGATCTATTTGAATTAGTTTTTCCAAATAGGCTGCGTAGTCGTGCCAGCGCCGGTCATTCTTGGCCTCGTGACCCAGGTAGTCTAATTTGGCCTCTTCAGAGAGATGGGCGATGAAAGGCTTGCCCCGGGTTAAGGTTTCTTTAGCCTTGACCGAGTTGCCAATGACCCGGTACTGCCAGGCCAGATAGTAATAGGGCTCAATGAACGTAGAGTCCAGCTTAATCGCCTGGGTTAACTTTTTTATGCTTTCTTGATGGCGCATGTCTAACGCTGCGTCTTTCCCCTCCAAATAGTAACGATAAGCGTCCATGGAAGAAGTGGTTATCGTGGCGACCTTTCGATTGGTCAACTCAGCCGCAAAGCCTAATTCCAGCACACGCATCAAATTCGCTGAAAGCTCATCTACCAATTCGTAAAGATTCCCAACACTCCCGGTTACAGGTTTAAGGCCGTCCAGAGATTCGCCCGTCTCTGTATTGAAGAGACTCGAATAAACCGTGATGGTGTCTCCCTTCTTGTTCACATTGCCTAAGATTAGTTTTCCTGCCTTCCCCTCGCGGGCGACTTGCAGAGCCTCCGCTTGACTCAGAAGAGCATGCTGAAAGCCCAGGCTGTGAGCAATCGACGTGCGCCGCTGTGCGCTCAAGATGCGCAGGGAAGATTCCTGCGCCAAATCCTTGCTCAGCAAATCCGGCAACGCCTCCCCAAGCCACTGCCAATCTTCCTCCGAGGTCGCAATTTCGAAGGGCATCACCACCAGAGAAGCTTTCCTTCCCGTACCGGCATTTTTTTGCAAGAAGAAGGTGGCCAACAACCCGATGAGCAGCACGGCGGCCAATGCAACCACCCAGCGGCTGGTCGCTGCCCGTTTAGTGGAAGCTGCTCCAGGCGCCACCGAACCGACACCGCCACCCTGCAAGGCCTCGAGCTCCGAGGCCATGGCGTCAGCCGTGTCGTACCGTGCACCTTTGTCCTTATCCAGGGCCTTGCGAATGAGATGCTCGAGCCTCTCTGGAATCTCCGGCCTTAGTTCGTGCAACGATTGTGGTTCTTCGTGCACGATTGAATAGACTACGGAAGCGGCATATTCTCCGGCAAAAGGCGGCTTGCCGGTCAGCAATTCATAAAGCACCGCACCGAGGGAAAACAGATCTGAGCGGCCATCTACCTCTAATCCCTGCACCTGCTCCGGCGACATGTAGCTCAAGGTGCCCAGGGTGGTTCCCACCTGAGTCCTTTCCGCGGTGAGCGGGCTGAGAAGCTTCACGCAACCGAAATCCGTGATCTTGAGCTCGCCCTTTTCGGAGAGCATCAGATTCTCCGGTTTGATGTCGCGGTGAACGAGGCCCTTCTTGTGGGCTTCAGCGAGAGCACTACACGCCTGCATCCCAATTCTCGCCACTTCTTGCTCTGACAGAGTCCCTTCGGACAGCAAAGCCTTCAGCGTGGGCCCGGCAATAAATTCCATGACGATCACATCGCCAGTGTCTAACTCCAAGAAATCGTAAACCATGGCAATGTTGGGATGGTTCAGTGCCGAAGCGGCCTGGGCTTCACGAATAAAGCGTTCCCGGCTTTCTTTAGAAATTTCCTGATTTGACAGCACTTTCAAAGCAACGTGCCGCTTCAGGGTGATGTCTTCAGCCTCAAACACCTCACCCATTCCACCATGTCCAAGGCTACGGATGACGCGGTAATGGGAAACTGTTTTACCGATCATGACACGTCAAAAAGATACAAAACTGGTTCCTAATATTTCGCAAATCAAGCAAGGCTGTGGTTTGCCCGTGAAATTCTTACCTTAGCCAAGGGCGTCTCTATCTTATTAGCGAGACAATGCTAATATATGGCCGGATTCAAGTTCAGAAGTGAATCAGATTCGGATGAAAGAAAAGTATCGATGTGACACCAGACAAATTTGCGCCACGAAAATCGCAATGTCTGTCAAAAAAACAAAATCAAAGCACAACCACGAACTCATGCTTATTACCTTAATTTAGCATTGTAATCAATTTGAGTCGAAAAGTCAAGATTTTAATGAATTAATGCATTCCTTTCCTTTTGCTGGATGGCTACCGTGACAGAAGGCTGGGAAGGGGAGGAGACCTCCGCACCCCGCATTTCCTTGACATTGTACACAATATTTAGTATATATTATTTATGCACAGGGAGGTACTGAGCATTAAATTCGTTAGGAGAACAAGATGGCAGATTTTTACCAGAGCGGTGCCCTGTCGACCTTTCATCGCTTCAGCCCCGTCGATCTCGACCGAATCGAAAAAGAGCTGCAACGATTTGGCAAATATCGTCCCGTCACTTTGATCTTGCCTTCGACTTATGACGAGTTAAAAGGAAAAGCCATAAAACTGATCGTACAAGAGCTCAAGAAGGTGAACTATTTGAGCCAGGTGGTGGTAACGATGGGACGCACCAATGCCGAGCAATTCAAGCAGGCCCGCGAATTCTTTACTGGCCTGCACGACAACTTGTCCGTTCTCTGGGCCACCGGGCCAAGAGTACAAGAACTCATCACGCTTCTGGAGCGCAACAAGTTACCTCCCGGAAAGGATGGGAAAGGCCGGTCCGCCTGGTTGGCTTTTGGCTATGTGCTTGCAGAAAGAAACAGCGATGTCATTGCGCTGCACGATTGTGACATCCTCACCTATAATCGCGAACTGCTGGCCCGCTTGTGTTACCCGGTCACCAGTCCCAATCTGAGCTACGAGTTCAACAAGGGGTATTATGCCAGAGTGACCAACAGAATGCATGGTCGCGTAACCCGCCTGCTCATCACACCACTCATCCGGGCGCTGATCAAGATTTTGGGACCTCTGCCGTACTTGAACTACATGGACAGCTTCCGCTACCCGCTGGCAGGAGAATTCTGCCTGGTGCGGGACCTGGCCCGCGTGACGCGCATCCCAGGCGATTGGGGATTAGAGGTGGGCATCCTGTCGGAAGTGTACCGCAATTGCTCGGTGAACCGCATTTGCCAAACCGAGCTCTGTGAGGTATATGAACACAAGCACCAACCATTATCGCCAGGTGATCCCGAACAAGGCCTTCTAAAGATGTGCATCGACATCACCAAAGCCATCTTCAGACATTTGGCAGCCGAAGGTGTAACGCTTTCCGGAGGACTTCTGCGCACGTTGCAAGTCACCTATCTGCGAACGGCGCAAGAGTCGATTACTCGCTATGAAGACGATGCCGCCATCAATGGTCTCAGTTTCGATCGGCATGAAGAAGCTCAGGCGGTGGAGGCTTTTAGCACAGGCATCCAAACCGCTACCGAGATTTTTCTGGACAACCCGCTGAGCGTCACCTTCATTCCTACCTGGACCCGCGTCACCTCGGCAATCCCCGACTTTCTCGAACGCCTGAAAGAAGCCGTCGACCTGGACAACCAATGAAGCCGCCGCAAATGGTCATCTTTACCGACCTCGACGAGACCTTGCTGGACTACGAACATTACCGCTTTGCCGCGGCCCTGCCAGCGCTGCGTCAACTGAAAAGCCGCAACATCCCCCTGATTCTGAATTCTTCCAAAACCAGTGCAGAAATCAAGCAACTGCGCGTCAGCCTGGACAATCGCCATCCTTACGTCGCAGAAAACGGTGCCGCTATTTTCATTCCTGAAGATTACTTCAACACGGAATTTCCTTTTCAGAAAAGAAAGAGTCCATACCTCATGGTTGAGATGGGTACTCCCTATCGCGATTTGAGAAAAGCCCTCGAGCAAATTAAGCGGACGATCAACTTGCCAATCGTCGGTTTTGGCGACTTAACCCCGCAAGACCTCAAACAACTTACCGGTCTCTCATTAGAGGAAGCAGAATTAGCTTTACAGAGGCAATATGATGAGCCTTTCTTTGTCGAGGGCAGGGCCGCCAGCACAGTCGTTCAGGAGCTGTCAGCCATCGTCTCCGAACTGGGTTTGCACCTGACCACGGGGGGACGCTTTTTTCACCTCATGGGCAATAACGATAAAGGCAGGGCTGTCAAGATATTGCACGCGCTGTTTGAAAAAGATTGTGGGCCGGTGCGAACCGTTGGTTTGGGCGACAGTCTCAACGATCTACCCTTGTTACAGGCCGTGGATGAACCCATTCTCGTACAAAAACCGAACCGGGTTTATGACCAGGGCGTGCTCGATCAGATCAAACCGACCCTGGCGCCAGGAGTTGGCCCGGTAGGCTGGAACAACGCAGTTATTGCTTTGTTGAGAAATAGCGGCTCGCGCTACAAATGTTAAATTCTTTTAATATTTCTTGCGATTGTGCCCATCTTTCTCTATGTTAAAGGAAAGGGTGGGCATTCCTTAAATTTTAAGTGAGAACGACCCCATGAGTTCAAGCTTAAAACTTCGAATCCATCAAGTCGATTACTTCGAAATCATGAAACTCAATGGCTTGATCGAGGCATTGACCCTGGTGAACCGCGAGCATGATGTCATTACAACCAACCAGGGTAAAGACTATCTGATTATGGTTGAATCAGAAACTTCCGAGGAAGTCGATAAAGTGCTCGCAACTGTGATGCAAAACATTGCAGCCAAAAGGGTCACAATCGTCGAGTGAACTCGAGAATCCTCGGTCAGAACCTACCTTTACCACCCTGCAGCTTGTGGAAATCCTCCTTTGTCCCATTGTTTATGGTTAGCCATTTTGCTCAACATCACGTTTTGTTGTCATTCCGACCGAAGGGAGGAATCTGGTTTCCCACAAAATTGTTAGTTATTAGCCTTGGCCAGATTTCTCATCAGGCATTCGCCTGATTCGAAATGACAAAATGGAGTATTTTGCTGAGTAAACTGGATAACCGTACCCATGTCCATTAAGGCTTTGATTTTAAAGGCGTTCCAAATAACGTATTACGAACTTGTATTACGGTATTGAAATCTTTTGACTGCGTAGCGGCGGTCGGGCATGCCATGCAGACGCCGGCCGTTGCACGATGACCGTGGAATGATTTTTGAATACAAGCCTGAGGCGTTACCACGAGATTTTCAATTCCGATCTACTGAAAACAGGGAAAAAGTTGTCTTGAGTTCCACACACTCGAGGAGTTCAGAATGAAGCAGAAATTTGCTGTGCTCATCGTTGTTGCTCAATGGTTGGTTGCCTCTGCAAGCTCGCCCGCGGATGCCCAGACGCTGGCCTTTCCAGGGGCCGAGGGCTTTGGCGCTAAGACGCCCGGCGGACGCGGCGGCACCATTATCCGGGTTACCAACCTCAATTCAAGCGGAGCAGGGAGCCTCCGGTACGCCTGCACGCGCGCCTTCCCGCGCATCGTCGTGTTCGACGTCGGCGGCACCATTACTCTGGACAAGGACATTAGAATCGACGAGCCTTTCATCACCATTGCCGGGCAGACCGCCCCCGGCGACGGGATCATGATTCGGGGCGCTTCCATCAGGATCGCTGCCAACGATGTCGTCATTAGAGGCCTGCGCGTGCGGGTTGGCGACCTACCGGGTCCTGATCCTAAGAACCGGGACGGCTTCACCGTAGAAAACAGCGACAACATCATCATCGACCACTGTTCGGTGACCTGGGGGCTGGACGAAAATATCGCCACCTGGTCCACCAGCGACAACATCACCATCCAATGGTGCTTGATCGCGGAAAATATCCTCACCGACCAGGGGGCCGGCTTTCCCAACCAAAGCTACGGCATCTTAATCGGAGACCACGGCAAGCATATTTCGGTGCACCACAATCTGATGGCCCATCACAATGAACGCCATCCGCGCATCAATAACGATACGATTACCGAAGTGGTCAACAACGTGGTCTACAATTGGAAAAATGCAGGAACCGACATCAGCGGCGACACCTTCGTCAACGTGATCAAGAACTATTACAAGCCCGGCCCGAACACCGCTGCCGACAAGAAAGGCATCAGATTGCGGAATGAGTCCAATACAGAGATTTACGTCAAAGGCAATGTGGGGCCGGGAAGACTCACGGACTCCGGCGACGAATGGAACGCGGTCGACGGCGATCAACAGTACCAAACGCTGAGTCCGGCCACCTCCCCATCTGGCATCACCGAACAAGCGGCCGTCGAAGCCTTTGACCTGGTGCTGGACAACGTGGGCGCCCTGGCGCCGGTGCGCGACACGGTGGATGCCAGGATCGTTCAGAGCGTGCGAGAGGGCACCGGCAAAATCATCGGCTCGCAGGACGAGGTGGGCGGCTGGCCGACCTTCGCTTCCGGCACCCCACCAGTAGACAGCGACGGCGACGGCATGCCGGATGCCTGGGAAACCGACCACAACCTGGACCCTAACGATGCCGGCGACGGCCATCAGGATCAAGACGGGGACGGCTACACCAACGTGGAGGAATATTTGAACAGTCTAATCCCCATGCCAGGACTCGCCGATGCCACTCCGCCAGCACCGCCACATAATCTGAAGGTGAATTAGAAGCCCACCACGAGGTGACCTTTGCCAAAAGGTGCCCCAACAAAAAAATTGTTGCTCTGTTTCTTGCACGCCAGTTCAACAAACGTGTGTTTGGTGTCTTGGCACAACTATTTGATGAGACGGTGCTTACAAAAATGGGGCTGTCCAAAAAGGGCCATTTTTCTGTCATTCCCGCGAAAGCGGGAATCTATAACGTGTTGATTTTTCTGGATTCCTGCTTCGGTCAGGCGCCCGACTGATTCGAAGGAATGACAAATTGTAGCTTTTTTCGACTTTTTAGACAGCCCCACGGTTTTTGAAGCGTCCAGCGAAAAAATTAGGAGGATTTCAGGAGGCGACATAAAAAGCCGAGCCACGGCTTGCCCCTCCGATACGATGCTGCAACGATCGTGACCTCACAAGCGCCCCAAAAAAATTTCCCTCGTGACATTTTTTTCTTGACATATTCGCAACAATTTTACATATTGTTAAAAAGTCTCCCGTACAAATTGAATCAGGAGGAAGCTCTGTGGTCACGACGACGAACCCGGACTGACATTGCAGGCGTTTCTTCACAGAACCGGTACCCAACGCAGCTTTCCACTTACAACTTCCTTCCGTAACGAACAACGAGCATTGTCAAAAGGCCATGCGAACAAGAAGAAAATCAATCTCAGGCCACATCACGCGGCTCGACTCGCAAATCAGGAATTGTCATGAACACTGGTCACCTATGGCCCCGGAAACGCTTGCGTTGAGCGCGCGCCAAAGCCGTTGCAACAAAGAGAACAAACCCAGCAAGTTTACCTTATAGCTTAGTCAGGAGGTCCAGAGGGCTATGTACGGCATCCAGGTCTTTTTTCATCACGTGGGTGTAGATTTCTGTCGTTTTAACATCTGCGTGCCCCATCAATTCCTGCACAATTCGGATATTGACGCCGTTTTCCAGAAGATGAGTTGCAAAACTATGTCGGAACGTATGACAACCCACGGGCTTATGGATGCCCGCACGCCGCACTGCTGTTTTTACAGCCTTTTGCAGACCCGACTCCTGCACGTGGTGCCGTCGGATTGCAGTGGAGCGAGGATCCTGGCTGCGCTTTTTGGCCGGAAACAGATATTGCCAGGCGAATTCCCTGGCTGCATGGGCGTATTTGCGGGACAAGGCGCCCGGCAGGTAGACCTCGCCAAAACCCTCAGCAAGGTCTAAGTCGTGCAGATGTTTGACTCTGGCAAGGTGGATGCGTAGCTCGTCGTGCAGAGATTTTGGCAGGAAAGTGACCCGATCTTTACCGCCTTTGCCGGCGCGTACGAAGATTTTACTTCTGTCAAAGTCCAGGTCCTTGACGCGCAGGCGGATGCACTCCATTAAGCGTAAGCCGCCGCCATATAGAATGCGAGCCATGAGTGAGTGTGTTCCGCTCATCTGCACTAAAACCGCTTGCACTTCCCTTTGGGTTAGAACCACGGGCAAGTGCCGGCGACGCTTAGCTTTGATTGGGGCAATATCTTCGCTCAAGGCAATATCGAGAACCTCCTGGTACAAGAATATCAGGGCATTGAGCGCTTGTCTTTGTGTTGAGGCAGCAACTTTGCCCTCGGTTGCCAGGTGGCTGAGAAACGCTTCAATTTCACGTTTCCCCATTTTGCGGGGATGCGTCTTTGCACCGTGGAATTTGACAAAGCGTAGGATCCAACTGCAGTATGTTTGTTCGGTTCGATAGGAGTAATGATGATAGCGCAACACTTCCCTGACCTGGTGCATCAGCTTAGCATCCGGATCGGGTCTGAATTTAGGCTGGTTCTCCATGAGTCTATGATAGGTTTACTTTATTTCTTTACTATCAAATGCCGCTGGGCAATAGATAGAAAAGCCGAACAGTTTTTTCCAGCTATTATACTAATAGAGCTTCGTATATAGAAAATATAATACCCCATAAAGTTAATAGCAAGAATTTTTCTATGTATTGACATTGTTAG
>JBHHYI010000153.1:0-10174 GCA_046757525.1 bacterium | reverse complement strand
TCACCAGCGTGCGCACCAACTGCCCCAGGGCATTGTAAATCCGCAGCTCCACTTGCAGACCCAGGGGTTTATGCCCATCAAACGGCACCCCATCCCAATAGGATAATGAAATTATTTTCTCTACTTGTGGAAAAGGAGGTTTCTTTGTCACTTCAAAGGAGGGGTGAATTGGGGTCCATTCTGGGCGACGGGTGTTTTCATTTCCGGTGCCAGCCGTCACTAAAATCTCTCCTTTGGAGGTCACCGCCCCCACCCAGAGCGAGAATCGGGCCGAGTAGTTGACGTAATTGGTAAAGGCAGAATCTTGGTTCACATGTCTGGCCGTAGCAAAAAGCCCGAAGCCACGATCCTGTAACTTTAAGCCCCCCACTTTAGATTTGTTTTCTACAACACTTTGCTGGGCGAAACCGCTCACAAAACCAAACAAAATTGTGCTGAAAATGAAGAAGAATAGTTGGTAGATTTTCTTTCTCATGGTCTTCCTCCTGTAAGGTTAAGGGTTACAAACAAAAGACCCCGAGAGGCATTGAAAGATAGAATCCGCTCGGGGCTTGGTAATTTCGGTAGAATATGTTGTAAGGCAATTAAACCAGGTATGTCGGGGGGGGGGCAGAGTCTAGTTGTTTCACAAGGCAATTGTCTTGGTTACGTGTGTGTAAAAACATTTCGATGGAATGAGGCATTGATAAAACTCCAATTCTTGGAAGTAGCAGTAAGAGCTTTCCCTAATAGTAATAGACAACAATTCGGACAAAAAACTCTCAGATAATGTAAAATTTTTTTAGGTTTTGAATTTTAAGTTGCGATTCTCTATTACAAAAATGGTGTTATTCACAGATTTAACCTTCGCCGTTTCTGAGCTTACCAAAACATCGCCGGCACCGCCTGGACCGACAAGCAGAGCGCCTATTTCGCCAATGGCGGCACCGGCGTGGGTGTACGGCTTTAGCTGCAGTTTTTGCGGGATTGGCTAGGAGAGAAGTAGAGCTTTGGAGTCGGGGAGTACCAGAATCTCACCGAAAAGACTCGGCCCGCACAGGCTCTACACCCCCGTGCTCGGCTTACTCTCGTTCCCACGGTCTCCGTGGGAATGCCCTTCGCGACGCTCAGCGTCGAGTTCAGCCTTCAGGAGTCACTGGGCCTACACCTCTACTCAATCTTGCACCCCCTCATGTCAGCCGTTCTAATGTACTTATTCGTACCTACGTGTGAACTACCCAACACCTCGCGGGCAACCGTGGACGCAAGAGCGTCCCGAATGCGTTCGCCACGCGGAGCGTGGGAACGAGGGGATTGAGGCTTGAGAGTTAGCCGAATTCGTGTTTAGAGAAGACTTGCCAAGAAGTGACTGAATTACTTATTTAGATGCTCTTATCCAGGGAAAAGTTCTAAGGAATCTAAAATTTCAGGACAGATTTGTCCGGCTATTTGTGGCCGCCTGGTAGCTGGCAACGGTACGAGCGCTTAAAGATAATTTTCAAAATTTTCTTGCATGTCGTACGATTTTTTGTTATATTGCCATGCTAAAATTAAGAAAAATAAGGGATATTCATTCAAAAGAAATTCACAGAATATTCTGTGAATTTCTTTTTTGCGGAACATGTTTCAGGACTTAACCGACAAGTTAGAAGGCGTCTTTAAGAAACTTCGCGGTCACGGCAAACTGACAGAACGCAACATCGCCGACACCATGCGTGAGATTCGTCGGGTACTGTTGGAGGCCGACGTGAACTTTAAGGTGGCCAAGGAGTTCATTGCCCAGGTACAGAAGCAGGCGGTTGGCGAACAGGTCTTGAAGAGTATTACTCCCGCGCAGCAGGTCATCAAGATTATTCACGGCGAGTTGACCATGCTGATGGGCGAAACCGAGGCCACATTCAAAACTGCGAGTTTGCCGCCCACGGTAATCATGTTGGTTGGTCTGCAAGGGTCCGGGAAGACGACGCTGGCCGGCAAATTGGCGCGGTATTTGAAGAAGCGAGGCCGCAATCCTTTGTTGGTAGCGGCCGACTTACAGCGGCCGGCAGCGGTGGACCAGTTGAAGATCGTTGGCGAAAAGGTAGGGGTCAGCGTGCTGTCCGACTACGACACCACGCCCCTGCAGATTTGTCAGCAGGCGAAAGATCATGCGCGGGACAAGGGGCTGGATACGGTGATTCTCGACACTGCCGGGCGCCTGCACGTGGACCAGGAGTTGATGGCCGAACTGGTCCAGATTAAGGCACAGACGCAGCCCGATGAGATTCTCTTCGTCGCCGACGGTATGACCGGGCAGGATGCTGTGAACACCGCACAAGAGTTTGGCCGGCTTCTGGATTTTACCGGAATCGTCTTGACCAAATTAGATGGCGATGCCCGGGGCGGGGCAGCCCTTTCCATTCGGGCGGTTACCGGCAAACCCATCAAGTTCATCAGCGTTGGCGAGAAATTTGATTCTCTGGAAAAATTCCATCCCGATCGCATGGCTTCCCGCATACTCGGCATGGGCGATGTGGTTTCGTTGGTGGAGAAAGCGCAGCAAGCCGTCGACCAGGAAAAAGCCAGAAAGCTGGAGAAGAAGCTGCGCCGGCAGGAATTTACTCTGGAAGATTTCTACGACCAGTTGCAGCAGATCAAGAAAATGGGTCCGCTGGAAGAGCTCATGAAGATGATCCCTGGATTGGGCGGTGGCGCCATGAAAGGCTTTAAAGTGGATGAGCGCTCCCTGGTACACATCGAAGCTATGATTAATTCCATGACGTCGGAAGAAAAAAGGCGGCCAAGAATAATCAACGGCAGCCGCAGGCGACGCATCGCCCACGGCAGTGGTACCAGTGTTCAGGACGTGAACAAACTGCTCAACCAATTTCAAATGATGCAAAAGATGGTAAAGAAAATCAGCAAGTTTGGTCTTAAAGGAATACCGTTTCAGTTTTAATTTTATTACAATTAGTAAGGAGGATTCATTTGGCATTGAAATTACGTTTGCGAAGAATGGGTAAGAAAAAACAGCCTTTCTACCGCATTGTGGCTATTGACTCAAGAGCGCCAAGGCAAGGGCGCTACATCGAAAATATAGGTACTTACGATCCGCTCAAAGATCCAGCAGAGATCAAACTGAATGAAGACAGAGCCTTGTATTGGCTGCAGCGCGGTGCGATCCCGACGGACACGGTGCGCAGCTTTTTGAAGAGGACAGGGATCGCCTTCAAGATGCATCTGCTCAGACAAGGTTTGAATGAAGAGCAGATTCAGGAGGAACTGAAAAAATGGGAAGTTCTGCAACTGGAAAAACAGAAACGCCTGCAAGCGTTGGCAGAACAAAAGAAACGAGAGAGCAAGGCCAAGAAAGAAAAGGCCAAGACCAAAGCCCAGGTTGAAGAGGCTGAGCCCATTGCTGAAGCTGAAACCGGTGAGCAGGCAGAAGTCATTGAAGTAGTCAAAGAGGAAACCGTTGTGGAAGAGGCAGCCAAACCGAAAGCAAAATCCAAGGCTAAAGCCGAAACCGAGGTCCAGCAAGAAGCCGAGACCGTCGCAGAATCTAAGACTGAAGCGGCGGTAGCAGCGCCGTCAGAAACCGTTGAGGTAGAGGAAAAAGGCAGCGCTGCGAATGCAGAAGCTAAGCCGGAAAAAGAGACCCCGGCCAAAAAGGAAGCAAAAGTTCAGGAAGTGACCCAGGCAGTAGAAGAATCTGAAACCGAATCTGAATCTGAGACCGCTGCGAAAGACGAAGCAAAAGCAGAAAAAGCCAAAGAAGCAACCACAAAGGCCACTTCTGAGGATGCTTCACCAACTGGAAAGGAACTAAAGGACAAGAAATAACGTATTCTCATTTCAGGGTCACAGGGACGGACGAGTCTGAAAGCGGACCACTCCAATCAACCATAGGAGGTTTATCTCAAAGTCACAAATAGCATATACTAAAGTCTCCCAAAAATTATTAACCCGGTGCAGAATTGAAGCGGCGGCTTGCCAAGGGTAATTGTAGTAGCGAAACGATAAACTAAATCAAACGAATCAATCAGATTCAAGGTCAGATTCTAAAAGGGAGGTTAAAACATGAAGGACTTCATCATTTTTATAGTGAAGCACCTGGTAGATAAACCTGACGAAGTATATGTAAACGTAGTTGACGGGGAGCGTACTGTGGTTTACGAATTGCGAGTTGGCCAGGGGGATATGGGTAAGGTAATCGGTCGCAGAGGACAAACTGCCAAGTCTCTGAGGACGCTCTTGTCTGCAGCCTCGGCTAAGACAGGAAAACGCGCGGTACTTGAAATCTTAGAATAGAACCACAGATTAGAGTTTGTGAAGCGTGCATTGCCCGATTTCGTTGAGATCGGTTATATCGAGAAGGCACACGGGGTCAAAGGCGAAGTGAGGGTCAGGGCCGCTACTGACCATCCACAGCGATTTACCCAGCTCAAAAAAATCTTTGTTGAATCCCCTCAAGGGATTCGGACGGAATTTAAAATCGTGAAGGCTTCGGTGCGTGGGCACACCATCTTTCTTGGACTAAAAGGGGTTGCCTCGCGGGATGAGGCACTATCTCTCAAAGGTTCTACAATCAAGATAAGGCGGGAGGACTGCTTGCCGCTGGCAGAGGACGAGTTTTACCATTTTGAGGTAATTGGTTCGACTGTGAAAACCACTGATGGCCGCAGCCTGGGGTTTGTTGTGGATGTTTGGGAAGTTCCTGCCAACAGCATTTACGTGGTGAAGAAAGGCAACCGGGAGGTGCTTATTCCCGCTATTAAGCAAGTTGTTAAAAAAGTCGATGTGGACAAAGGCGAGATCATTATCGATCCCATGGAGGGACTTTTAGACCAGGATTAGCTGCGGCATGAATATTTTTGTTGTAACGGCTTTCCCAAAGCTTCTCGAAGGCCCATTTAACGAGAGTATTCTCAAGAGAGCGCAAGAGAAAGCAATCGTGCAAATCCGGGTGATCGATCTGCGTGATTTTACTGCGGACAAGCACAAGCAAGTGGACGATTACCCGTATGGCGGTGGCCCCGGCATGATCTTGAAGCCAGAGCCCTTGTTTAAAGCTGTTGATTTCATTAAAGAAAATGAAAACCTGAGCTGCCCCGACATCGTGCTGATGAGTCCAAGGGGCAGCAGGTTTGATCAGAAAAAAGCCAGGGCTTTGAGCCAGAAAAAAGATCTCATATTCCTTTGTGGGCATTACAAAGGCGTCGACGAACGGGTTCGGGAACATTTGGCCACCGATGAGATTTCTATTGGCGATTACATTTTGACGGGGGGAGAATTGCCAGCCATGGTCGTGATTGACGCGGTAGTGCGATTGCTCCCCGGAGTTTTGGGTGACTCCGATTCGGCCCTGAGCGATTCTTTCGAACAAGGCCATTTGGACTGTCCTTATTACACGCGCCCACGCGAATTTCGGGGCATGAAAGTCCCTGAGGTTTTGATTTCGGGACATCATGCCGAGATCGAAAAATGGCGCAAGAATAAAGCTTTGCAGCATACCAAGGCTCAAAGAGGCGATTTGTTAAGTATGAATAATGAATAATTTGGAAAATAGATTTGTCTGGAGGTGAAGTGCCATGCACAAAGTAGATGCTCTTTTAACCGGAGAGTTGAAAAAAGACATTCCTGATTTTGGACCGGGCGATACCGTAGCCGTGCATTCCAAAGTCATCGAGGGCGACAAGGAGAGAATTCAGGTTTTCGAAGGTGTGGTGATCAAGAGAAAGGGAGGGGGCATCAATGAGACCGTGACCGTACGCAAATTCTCCAACGGTGTCGGCGTCGAGCGTATCTTCCCTTTGCATTCCCCGAATGTGGACAAGATCGTGAGATTGCGTTCAGGTAAAGTCAGGCGTGCTAAGTTGTATTATCTGAGAGGCTTGAGAGGCAGAGCAGCCCGAATTGCTGAGAAGCGGGAAAAGTAGGCGCCTTTTTCCGCGACACAAACCGAGCTTAGATTTAGCAGAGAAGGCAGCTTCAAAAGCTGCCTTTTTTGTTGCAAGCCGTAAGGCGCCAATCGTGTCTTCCCGTGCCACAGCTCCCACCCAAAAATCTGCGCAAAAAAAGATTGACATTTCGGTCACGATTTGTTATTATAACCCTACTACGACACCTATCTCGTATCCTCATATCTCATTGACTCGATAACCGCATGTCCGGTCAAACCAGGGAGGTGAATCATGCAGCTCCATACCGTAAAAATCGAAAAACCCGAAGGACTCAATGTCATTATGGGACAATCCCACTTCATCAAGACGGTGGAGGATATTTACGAGGCCCTGGTGGGCACCGTACCAGGAATAAAATTTGGTTTGGCCTTCAACGAGTCCTCAGGACCGCGCCTGGTGCGACTTTCAGGCACGGACGACTCGTTGAAAGACCTGGCGAAGCAAAATGCCATGAACATCGGTGCGGGACATCTGTTCATCCTATTATTGGAAAACGCCTTTCCAATCAATGTCATGAAAGCCTTGAAGGACGTTCCAGAGATCTGCGAGATTTACTGTGCCACGGCCAACCCCGTGGAGGTCATCGTTGCAGAAACCGAGCAAGGGCGCGGGGTTATGGGGCTGGTAGACGGGCAGCCCCCAGTGGGAGAGGAGCAAGAGGCCGACGTGCAGGAACGCAAAGAGTTTTTGCGAAAAATCGGTTACAAACTTTAGAGCAAGAACTTGCGACATTGTAGAAAAATGTTGACATTCTGTATTATTTTTCTTATAATGTAGCTTTAAGAAACGGGAAACGGCACGGCAGCGGTTAACTCAAAATATCTAATCCTTTTCGACTAAAGGGGGGAGAGATGAGTTTCAAGAGCATTTTAATAATAGGTTAAGCGGTAACCAATTGCCTCACAAGACTCGCGCCCTCTAAAAAGCATTTTAGAGGGTTTTTTATTGGTGGCATTGATGCCAGAATCGGTGAGGAATAAAGGCACTCAATCCATGCGAAATTAGATGAATCCCAAAGCCCTACCGACATTGACCTTTCATCAGGGCACGCTGCTTTTGAGAGATTTCGCACCTGATTTCGATCTTCCCTACTTTGTGTGGGACGCTCGCACGCAACAGTGGCGGGCCAAGGCCATGTACCACGATGAAATCACCCGCTGGCTGCAAGCAAAGAAAATTGCCTTTCAGGATCGCTCGGAAGCGTTTGTCAAGCTGAAGCTCAGGCTTCGCATGAAAGTAGAGCTGCGCCCTTACCAGCAGGAGGCGATCGAGGCCTGGCTCAAGGCTGCTTGTCGCGGCGCCGTTTGCCTGCCAACGGGCACGGGCAAAAGTTGGGTGGCGCTCAGCGCCATGCAGCACGTAAACCAAAGCACGCTGGTGGTGCTGCCGACGCTCGATCTGATGAATCAGTGGTATGACCTGATCAGCAATGCTTTTGGTATTGAGGTCGGTGTCCTCGGCGGCGGCTACCATGAAATTCGGGCAGTCACCGTAACCACCTATGACAGCGCGTACATTCACATGGATCAATATGGCGACCGCTTTGCCCTGTTGATCTTTGACGAAGCCCACCATCTGCCGTCGGCGACCTATTCACACATACCGGAAATGAGTCTGGCACCGTTTCGCCTGGGACTGACGGCGACCTTCGCACGGCAGGACGGCTTGCACGGAAAATTAGAACGGCTCATTGGGGAGAAGGTCTACGAAAAGAACATCAAAGATTTGGAGGGGGACCATTTAGCGGAATACACCACGATGAAAATCGCCGTAGATTTGCTGCCGCAGGAAAAACGCACCTATGAAGAAAATCAGAGGCTCTACGAGGCCTGCGTCAAGGACCAGGGGTTCAAGTTCTACGGTCCAGACCTCAAGGCGTTTATTCAGGCCAGCGCCTACGATCCGCAGGCGCGCAAGGCCTTTCTGGCGCGCTTGAAGGCCAGACGGGTCGTGCTGGGTGCTGAACAAAAACTGCAAGTGTTGGAATCTCTGCTCAAGATACATCAAAAAGATCGCATCCTGATTTTTGCGGAAAGCAATGAGCTGGTCTACCAGATTTCTGAACAGTTCTTGATCCCGGCCATCACCCATCACACAAAAACCAAGGAAAGGAAGTGGATTCTGGATTATTTCAGAACCGGAAAGTATGGAGTGCTGGTAACATCCAAGGTCTTGAATGAAGGGGTGGACATCCCGGCAGCAAATGTGGCCATCATTTTGAGCGGTAGCGCAAGTCCGGTTGAACATCTACAACGCCTGGGACGAATCTTGAGGAAGACACCCGACAAGCAAGCCGTGTTGTACGAATTGGTGACACGCGGCACCCGGGAGGCGCAGATTTCCTACCGCCGGAGGCGCAGCGATGCTTACCAGTGACCTGCTGCGTTTCAAGACCGACGATCGCACCATCTCACCTCGCTACCTCACGCGAAAACACGCCGACTACTATCTCAAAATTGCCGGCGATCTGATTGCAATTTTCCAGCAACACCAGGGTAACCCACGGAGCGCATTAGAGCAAGCGCTCGATGCCTACGAAGAAGACCGGGTGGGGTACAAAATTCTGCGCGGATTGGCCAAGATATTGGACGGTTTTTCTGAGTACGAACCAGCGGAAGAATTCGACTACCCCGAATTTCGCAAACAATTTTTTGAATATGTGGAGCAGTTTCGTCCGGTCGTACGCCAGGCGGATTTGGTGCACCGAAATACCCGGAAACAGGTGGTGGCCAAGTACCGAGCCCAAAATCCCAAGTGGCCGCTTACTCTTTACGGCGATTTGCCTGAGCAACAAATACTTGTAAAACTCAATCAGCACCTGGCCGCCGAGGACGTGATTCGCCGCTACAACTTGGCCCTGGCCCAGGGGCTGCTGTACCGGTGCTATCTAATGGAAATCAAAGTCTGGGACAGCTACAAGACCGTTTTCAAGTACTTGAAATTAGCCGGCCTCATTCACAAGATACGCAAGGTTGAAGCGGCCTACCAAATTACGGTGGACGGCCCTTTTTCTCTTTTCAGAAGGACGCAAAAATATGGCGTCAACCTGGCCAGGTTTCTGCCGGGTTTGATGTTGGCTAAGAAATGGCAGATGTGGGCGCAGGTCAGAACAGACAGCGGGGAGCGGTTGTTTTACCTGGATCAGGACTGTGGACTCCACAGCCACTACAAAGCCGAGCATCCTTTTGACAGCGCGGTTGAGGAAGCCTTTCATGAGCAATTTGGCAAACGCAAGACCGCGTGGGAAATCCATCGAGAGAATGAAATAGTGGATTTCGGCGACTCGGTTTTGATCCCGGATTTTAAATTCACTCATCCCGATGGCCACGAAGTTTTGCTGGAGATCGTTGGCTTTTGGACGCCGGAATATTTGCAGAAAAAACTGGAGAAACTGGCGCGGGTCAAGCAGAAGAATTTTGTCGTGGCCGTCAATGCCAGTTTGAATTGCTCCAAAAGTGATTTCAACGGCCCGGTTCTTTTTTACAAGACCCGCATTAAAACCGGCGAGGTGCTGAAGATTTTGGAGGAAATGCGTGCGCAACCGAGCACTGAATAGCAGCCAATGCAGCGATTTAACCTAACCAGAGCTCCACAGGAACTCTTTTGAAAATAAAAATAATAACCGTCGGCAAACTCAAACACAAACACTGGCAGTTAGCTGAGAAGGAGTACACCTCCAGAATTGAAAGGTACGTGCAGCTCGAGCAGGTTGTGGTGAAGAATACGCCGGCGGATTCGTACAAGAATGTCGTGGAGGCCTTAGCCAGTGAGGCCGGGAGCATATTAGCCAAAATTGCGGCAGATGAATTTCTCGTTGCTCTGGCCATTCACGGGGAGGAGTGGCATTCCGAACAACTAACTGCCTGGCTGCGCGAAAAAATGCTGCACGGCTGCAAGAAGATCACCTTTGTTGTCGGTGGGGCTTCAGGTCTTTCCGAGGAGATTCTCGATAAGGCACAGTTGCAACTGTCTCTTTCCAAAATGACGCTGCCACACGAAATGGCCAAAGTCGTCCTGTTGGAGCAGCTCTACCGTGCCTTCTCTATTTTGAATGGGGAAAAATATCACAAATAGTTAGGTTGCCGGTTGGCGGCGCGGTCCATCATTTTGTCGACCTAAATTCTTGTGTCTCAGGAAACATTGTTCCAGGCGTTTCAAGGGAGCAATATGCGAGTCATCCCGAGTAGGTCACCGCTTCTCAGGTGACCGTATCGAGGGGTGACGGCCGTCGCCCTTCGATACGTCCCGACCAA
>JBHHYI010000152.1:0-10193 GCA_046757525.1 bacterium | reverse complement strand
TCAGGCCAGTCATCCGGCGGCTGCCTTTTGGCGTCAACTTAACGGGCGTCTAACCCCCATATTGTCACCCCGAGCGGAGTCCGGCAGTTGCCGGACGTAGTCGAGGGGTCTGATTTAGGCACAAACCAGATTTCTCCCCGGCGGCTGCCGGACGGCCCTTGACGGGCCCGTTAGAGGTCCGGCCTTTGACGGACGCCCGACTGACAAAAGTGGAAAAAGGATTGCAACGCGGATTGCACGGATTTAACGGATCCGAACGGATTAGCCAGACTAAACCTGTTTAGGCCATTGACTGTAAACCGAATGGCTCATGAACCGTTTGATTTTCACAAGAAACAAATCCGTGTAAATCCGTTCGATCCGTAAAATCCGCGTTCCATTCATCTGCGGCTGCGCCGCGATAGGTTAGTCCTGCGCCAACAGATGTAACTGCCACAAGTCGCGGCTACTGGTATGCAGAAAGGGCAGAATGGCGAGTTTCCCGGTCTTACCAATGCTTTTTTCCAAATACCTTAATTCCGCGAATCGCTCTTCCATCTCGGGGTCGGCTACGGTCTTAAATCCCGTCTCCCGCATCATCAATATGCCTTTAGCCCTGAGCGAGAGTTCCAAATGAATACGCAACAGACAGAACATATCGGCCACGATTCCCCCCGGGAACCGCGTTTTGAGAGAAAGCAGATATTGGCCGAGAGGGGTGTCTGATATGTTTCCGGAAGCAATCATTTGGAGCAGGGCCATGTCCGAATCGAAACCCACGCCCAACCAATGCCGCAGCGACTTCTCACTCAGATCGAAGACCAGGATCAGCAGCAAAGGGAGAGAAATCAAGAGACTTAGCGTGGTCAGTACGGGAGGCAGGATAAAATGATTAAAAACCGAATGGATCAAGATGGCCATTCCAAGACCCGGCAGGAAAACAAATAGCTGTCCTGACGATTTACGATCGGCCAGATTTTTTGAAACGATGCCAAATATGGCAGTGGTCCCACCATGCATGATGGCCGTGCCAAAACCGCGGACGGCCCAAAGCAGCAGATTTGAATCTTGCAGAGAATTCAGGTAATAGACATTTTCAACCAATGCAAAGCCCGCCCCAACTGCGAAGCCATAAATAGCGCTGTCGACCATGAAACCTACTTTTGGGGATTTGATCAGAAATACGAGGTACAACGCTTTCAAACACTCTTCAACCACTGGTGCGACATATCGCGAAAACGACTGGAGATCCAACGTGGATGAGGGTAATAGCCAACGATTGAAGAACCAACTTCCCACCGCCACGCCGCATCCCACCAGGACAGCCAGCAAAATCGAACTCAATTTGACCAGTTTATAGCTGTCAAGAACTATTAGAATAGCCAGAAAAACAAATACAGGAAGAAAGCTGACTGCGATTCTGCTCAGTTCATTCACAGTATCTTTAATGAAAACATGAATTCTTTTGCAAGACCTTGGTCTTTCTCGACAGCCGCAGCATATCCCAGTGAAATGGTGGTGTTGAGTCGTGAAAACATGACGATGCGAAAATCTATTTGTCCGCCAAAATTCACCAGCGTCCTTCTCGCTCCGAATTGGGGCGGAGGGTCGCCACCGGCTTTACCGTCGAGATTCGTTCTGATTGCTGAAGAAAAAAGCGCCATGCGTGCCCATCTAAAGTAGAAGCTCGTGAATCCGACGCGGCGAAATCTGATTGGAGGCAAGTTCCATTCGAGCATCACCTTGCCATAATTCTTACCACCAAAATCGTTCAGGTCGGCCCCTGGAAAACTGTAATATTCTCTATACCGTTTTTCCGTTAAATAATCAACGTAATTGTTCCCAAACCCGCCAAAAAAGAAGTTTGCGAACGGATTGTTCCTGCCACCGAACGAGTAGCCCATTGAACTTCTCAACCAGATGGAAGAATGCCCCATGGGAAGTGGGATGCCATAGTCAAAGTTCGAATATACCCGGGGGAAAATCTCTGAATTCACGTAATTGCTCTGGGAAACAAGCTGCCATTTAACACCCTTTTCATCGTCCACCGCACCGAGCGATCTGCGCACATATTTGTAATCAAAACTTGCTTTTGCCGACAAAAGCTTATCGAATGTTGCAGCCACATTCTGAAAATCAGGTAACTTCTCTAAATTGCCATAGCCGGTTACGCTGATATTAAAATCCAACGTCCTGGGTTTGTCGTACAACAAGGTTTTGGTGTATTGCAGACCCAAAGAATACCCCTTGCGACTTGTTTTGGTTGGCCCGAATAAATCGTAGAAATCGGCCCCATTATAGGTGGCCTTTAGTTTCAACTGCCAGTAATGAAAATTGAACCCCAGATGGATTCTTTCGTCCGACGGCAAATCCCGATCCGGTGAGTAAGAAGTCGTCATTTCGAAACCCGTCAACCCCAGTAAGTCGGAAGCGTTAACGTGCAGACCAACGGCCGCAAAATCCTTGTATCCTTCAACGATCGGGTAGACGGAAGCAGGTCTTAGATAAGCAAAAGGGTGGTATTTACCAGAAGAGGTGGTCAGAGAATCGAGGTTTATTGATGATGGTGAACCCAGGATCCAGTCTTTTACAATCGGATATTTTTTCACGATCTCATTGCCCAGGAAGCGTATCGCGCTGACATTCTGAATCGATCGATTGGCAATCATCACCGGAACAAACCCGTCTCCCGTATAACGCATAACAATTAACGAGTCCTCAGAAACAGGCACTGGCCTGAAAAACCCGGATTCGCAATTGCTGAGAATATCCATGTCCTCTTCCTGGAAGTCATACCGGTAGATATTTGAAACACCGGAATAGTACGAAGAGCCGTAGAGATACCTGCCATCCGACGAGAAAACAAAGCTCTCGGGTAAACTATTCTCGAAATCGAACAGGACGGCATAAGTGGTTTCCCCCTGCAGGAGTTTGGCCACATCCATCTTGATCAATTTTTGTCTGCCAGAAATATCCACAAAACCGGCGGTAATCATCGAGCCATCGGGTGAAATGTCTATGTCGAAAATGTCCTGTCCGTAAGGGAATGAATAGACTTGGTTCCATTCTTTATACGGATGCGGGATTCTGACCAGGGTTGAAATGCCATTATAGTGGCGCACGCCCCAAATCGATTTGTCAACCCGATTGAAGGCCAAATCGCCCACTCTGCAATCCTTCATGAGGGTCTTAGATTTTCCAGTTTGGACATCAACCACATTTAAATCGCGCCAACGATTATTGTCTGTAGTGTAAAACAGCAAACCTGCCGAGGCATCATAGGCGAGGGAACAAACGTAATATAACGCTGGACCCTTCACCTCGCAGATCTTGTCCATGGCACCGGTGTCCACATTGATGGCAGCGAGGTGCGCGACTCGCCCTGGATATAGTACGGCAGCATAGAGCGTTCTACGGGTTGAATCGTAAAAGGTGCGCGACACTGAGCCAAGCGCCTTCTTGGAGATTGGACGAAAGGGAGTAGTTGGGTTCAAACGGATTGAATCGAGATTGGCTTGCTGCCACTGATGCTCCCATTCAATCCAGCGAGACCATCCGTCGTCGAGAGAGAGGCCAAACACTTTCTTAAACTGCGAAGCAAAATAGCCCTTGCTGCCTTTTGTGCGTGCAGCCCATTCTATTATCTTTTCAGGGCCATATTGATAAGCGAGATTGCTGACGAATCGGGTTCCGTAAAGGTACGAGTTCACCCCTACTTGAAAATCGATGGTCGTACCTTCCGACTCTAAACCTACCACGTCGTACATGTAGCTTCCATCCCGGACCATTGACCTGAACACCATTTCATCGTACGCCCCCAGCGCCCGTCCTAAACCGCCAGCCATCCACGTCTCCCAAAAAACGGCCAGGCCTTCGAGATACCAGCGGGGGGAAAGCTTGCGCGGTCCGGTGAGATAAGAATAGAATATGGAGATGGGGTTGTCCTCAGACGGCATTACCTTGCCAAAAAAAAGCGAACGAAAAAACTTGTCACTGCCCGCAGCCTGATCCGTGGTGACAATATGCACCAGCTCATGACTCATGGTATGGTTCATTCTTTCGTTGGCAGGCGTGGTCTCAAAAATGTAATTTGCCGGCGCTAAGTCCACTTTAATGAAATCTCTCGGAACGGAGAGCGCGCCGGCATTATGATAATCACTGAAGTCTTGCAAAAAGACGGTTACTTTTTCACTCGGTGCATAGTCAAAAAGATGAGAATGGTATTTCAATGAATTCTCGAAACACCTGGCTAAATGCGGGACGATGTACTCTTGCGACTTGTCAAGGTAAATCAGGGTTAAGTCTTTTGTTTCTCTCTTCAGAAATTGACTGTAGAGAGCCGGTGCTAAAAGGAGGAGAAGTATCTGTGATACTAACCAGGTTCTTATTGTGCATTTCATCTGAATGTTCTCCCTCCCCTTTGTAGAAAAAACCGATCGTTCATCTTCGACGGACTAGAACTGAGCAAAGCATTCGAATTGCAGGCTCGTAAAGTATTCGGTGATTGACCGAAATCTGATGCAGCCAGACATGACCCAAGTAACACGGAAGGGAGAGGTTATGGTTCACACGCATAACTTCTCCCTTTCTGTTCCTGCATCCGCTTGGAACACCAATGAAGAGCATGCGCCAGCACCCAGCCAAGGCGCCTGCTCTGTTCTCGCCGTTCGTCGGCCTGCTACTGCGTTGCCTGCAGAGCTGCGGGTTCGAGCTTGGCGACTGCCTGCAGAGCGGCTGGCTCGAGCTTGCCTAACGCTTGAAGCGCCGCGGGCTCAACCTTGCCCACGGCCTGAAGCGCCGCGGGCTCCAGTTTACTTACTGCCTGAAGAGAGGCGGGTTCAAGCTTGCCTACGGCTCGCAGAGAAGCCGGTTCAAGTTTGGCAACCGCTTGCAAAGCTGCAGGTTCAAGCTTGCTCATGGCTCGAAGGGCGGCCGGCTCCAGCTTACTCACCGCTCGAAGTGCAGCCGGTTCAAGTTTGGCGACCGCTTGCAGGGCGGCTGGCTCGAGCTTGCTCACAGCTCGCAGAGAAGCCGGTTCGAGTTTGCTGACGGCCTGGAGGGCAGCCGGCTCCAGCTTACTCACCGCTTGCAGGGCGGCTGGCTCAATCTTACCTAACGCCTCCATTGCCGCAGGATCCTGTTTGGCCACGGCACGCAGAGCTGCAGGTTCAAGCTTGCTTAGTGCCTGAAGAGCCGCTGGCTGTAGTTTGCCCACCGCTTGCAGAGCCGCTGGCTCGAGTTTGCTAACTGCCTGGAGAGCGGCCGGCTCGAGTTTGCTGACGGCTCGAAGGGCGGCCGGTTCCAACTTGCTCACGGCTTGAAGGGCAGCCGGTTCAAGTTTGGCAACCGCTTGCAGGGCCGCCGGCTCGAGCTTGCTCACAGCTCGCAGAGAAGCCGGTTCGAGTTTGCTGACGGCCTGGAGGGCAGCCGGCTCGAGTTTGCCCAGCGCTTGCAGGGCCGCCGGCTCGAGTTTGCCCAACGCTCTGAAAGCCTCGGGACTCTCCCTGAGCAGCTTCTGCACTTTGTCATTTTGCAGGATTTCCTGAATTTCAGGGTTTTGCAGGATAACATCCTTGTCGCTGATTTGCTCAGCCCGGTACTTCTCGGCTTTCTTGACCCCGCCAATCGTCCCGGAGACCTCCTCCTTGCCCGGAGGAAAGCCGTTGAATGAAAAATAAACGACCAGCACGACCGCCAGGGCTGCCAGGGCCAGCACCAGTTTACCCTTCCCGCCAAGTAACAGGTTCTTCTTATTCCCTTCCATAACGACCTCCTTACAATGGTTATTGAGGAATTAGTGATTTAACGTTTGACCTAATTACAAATCAAAACTCAAAAGGTTGGTCGGGTTTCAATTCATCCTATTGCTTTTGCCAGCTTCCGGCTCTTCGGTAAGAAACGTTTTTTCATACCGTAAAATCCCGGCAGAAAAAATCTTCAGATTCAAGGGAGTTGGGGTCGAGAGTTTATCATTAAAAACCAAGATATATTCCTGATCACCTCTATAACTCAATCTCACATGCCCCGAATCCGCATCGACTGCAACCGGGCCCCCAGTCATGTGGCCGAAGCCAGCGAATGCAAGATCGTGCTGGTCGAACGCTAACACATTCTCGACCTGCTGATGCGCGTTGAGACGCAATTCAGCCACGATTACGCCCCTGCCACGCTTGAGCTCAAATGTTCCACTGGTTCCTGGTAAGTCGAGGCTAACTCTCTCTACTGGTTCCAGGCTGTTAAGGGACTCATCCACGAGCAAAGTTCCGGTCAAATGTGAAAAGTCCAGCCGGGCATTTTTCTGCAAACTATGGCTTAGTAGAGCATAACCGATAACCCCCAAAATTAATCCGGCAGAAAATGCGTACACATAATTAAAGCTCAATCTAAATCTTGGAGCAGGAAGAAGGGATTTAAGAGACTTTCTACGCTGCTTCTTGATTGCATATTTGTCCCACGGGATGGCATTGAAGATACGCTTTTTCAGATTAGGAGAAGGGTTTACGTCATGCACCTGGAGCAACATTTTTGAGAGCTTGGTCAGGGCCTGGTAAAAATGCTCTGCCTCTGGATGCTGCGCCAAATATTCCTTCAGTTGCTTGGTGTCATCGGGGGAATTAACCCCATCGATCTCCTTGTTGATTAGCTCGAAGTATTTTTTTGCGATCATTCCGCAACAAGCCCCCTTTTGATCAACAGATCCCTCAACAATTGTCTGGCCGTGAAAAGCCGGGATTTCACCCTCTTCTCTGGAATATCGAGAATGTAGCTGATTTCTTTGTAGTTAAACCCCTCGAGGTGTTTTAAAATAATCACGACCCGATAATCAATTTTGAGGTCCATTAAGGCATCTTGAATGTTCTGACTTAATTCAGTTTGTTCGTACTTCTGATCCGGTGTTTTTGCTTTGGCAACAAAATTGCTGTCCAGCGGTTCGAAACGCCTTCGCTGATTAATAAAATTGAGAGATTCGTTAATGGCCATTCGGTAGAGCCAGCTAAAGAATTTATAATTTGAATTATAGGCTCTGAGATTCTCGTAGGCCTTCACAAAAACGGTTTGAGCAATATCTTCAGCATCCTGGCAGTCGTTAACTATGCGGAGAGCGACGTTGAATACGGTTTTTTGATACTTGTCAACGATTTTTTCGAAAGCCCTGGCATGACCACCCAAACATTGCCTGACCAGGCTGAAGTCATCTTGCTCTACCATAATTACAAAGGAAAGGCTAAAAAGTTGGAGCTAATCTATTGTGAATTTCATCTATTGACTCAATAGTCCTGTTTGAGAAAATTTGAAGGCGTTAAAATCATACCAATAGTTGTGCTAAATTATTCGATTTCAAAAATGGTGTCGAAACCGGCAAAACGAAAAACATCTCTGATGTGCTTATTCATATTCACCAACTTGAGGCTCGCTCCGGATTCATTGAGTTTCTTTTGGGTTCCGAGCAGGACGCCTAACCCCGCGCTGGAAATATAGTCTAAATCTCCAAAATTTACGATGGTCGATTGGGAAACATGCTCCAATACCGCTCTCGCCTTTTCCACTTGTGAAGCGTCAAACCTTCCGAAAAGCAAAATCTCACCGTTCTCGTTCACCCTGACATCGAACATTTCATTTCTCCAGGTGTTTAATTAAGGTTATTTTACTGTTCCTGTTTTTGTATTCATACTCTATCTTGTCCACCATCTGTTTGACAAGGTGAATACCCAAACCCCCAACCTTGCGTTCTTGCAAGTGCTGGTCAATCTTCACCTCCTCGGTTTTGGTAATATCAAAGGGCTCTACATCAAAATCGGTAAGACTTACGATCAAACGGTTCTCATTTCTGCTGATTTCGATGAGCACGTCGTGAGCGCTGCCGGGGTTGTATTTGACCATATTGGTGAAGAGCTCTTCCACCACCAGATTGACCGTAAAGGAGATCGACTCATCGATTCGGTTTTTTGCAATAAAATCATCTAAAAAAACAAAAATCTCATCTAAGGATTCTATGTCTCTTTTAAATTCTCTGGTCATTCTTTTGTTGTCATCGATGTGGTGATTCTCACATGTGAGGATAATTGCTCCCGTATGTTCCACCATTGCAAAGGAATGTCACGGCTGCGTAATTGCGTTTGAATGGTGTTGAGTAAATGGTACGCCAGCACTGCTATAAACAGGTGCGAATCTGAGCGCTCCTCTTTTTGGTGATAAATCGGCCGTAACTCCAGCTCGGATTTTAAGGAACGGAATAACGCATCCTCAACATTGGTCAGCATAATACACAAAGACCATGTTTCTCTTTCATTTAGATCCGTTCGGCCCTGCAAAAGAATGCGGGGAAAATACGAACCTGAGAATCGTTGTTCGGCTCCGAGACGTTGCCCTGGAAAATCCGGCTCATTGTAGGAAATAGAGCATCGATGCCTTCAGCAAAATCTATGACAAATTTTAGCCTTTGTCAATAAAAACTTGTGGTGAGTCTGCTCGCAGGGATTTTAGCTGGCTCGCTCAGGTTACCAGGCAAAACCGTTTAATGAAGCGCGTTAGACCCTCCTCATTTCAAACTCTCCTCCACGATTCTGATTTCCGCCTCCGCTAAATCGTACAGCTTGTACACCAACCGGTCGACTTGGCGGTCGGTGGTATCCATCTGGTTTTGCAGTGCGTTTTTGGTTTTGTTGCCCCCCAAGCTTTGCTCGCGTTGCCGTGTTGCCTCAAAATAAAATGCAAAAAGTAGTTGTTTTTTGCAATAATATGTTGTATGTTTAACGATTAAGTAATAGTACACTGTTTTTTCCGCCTTTCTATTTTTAGTGAAAAGGCTTTTCAAAGGCGACACTAGTAAATCAAAAAGAAATTCGTGGAGAATGGTAAAGAATGCTATTCGAAGCGATTTTTTTTTGCCCAGAGGAGGGGCTGAAGACAGAGATTGTACAAAACTCATAATCTTAAGTAAGGATTGATTCATGAAAACAGGAACTGTCAAGTGGTTTAACAGCTCTAAGGGCTATGGTTTCATCACGAGAGAAGAAGGTGAGGACGTGTTTGTCCATTATAATTCGATTGTTGGCGATGGCTACAAATCGCTGGACGAAGGCGACCAGGTTCAGTTTGAAGTTGAGCAGGGCGCCAAAGGGTTGCAAGCGACCAACGTCTCAAAGATGTAATGGTAACCAGTTTTGACAAACCCTGGCCATACGTGGCCGGGGTTTTTTTATCTTTTTAGGGAAGTACAAAAAAATTATGCACACCAATAGAGCCAAACATAAACCAGAACTGGAGAAACCATTCTGGCAGGTAGCCGTCACCCAATATCAGAAGCCACAAATTCTGCGCAGTGTCTGGCAGATCGCCAACTCGGTTATCCCCTACCTCATTTTATGCTATTTGATGTATCGCAGTCTTGAAATTTCATACTGGATTACCCTGGGGTTAGCCGTTTTGGCAGCCGGATTGCTGGTACGCATTTTCATCATCTTTCACGATTGCGGACACGGATCGTTTCTTAAGTCGCGGAAAGCTAATGACGTTTTGGGATTCATAACGGGGGTGCTCACATTTACACCTTATTATCAATGGCGACATGACCATGCGGTGCATCATGCCACCTCGGGCGATCTGGAGCGACGCGGAGTAGGAGATATTTGGACGTTAACCGTGCAGGAGTATAAGAAGTCGTCTCGCTTGAAACGGTTGGCGTATCATTTTTACCGTAATCCACTGGTGATGTTTGGTGTTGGCGCGCTGTACTTGTTCTTGATCCGCAATCGCTTTCCCAGTCGTTCAGCCGGCAGACGAGAGCGCCGGAGCGTGCATTGGACAAATCTTGCACTTCTGCTCACAGCAGGCCTTTTGAGCATAACCATTGGCTTGACAAATCTCGCACTGGTACAGTTGCCAATAATTGCCATCGGACTGTCAGCAGGGGTGTGGTTGTTTTACGTGCAGCATCAATTTGAAGGCGCCTATTGGGAACAGCATGAAAACTGGGATTACGTTAGCGCGGCGTTGCAAGGCAGTTCGTTCTATAAGTTGCCCAGGATCTTACAGTGGTTCACCGGCAACATTGGATTTCATCATATTCATCACCTGAGCCCACGGATCCCGAATTATCATCTGGAACGGTGCCATAAGGAACAGACTATGTTCCAGGAGATTGAACCGATTACTGTGTTGAGAAGCTTAAGATCCCTCACGCTTCGCCTCTGGGACGATGAGGGAAAGAGGTT
>JBHHYI010000151.1:0-10254 GCA_046757525.1 bacterium | reverse complement strand
GCGCCCGACTGAAATGTTCCTTGAAAAACTAAAAGTCGTAAATTTCAGAAACTATGCAAATTCTGAAACTCTTTTCAAAACCAAACTGAATTTGATCAATGGAGCAAATGCCGAGGGAAAAACCAATTTGTTAGAAGCCATCTATCTCCTGTGTTTGGGAAGGAGTTTCCGATTTGCTAATAATCAAGACATGATTAAATATGGCAACGATTTTTTCACCGTAGAAGGCCAATTTTTTTTTGATAATGGAATTAAAAAGCAAGTAATTTTGCAATACATTCGGGATGGGAAAAAGGAAATATCTATCGACAGAAAGAAATTGAGCAAACAGTCTCAACTATTCGGGCAATTTCCAATTGTCGTAATGTCGCCTGAGGATTATAAAATCACAACGGGTAGCCCGGCTGAACGAAGGAGATTTGTCGACATCCTTTTGTCCCAGATCAGTTTGACCTACTTGTCGAATCTTCAAGATTACGCGCGGGTTCTAAAACAGAGAAACAGCATTTTACAAAGTGTCCGCGAGGGGGTTGATATATCGGAATCAACCATTGAACCATGGACCAACCGTTTATTAACCGTTGGTAGCGCAATAGTCAGTCAAAGATACGGTTTTATTAGAGAGTTTTCCAACATAGTCAATACCATTTACAAGAACTACTCTGCTTCGAAAGATGACCTGCAAATTTCGCTGTCCTCTACTTTGTCTTCCGTTAATCAAGACTCCTGGATAGACAAATTTCGGGCCGGCCTGGCCCAAGTCAAAAACAAAGAGAGAATCTTGGGTAAGACTCTCGTTGGTCCGCACCGGGATGATTTTATCTTTACCATCAACGGAATGGACTTAAAGAAGTTTGGTTCCCGTGGTGAACATAAGTCCGCTTTAATTTCAACTAAATTGGCTGAATTTAGCATCATTAAAAAGAGAAAAGAAGAGACGCCCATCTTGTTATTGGATGATTTCAAATCGGAGTTGGATGACACAAGGGAAGTTAACGTTTTTGATTCATTAAAAGACAGGGGACAGATTTTTTTTACCAGTCCCAAAAAGAAAGCTTTTGATTCTTTTGAGCAGAATTCAGAGTTTTCAAGGTTTTTTGTTGAGGATGGTCAAATTGAGTTCTGTGAACTCTAAGAAAATACAATCCCTGGGCGATGTGCTTGCGCTGCTATTGCACAACCTGGGTATCGAGAATAGAATCAAAGAGCAGGAAGCCATTGACAAATGGCCAATCATCGTAGGCAGAAGAGTTTCTGAAGTGACCAGCGCGGAAAAGACTGTTGACGGAATCTTGTTTGTTAGAGTGAAAAGCGCAGTCTGGCGGAATGAGCTGTTGTATTTGAAACACAAGATAATAAATACAATGAACGAACATTTAGGGAAGAAAATCATTAAGGACATTAGATTTATTTAACCAACAAAGGTAGCCAGGAATATGTCAGACTCCCAACAAGGAAATTACGGTGCCGAACAGATTCAAGTACTAAAAGGCCTCGAGGCGGTGCGCAAGCGACCAGCGATGTACATTGGGGACATTTCTGTGCGCGGTTTGCACCACTTGGTCTACGAGGTGGTAGACAACAGCATTGATGAAGTTTTAGCCGGTTTCTGCGACAAGATATCGATTAAGATCAATCCAGATGACAGCATAACGGTTTCTGATAGCGGCCGCGGCATTCCCGTAGACATTCATCCCACAGAAAAGAGGTCTGCTTTGGAAGTGGTGATGACGACTCTGCACGCCGGCGGCAAGTTTGACAAAAAGAGCTACAAGGTTTCCGGGGGTCTGCACGGCGTCGGCGTCTCGGTCGTCAATGCTCTTTCTGAGTGGTGCGAAGTAGAGGTCTGTCGCGGCGGCAAGGTCTACCATCAACGATACCAGCGCGGAGTTCCGGAGACGAAAGTCAAAGTCAACGGCAAATGCAAAACGGCCGGCACGAGGACCACCTTTCTTCCCGATCGAGATATCTTTAAGAAGATCAGGTTTAATTTCGATGTTCTCACCGAGAGGATGCGCGAGTTAGCGTTTTTGAACAGTGGCCTGGAAATCTCTATCGTCGATGAACGCAGTGGAAAGAGCGATGTCTTTAAGTACAAGGGTGGAATCGTTGCATTTGTGCAATATTTAGACGAGAACCGCACAGCTATTCAAAAAAAACCTATTTACATCAGCGGCGAAAAGGAAAACGTGACTGTTGAAATAGCCATGCAATACAACGATTCTTATATTGAAAATATTTACTCCTATGTCAACAATATTCACACCATCGAGGGTGGGTCCCATTTGGTGGGTTTCAAAGCGGCACTAACGCGAACTTTGAACAATTACGCACAAAAGAACAATCTTTTGAAGAATGTGAAATTCACTCTGACCGGCGAAGATGTCCGGGAGGGTCTCACGGCGGTGATCAGCGCCAAGGTTCAGGAGCCGCAATTTGAAGGCCAGACCAAGACCAAGCTTGGCAACAGTGAGGTCAAGGGCATCACCGAATCTATCTTTGGCGATGGTCTCTCAGCATTCCTGGAGGAGAATCCCAGCGTTGCGAAAAAAGTCATCGAAAAAACTTTGGCAGCAGCCCAGTCGAGGGAAGCCGCGCGCAAAGCCAGAGAGTTGACGCGCAGGAAGAGTGCTTTTGATGGCAACAGTCTACCAGGCAAGTTGGCCGACTGTTCCATTCAGGACCCTTCGCAGTGCGAAATCTATCTGGTGGAGGGCGACTCGGCTGGCGGTTCCGCCAAGCAGGGCAGGGATCGGAGATTCCAGGCCATTCTTCCACTCAAGGGTAAGATTTTGAATGTGGAAAAAGCCCGTCTGGACAAAATCCTCTCCAATGATGAAATTAGAACGATTGTATCTGCCTTGGGTACGGGCATTGGTACCGACGAATTTAATCCCGAGAAAGTCAGGTACGGCAAAATCATCATCATGACCGATGCCGATGTGGACGGTTCTCATATCCGCACCCTGTTGCTGACGTTCCTTTTCCGTCACATGCGGGGGTTGATCGAGAGAGGAAATGTTTACATCGCCCAGCCACCGTTGTACCGCATTTTCAAAGGCAAAAAGGAGTATTACGCCTATGACGAAGAGGAACGTGAATCGATCCTCAACCGGATGGGAAAAAATGGTGTTTCTGTTCAAAGATACAAAGGCCTGGGCGAGATGAATCCCGATCAACTCTGGCGCACCACCATGGATCCGGAACAAAGGACGATCCTGCAAGTCACCATCGATGAGACCATCGAAGCCGACCACATTTTCTCCGTGTTGATGGGCGAGAAAGTTGAGCCGCGGAGATTTTTTATCGAACAAAATGCAAAATACGTGAGAAACTTGGACGTTTAAGATTAGGGAAAAGCAAGGGTAATGGACATGCAGCGCGACAGAATTATTCCGGTGTATCTTGAAGAAGAGATGAAGGACTCCTACATCGATTACTCTATGTCGGTGATCGTTTCGCGAGCCCTTCCGGACGTGCGGGATGGTTTGAAGCCTGTGCACAGGCGAGTTCTATATGGCATGCACGAATTGGGCTTGCGTCCTAATTCAGCTTACAAGAAAAGCGCGAGAATCGTTGGAGAAGTGTTGGGGAAATACCACCCACACGGCGACAGCGCTGTTTATGACACCATGGTACGCATGGTTCAAGATTTTTCCCTGAGGTACCCCCTGGTGGACGGCCAGGGCAATTTCGGCTCCGTCGATGGCGATTCGCCGGCAGCCATGCGGTACACCGAAGCTCGTCTTGCGCCCATTGCTGAAGAAATCTTACGGGACTTGGACAAAGACACCGTGGATTTTGCGCCAAATTTCGATGAGTCCCTGACCGAGCCCAGGGTGATGCCCTCGGTTCTTCCCAATCTGCTCGTCAATGGTTCGTCCGGTATTGCCGTCGGCATGGCCACCAACATCCCACCACACAACCTGTGTGAGGTTGTGGATGCTTTGACGGCCCTGATCAATCGTCCTGACCTGCGCACGGAAACCCTGATGAACTACATCAAGGGTCCAGATTTTCCCACGGCGGCCATCATTTACGGCGATGAGGGCATTGAGGAGATGTACCGAACCGGGCGTGGCCGTATCAAAATCCGAGCGCGCGCCAGTGTTGAGACCGTGAAGAGCGGCCGTGAGAACATCATCGTCACCGAGCTGCCCTATCAGGTGAACAAAGCGAATCTCATGGAGAAGATCGCCGACCTGGTTCGAGATCGGAAGGTGGAGGGCTTAACGGACATCCGCGACGAGTCGGATCGTGATGGCATGCGGCTGGTCATCGAACTTAAACGCGATGCCATTGCCGACGTGGTGCTCAACCAGCTTTTTAAGCACACGCAGATGCAGGTGACCTTTGGCACCATCATGTTGGCTCTGGTCGACGGGGCGCCGAAAATCCTGAGCCTAAAAGAAGTTCTCCAGCACTTTATCGACTTTCGCCATGAAGTGGTGGTGCGCAGAACCAGGTTTGAATTGGACAAGGCGGAAAAGCGGGCCCATATTTTGGAAGGCCTCAAGATTTGCCTGGACAACATCGACGAAATCGTAGAATTGATCAAGAAGTCGAGAAATCCAGAAACCGCTCGCAACTCGTTGATGAAACGCTTCCATCTTTCGGAAGTTCAGGCCCAGGCCATCCTGGACATGCGACTGCAGAGGCTGACCGGTCTGGAAAGAAAAAAGATCGAAGATGAGTATCTCAAGATCATCAAGCTGATCGAAAAACTGCGCGCTTTGCTCGAGAGCAAAAGCAAGAGAATGCAGGTGATCAAAGAGGAACTGCAGGAGCTGAAGGAAAAATATGGCGATGAGCGCCGCACCGAGATCATTTCCGAGACCGAGGAGTTCACCGTCGAGGATATGATCGCTGAGGAGGATATGGTCATAACCATTTCCCACACGGGCTTTATTAAGCGGTTTGCGGTTTCCAGCTACAAAAGACAGTTGCGCGGTGGCCGCGGCTATACCGGCGCTTCCACCAAAGAGGAAGATTTCATCGAGCATTTGTTCATCGCTTCCACGCACAATTATATTCTGTTCTTCACCCATACTGGGCGCTGCTACTGGCTGAAGGTGCATGAAATCCCCCAGGCCGGTCGTGCGTCCAAGGGTCGGGCGATCGTCAATTTGCTCAACATATCGAGAGCGGAAAAAATAGCCGCGTTTGTGAACGTTCGAGACTTCAATAACGACTTCTACCTGGTGATGGCCACAAAACGGGGCTTGATAAAAAAAACCAGCCTTTCAGCTTACGCTAATCCGCGAAAAGGCGGTATTAATGCTATAACGATCCGCCCGGGCGACGACCTCATCGATGCTAAATTAACCGACGGCACCCACGACATTTTATTGGGCACTCATAATGGCATGGCAATCAGATTTCATGAAGATGAAGTTCGCGATATGGGTCGCACGGCTTCCGGAGTCAAGGGCATAAGCCTGGGTAAGGACGATTTCGTCGTAGGCATGGTGGTCATCAGGCGGGAAGGCACGGTTCTGGTGGTCACCGAAAGTGGCTATGGCAAGCGCACAGATGTGAAAGAATACCGCGTTAGCCATCGAGCCGGCAAAGGCATTCTTACCATTAAAGTTTCCGAAAAAACAGGCCACATGGTGGCAATTAAAGAAGTTGTGGATGAAAACGATTTGATGATTATCACCAGCAAGGGGGTGGTGATTCGACAGAGCGTCAAAAAAATCAGTACCCAGGGCCGAAACACACAAGGCTTTCGTTTGATCAAATTAGATGAAAACGATCGGGTTGCGGATGTGGCGCGGGTCGTAAAAGAGGAAGAATAATTCGGAACCAACGGGGTAATACGAGGGTGGCTATCACATCGATAGCCTTTATTTTTCTTGATGCAAAACGGGGGTAGACATGTTAGCGGAATTGTGGAGCCGGGAAAAAGATCGCTTGAGCGATATTCTGACAGCGCGGGTTCTGTACGGAAAACAAAGAGTTTCTTGCCGGGAAATATTGCAGGGTAACTTTCCAGAGATATTCAAAGCGTACATCAAGCAACAAGCCCACAGAATCTATTTGCACGAGAATCCCATCCGGGTGTTGCCAACGGATCGGTTCGATCTGGAAAAACTGCCCTTCGACGATGAACTCCAAGCCCTGACGGAATCGTTCGTCAACGAAACCCTTTTTACCCGACAGGAGGTGCACCAGTTTGCCAAATTAACCGTACACTTTAAATTTGACGTGATGGTTCGCCCGCGACAAACAATTGAAAGGTTGCTGTACGAGAAAACCGAGGCGCACAACAAGGATGACTTGTTAGTGGTGCTCCAGGGGCTTGGAGACGATCGACCGTTTATTCAGAAGCTACTCTATTTCCTTGAAAACCTCGACACCGATGACATCGACTACGATCGGTTCAAGGAAATCACCAGGTTCTCGGAAAAAGAGGTTTACAAAAGCAAACCGATCTCAGCCATTCTCATTGAAATAAGCCATCTAAATGAGCTTGAAGAGTCCATTACCGGAAAAAACCGTCCGGGCATCCAGACCAAGTGGTTGTTGGGCATGCTCCTCGAAAGGGGGTTGAACCGCATGGTCGAAGGGCTCAAAGAGGAAGTCATGGCGAAAAGCTTTTGGACTTATGAAGAGGTAGAAAATGCCCTGGAGAGAAATCTGGTGGTCGGCAGCCTGGAGGAGATCACCTCAGACGAAAACGGGGAGTTGACGTTTGATTTTCAGATTTCGAAACCCACCCCTGAGCTCTCAAACGAAATTGTAACCCTGGAGGAAATTCAAGACATTGAAACCACGGTCGACAACTCGTTTTCTTTCGAACAGGACGATGGCCCGGTGACCGACAGCATAAGGATTCAATTCGCAGAGGGGGACGAACCTGCCCTCGAAACGAAAACATTCAACGGTTTCGGTTTTGGAGAAACCCTGATAATAAACAGAAAGGATATCGAGACCCAACCTCCCGGTCCGTACCCAAACTTGCGCACGTTGATCAACCCGAAGACAAGAAAAGTGTTTATTAAGAAGATTTTTAGCAAAAACAAAGAGGCGTATTCTGAGTTTATTGAGCGCCTCGAACAGCTCGACCGATGGAAAGATGCTAAAGCCCTAATTGATTCGGAGCTGTTCAAACGCAACATCAGTCCGTACTCCAAAGAGGCGGTCTTGCTTGGCGATGTGGTGTTTTCTCGCTATTTTTCCAAATGAAAGCCCGCGCTGTGCAAGCAATAAATCTCTGACTACTGTGAAAGTCTTAAATGCAGACCCGAGCAATCGATGGACAAAGAACTTATTTGTTTTATGTGTTATCCGGTCTGTTTGCGGCGCTGACTGCAGCAGGTGCCTTTGTTAGGATTCCCTTGCCGTACGTTCCAATCACCTTGCAGACGTTCTTCGTTCTGTTGTCCGGTTCCGTTTTAGGCGCTAAATTTGGCGCGTTGAGCCAGCTCATCTATTTAGCCATTGGTCTTTCTGGAGTCCCTGTTTTCTCGAACGGCGGCGGCCCAGGCTATGTGCTTCAGCCAACTTTTGGGTATCTCATCGCTTACCCGGTTGCGGCTTACTTCGTTGGCTACTTGAGTTGGGGAGGGCGCCGAGTTTCTCGGTCAAAACGGCCGGCTTTTGGGCGCATTGTTGTCGCTAACCTCTGCGGCATTTTGATCATCTTCGCCATGGGTGTCACGGTTCTGTACTTGAACCTGACCTATTTGGTTGGCAAATCGATTTCTTTGAAATCTGTACTTTGGACGGGATTTGTCCTATTCATTCCTGGCGACCTGATCAAGATTTTTCTTAGTTCGGTCACCGCTGCGAAGTTAAACGAGGTGGTGCCGGTCTAAAAATTTGACAAACACAGGAACCGATTGAAAGAACCCCCATGGAGGACAAAATCAAAACCGGCGTGAGTTATTTCGGAAATCGCAATCCCAGACACTTCGTAAGCGATCTGGAGGAAATACTCAGTCACAATTGCAGTTTCATCGTCCACACCTTTTCGGAAAACGACCAGCAGTTTTACAAGGACACCATGGCGGAACTAGTCTCTCTTTCCAAAGATGCCGGGCTGGCGTGTTATCTGGACCCCTGGGGCATTGGCCGGGTGTTTGGCGGCGAGGCTTACAGCCGCTTCGCCCTGCAACATCGGGAAGCTTGCCAGGTTTTACCGGATGGCGAAACAGCGCCGGCGGCCTGCTTGAATCACCCGAAGTTTCGCGACTTTATGCTGCGGTGGATTGACGATGCGGCCGACATTGCGCCGGATTATCTCTTTTGGGATGAACCGCATTTTTACATCGACCTGAAGGAGAAGTATCGTTTCTCCATGTGGTATTGCTTTTGTGGTGCCTGTAGGAGTAAGTTTCGTGAGAGTTTCGGCAAGGACTTCACCGCTGCCAGCAAGGAAGAAATCATTCAATTCAGGGAAGATTCTGTGGTGAGCTTCCTCCAGGAATTATGTGACGCGGCCCACAGCCGGGGCTTAAAAAACGCCGTCTGCTTGCTGCCTCTGAAGGACAAAAGCCTGGGCCTCTCCGATTGGTCGCGCGTGGCAGCGATTCCTTCTGTGGATGTCTTCGGCACAGATCCGTACTGGGTTTTCTTCGACAAGGACCTGGGTGAATTTGTTGGCGGATTCTCCCGTGAAATTCAAACCCTTGCGCAAAGCTTTGGTAAAGAAGGTCAAATCTGGATCCAGGCTTACAAAATTCCTGCGGGTCGCGAAGAGGAAATCAAGGAGGCCGTGGCGACCGCCTACGCCGAAGGCATCCGCAACTTTGCTGCCTGGAGCTACTACGGCACCGCCTACATGTCCTACATCCGCAGCGACAATCCCGAGAAAGTCTGGGATGTCCTGGGCGAGGTCTACGGGGAAATGCGCCGTGGCGAATGGGGGTAGGGGTGCGCCGCGTTTGGGCGATTAGTTGACAGGAGACTGCTTTGTCTACTCCAATCTGTATTTTTGAAGATCAGTTTTATGGCCAGCTCTTTCCACTGGCGCTGACCAGACCGGTGTTCGACCTGCGCTGCGGTGTGTTTACTCTAAAGAAAAAAATAACCAGACTTTTTCCCAAAAGCTCGATCTCTTTGCTTTGCAGAAACTATTTGAGCGAAGTGGTGCAGGAGGCAAATCCCGACTGCAAAGTTAACCGGATCGATGAAAAAGAGTGCCTCTTTTTCAACGGCCGCGTCCTGGCTGAGCAGAAGCTCGTGCAAGACCTGGATTTGACCCGGGAAAGAATCTACGTTCACAAAGAACAGATAATAGTGGCTTTTCTAAAGGATGACAACCTGAAGAAAATGCAATCCTTGCCAGACGGCACTTTTAATCTGGACGAACTCAGAGATTTAGAGACCGTTGAGGTCGACGCAAGGATCGTCGAGTTTCCCTGGGATTTGGTTAACGAAAACGCCGGGGAGATTGTGCGTGATTTTGGCGCTCTCAATCAAGCCGGGCAAATCCTGGGACAGGTGGACCCAGGGGCGACCTTGCTCAATTCCGAACAGATTTGCATTGGCGAAGCTTCACAGGTCAAAGCAGGCGCGGTTTTGGATGCCGACGCGGGGCCGATCCTTCTTGGCAAAGGGGTTACGGTCATGCCCAATGCGGTGATTCAAGGCCCGGCGTTTGTCGGTGACGGCTCGACCATTAAGATCGGTGCCAAAATCTATGAAGGCACCGCCATCGGCCAGGTGTGCAAAATCGGTGGTGAAGTGGAGGAGTCCATCATCCATTCTTACAGCAACAAGCAGCACGAAGGCTTTCTTGGCCATGCCTACCTGGGGTCTTGGACCAACTTAGGCGCTGACACCAACAACAGCGACTTGAAAAACAACTACGGTTTCGTTAAAGTGTTCATCGATGATCGGTGGGTGGACAGTGGTTGCCAGTTTGTGGGTTTGTTCATGGGCGACCACTCCAAGGCGGGCATCAACACCATGTTCAACACCGGCACCGTGGTTGGGGTGATGAGCAACGTTTTTGGGGCCGGGTTTCCGCCTAAGCACATTCCTTCCTTTGCCTGGGGCGGCAGCGCCGGTTTCGTTGAGCACGAGCTTGAAAAAGCTTTGGAAACCGCACGTCGCGTCATGGTCCGCCGCAAGGTGCCGATGAGCCCGCCTTCTGAAAAGCTTTTTCGACACCTTTTTCACATCACCCAAGGAGACCGGGTGGAATGGCGGGCAAGGTGAACATGAAAATATTGGTGTCAATGAAATACTTATGCACTAAGAGTAATATTTCTTAACATTCCATTGACTCCTAAGCGTTACACTGTT
>JBHHYI010000150.1:0-10266 GCA_046757525.1 bacterium | reverse complement strand
TTTCGTCTTCCTGGTACCTTCGCTTCTTCTGTGCCAGAATACGTTCCCGATTTTCTAAATAATACTTGTTGGCATATTTCTTGATCTTATTGCTCATAGAGTGTACCTGCCTTGGCGGTTCTAATTCTCCCTTTGTGCTCCCCGGATCCGTTCAGCCCAGAATTGCATCCACTCCCCGGAGTGTGCCGAAAAGACTTCCCAGTCGATTGGCATAGGTTTGATTTTTGTAGTGGTAATCCAGGCAGGCAATCTTTCCTTGGGGATATCTTTTCGAGTGGGAATGCGGAAGTATTTTTCTGCCTGAATAATCAAGCTCTCTTTTGTGGAGATGAACTCGTAAAATTTTTGCGCCAGGGCCGGATGCTTGCAGTTTGCCAGAATGGCCAGGCCTTCAATGATGACGGGGGTGCCGCTTTTGGGGATGACGTAGTCAAACGGATATTTGAAAACTTGCTTCTGCAGTTCAGTGTCCGGCATGTTCCAGAGGGTCACCAGGGCTTCCCGACGCGCCAATTGCAAATACATCAGCGTGGGATAAGCGGCATAGGATTTGGTGTTGGCATCCAATCGTCTGAGCCAATCGAGACCCCGTTGGGGAGAACCGGTGTCGCGGTAGAAGCGCCAGATCATGCTGCAGAAGATGGCTCGCATGGTGCCGGAAGCCAGTGGGTCGCGTATGACGATCTTGTTTTTCCACTTCGGTTCCAGCAGTTCGTCCCAATCCTGCGGGGCTGTCTCCTTAGTTAGCACCTGTGAGTTGAAGGTGATCACTTCCGGAGTCTGGAACGTACCGTACCAGCGGTCCAGGGAATCGTGCTGGCAGGCTGCCACCTGGTTGGCCCAGCTTGGACGGTAAGGCTGCAGCAGACCCTCTTCAGCGGCATTCATGAAAAATGAAGAAGGCGCGCCCCACCAAATATCAGCTTGCGGATTGCTCTTTTCCGAACGGACCCGATCGAGTACGTCCTGAGATCCCATATCTAACCACTGAACTTGCACGCCGGGATTGGCAGCTTCAAATCGCTCGGCAAAATCGCCCAGGATTTCTTTGCCATGGGGTGAATAGACCACCAGACGTTGCACCTGGTTGTGGTCTGCAGTTTTCTCAGAGCCGCCGCAGGCAAATGCAACTTGGGACAAGACCACCAAAATGAAAAAACGGAATGAGCGCATGCGTAAAAGTTAAGGAAAGTAAGAAAGAAAGTCAAATTTTTTTGCGCTTGACCCTGGCCAGCACGCCCTTGAAATCGTCAAAGATAACCTTTTCGGGCGGCATCTCAAATGGACCCAGGCGAAAGGATTTTTCACGATTGTCCATCAGGATTCTCTGGCTCTTTTTGACGTCTGCACTCAATTTCACACTGACGGGAATGTACATCCTGAAATCGGATGGCACCTCTTCCTGTCTCACTTTTAGCTGGACCCAGAAGTGTTCGCCATCGTTGATGGTTTTGTAGCGGTAATAATAGGTGGGAATGTCAGTGCCGTTCACCCATTGGTCGAAAAACCAATCCATGTTTTGGCCTACATGCTTCTCAACGATTTTTTTAAAATCAGCAGTGCTGGCTTGTTTCCCTTTGAAAGTGGCCACGAAGTCTGCCAGCATATTCCAGAATCTCGCATCGCTGTGGGTGTCAAGGTCTTGCATCAGGGTGCGCAACATGTGCAGCACATAGGCTCCCTTTTGATAAGTAATCAAATAATAGTCCACCGGATATTTGTCGCCCAATCGGTGTCCCAATGAGATGGGACCGGCTTTCAAGCCTTCACTCTTGGAGAGGTCTGTCTTGGAGAATCCAAATCGCCTCAGACCTACGCTCACACCGATATGCCCCTTCTCCAGCAGATCGGTTTTCCAACCGTCGACGATTTGATAGAAGGTCTTATCGCCGTCTAACAAAAACTGCGTCGCCAGGGCGCCAGAATACTCGGCGAATCCTTCACTCAGCCACTGGTCGTGGTAGGATTTCCAGCCCACCAGGTTGCCCCACCACTGGTGCGCAACCTCGTGACCTCTAAGCGTTTCGTCTACTCCTTTTAACTCCTGATTGAAAGTCAACCAGGTCAAGAATAACAGCCCTGGATAGCCGTTGCTCGTCAGTCCTGGCGTCTCCACCACATTCAATTGCGCGTACGGGTAACCACCCAACAAATGTTGGAAAAAATAGAAGCTGTTAGCCACATCTCCGCCAATCTTTTCTCGCGTCCTCCTGAAGCGGTTCTTGGTGGAATAGATCTTGACCGGCAGATGACCCGGTCTGCGGAAGGCCGTTGAATCCAGATTGCCATAGGCAAAAGCCATGCCCAGGGAAGGCACGCTTTCTACCCAGCGTGAAAAGGCGGTCTTACCCTCTTCCCATTGCTCGATTTTTTTCCCAACCGCTACGGCCTGCCAGTTTCTGGAATATTCGAACGTCACATCATAGGTGGCAGGTTTCAAATAACCATATCTTGGAAGCCACTTCAGTTTGTCCTTTAATAAGAGATTTCCCTGCATGGGTTCCAAAGCTTTCCCCGAGTAGTAAACAATCAGTTGTCGGGATTGCCTAACCGTCGTGGGCTGGTTAAGAACAACTGAAAAAGCAGCCTCTTTTTTTTCTTTGATGTAGGGCAAGGTGTCTCCAGAAGAAGCTTTTACAGAATCGATATTCAGGTCTTCGAACAGGTCGAATGTAAGAAAACGGAGGTCATTCCAATTGGGAAGATAGGTTAATTGTGCGTCAACCGCAATATGGCCGTTTTTATTTAGTTTTACTTTCATGTCATAGTGGGTAATACGAATCGCCTCTTTTTGCTCTGCGCCATCGTCTGAGCCAGCCACCTGCGTCTGCGGTGGAGGCAATTGCGGAAAAGAGCACAGGGTGTAAAATGGTTTCTTAACTCGATGTGGGAAATACTGGAACATGGCGACTTCCTCTTCTGCCCGCGGATTGTAGATAAAAACCAAGTAGTCGTGCAGATCGTGTTTTCGTTCCTGGTGCACGAATATTGCCAGAAAGAACTTGCTGAAGGAAGGATTTACCAGGTCGCTTAGAATACGGCTGCTGATGTTGAAGCCCCGTTCCTCCACTAAGAACCGGGAGGCCTTCTCGTGAAACCGGGTTACCCGGTCTGGAATGGTGCGGTTCTGAAACTCAGATGGGTCCACTTTGCGCAACAAGGTTTGGTCGGAGAATCGAAAATAGGCGGCGGAGAAGGCTTCGTTCAGGGAATCTTTGTCCAGGAATCGGCGGACTTGAGCTCGCTCGAGAGTTGTGGGTGGCTTCAATTCCAGCACGCCTTCCCCGAGAAAAACGGCCCCGGTCACCGTCCCTTCGATCGGTTCAGTAAAATAGAGCGTTCCGTGTTGCAACGAGATCCTGGCACGATCCTTTTGGAAACAGAGATGGTTCACCTGCATCGTTTTGCTGTCGTCGAACGCAAGCGTCTTGAGCTGCTGGTAATCCCTTAAGACTTGCTGGAAGGTCGAGTCGATGTTCGTGACTCCAGCAAAAGTCAAGGTGTTGAACGGCGCCAAAATAGCTGCGGTGAAAACGAGACTTGTAAAATGTCTGAACAGCATGGGTCTTAACACAGCTTGGTTCTGATTAGAAGTCTGCCTTATTAAAGATAAGCCATTAAAGATATTAATCAAGAGAATTTTGCAAGTGAGATTTTACTTTGCTTTTGTGATGCCAGTTTTCGTACATTCGTGGTGATACTTTTCATTCTCATTTAATGCCAGCGTAATACATGCCGGAATTGCCGGAAGTCGAAACGATTAAGAGGGGCTTGAACCAGTTTTTGCCTGGCAAGCGCATAACCAGAATCGTGGTGCGAGACTCCCGGCTGCGTTGGCCTGTGGCAGAAAGCAAGCTGAAGAAGTGGCTGGTGGGAGGAGAGATTCGCCAGGTGGAAAGGCGGGCGAAATATCTGTTAGTCAGGATGCAGAATGCCGCCACGCTCATCCTGCATTTGGGCATGAGCGGGCGCTTGCTTTTGCTGGCCAATGCAACCCCATTGGACAAACACGATCACGTCGTCTTTTATTTCGCAGATGGGTTTGAATTGCGCTTTCGGGACCCGCGGCGTTTCGGCATGGTGGACGCCGTGGCCGCCGATGAAATCGAACGCCACCCGCGTTTGGTGGGACTTGGTTTAGAGCCACTGGCCAGGGGCACCCGGGCAGGGCTTCTCCACGCAAAAGCCAAAGCCTCGCAGCGCGCGATCAAAAACTTGCTGATGGATTCTACCTTCATCGTTGGCATCGGAAATATTTACGCCAATGAGGGGCTGTTTTGGGCCGGCATCCATCCCGCGGTGCCAGCCAATGAGCTCTCGTTGGCCGATTGGCAAAAACTCCTCCGCGAACTCAGGGGTGTACTCAACGAGGCCATCCGCAAGGGCGGCACCACCCTGAACGACTTCGTCAACAGTGCGGGGGAGGCGGGTTACTTTCAGCTTGCGTTAGCTGTGTACGGCAAGGAAGGGCAAGCCTGTCCGCGCTGTGAGTCTAAGGTAGAACGCCTGGTGCAAACGGGCCGCAGTTCGTTTGTTTGCCCACAGTGTCAGCCGCTGCGCGGGAGCCGTTAAAAGTGCTGTGCACGCTTTGTGTGCTTTTACATGAAAGAAACGACCGAAGCGTTTCTTGGAAGCCCTCGCAATCCGGCGCGACCGGATTGCTTTCAATGTCGGAAACGCCAAAGGCAGCCCTGTCATGCAGGAGGCATCTTGTTACGTGCCAGCACTGTGCAGCGGGCCAACAGGATTCCTCCTGAATGACAACCGGGGGCTGCAGTAAAGGCCAGTGACAGCCAAGCGTTTCCAGAGAATACTGTGCCAGTCATCCCGAGTAGGTCACCGCTGTTCAGGTGACAAAATCGAGGGGTAACGGGCGTCGATACGTCCCGACCCAACAGCGGTCTGGAGCTCAAACGGTGACCTTCTTTGAGAAGGTTACCGTTTGACAACCCATTGCAAAGAATCTCCTTTTTTGACAGGGGGGACGGTTTTTGAAGCGTCCAGCGAGAAAACCAGCGGGATTTTAGGAGGCGTCCTGAAATCCCGAGTCAAGGTGCTGTCGGCCAGACATCCCTCTGATTTTCGCTCTGAACGAGCGAAAATCTGTCTCCCTTCAAAGGGAGAATGGCCTGTGGAATCGAGACGATTGGGTTACGTACAAAAGAGCGTTTAATAAGGGTGTTGAAAAAGGGGTGAGGTGGAGGCGTGTTGCCTAATGGAGAGCGGAACGAAAACTCCGAAACTCCGGTTTCTGGTCAGGCGGCTGCCTGACGAGGAATCTGACAAGTGCACTAAACCAGATTTCTCCCGTGATTTTCTCAATTATTATTTTTTTAAAGGAAGAAAATCAGGGTCGAAATGACAAGTCCGAAGAGGAAGTTTCCTTCAATCACTAATGGTCGTTCACCCCGTAGGCTCCCAAATACACCGCACCATTAGAGACTTCCGGGTTGCTGAGGTATTTTTCCAGGGTGAATTTGACGGGACTGAAAGCGAGTTGATTCCACGGAATTTCAGAGGCTTCGAAGAGTTTGACCTCCAACGTCTCCGCGCCGGGATGAAAATCCAGGTTGTTCAGATTGGCCAAAAACAGGAGATAAATCTGGTCGAACTGCGGCATGCTGTAAACCGAGAACAGCCTGACGATGTCGATGGGTGCGTTGGCCTCTTCAAGGGTCTCCCGCACCGCGCCTTGCTCCACGGTTTCGCCGTTTTCCAGGAAACCCGCAGGCAGGGTCCACAGCCCTTTGCACGGCTCGATAGCCCGCTTGCACAACAGGATTTTGTTTTCCCAACGTGGCAGACTGCCAACCACCATCCTGGGATTTTGGTAATGGATGGCCTGGCAATTGTCACAGAGGTAGCGTGGGATGCTGTCTCCAGGGACAGTGGCAAGTCTGACCCCGCTGCCGCATTTGCTGCAATAGTTCATTAACTGAAACTCCGATTCTACTTACAAATAATAATCATTTTCTCAATTAATTTCCAGTAGTTTTCTGTTGCAGGGATTTTTTTCTTCAGGCACGTTGTTTAGTTCAAATAAACTCTTGGAGGAGACCCATGGACCTAAAGGTTGGCCAAAAGGCCACGCGCAGCTTGACCCTCACCACAGAACACGTAAAAAAATATTCCGAGATTTCGGGCGATTACAATCCGCTGCACTACGATGAAGCGTTTGTGGCCCGGACGAAATTCAAGAAACTGGTGGTGCAAGGGGGTCTTACCACCGGATTGTTACACGCCCTGGTAGCCACGGACCTGCCCGGGCCGGGTACGGTGTTTCTCAGCCAGAATTGGAAATTTACGGCTCCGGTGTTCATCGGTGACACCATAACAGCCGAAGCGGAAGTGTTGAAAGTACACGAGAGCAAACCGGTTTGTCAGCTTGGCGTAAAAGTCACCCGCCAAACCGGTGAAACCGTGTTGGAAGGGGAAGCCTGGTGCTACCGGTTCACAGCACTTTGACGGGAGTTCGTGACTTAATAGTTCAACAAATCCAGACTACCGACAATTCCCTGTTCGAAAATGCCCTTTTAATAGCTTGGCTGCCGGTGCCCGAGTCGCCGTTTCTTGTTTCTGAAGACAGCCCCACCTCGTGCAGCTTTTGATTGATTTAGCTTTGAAAAAAGATTATATTGAACTCCAGTCGCAAAAGCTTAGGTGCTGTCAAAAGTTTTATGAACTGTGCGAGGGAACTGCTGAGAGCTGTGTAAGGGATTACCTTGAGCGAAACGCTCGGTGGGAGACTGCTTCTTTTTATGTGTCCGTCAAGTGCCGGACTGATCCGTCAGGCACCGTTTGGCGTTAACTTAAAGGGCGTCTAACCACCCTATTGTCACCCCGAGCGGAGCGAAGCGTAGTCGCGGGGTCTGATTTAGGCATAGACCAGATTTCTCGAAATGACAGTTTGGGGGCTTAGGTTGACGCCTGTTGTCGAGCGCCGGACTGCGGGGCCAGACCCGTCAAGGGCCGGGCCGTTGACCGAAGCTCGGCCAACTCAATTGGTTGACACGGCCCTTGCTCCCTGGGAGCGTCAGCTTTGGCGTGCACAAGCCCTGCTTGCGCCTTGGAACTGTCGAAAGGCTGAAGCAGGGCTTCAGCACTCCAGGGAGGCGGGCCATGGACAATCTCGAAGGGGGCAACCTGATGCGTGAGCATGTGACACCGACCGCGCGCATTCACTACGTCGTCTCCAATGACAGCGCAGCTCCTAACGTGGTGCCGTAAGTCCCGTCCCATCGAGCAATTAGGAGACAACGCGTAAGAGCCATGAGAATTTGCTTTGCCATTTCCGAATGCGTTCCCTATGTGAAAACCGGTGGCCTGGCTGATGTTGGCGGGGCTTTGCCGAAAGCGTTAGCCAGTCTTGGTTGTGAGGTCAAGGTGTTCTTGCCGCTGTACCGCCACATCGACCCACAGGAGCACGGACTCATGGTTGTCGAAGAGCTGCAGAACCTTGCTGCGGCCGTTGGCAGCAAGAGCGTCACCTTCCATGTCTGGCAGGGGCGGTTGCCCCATTCACCAGTCGAAGTCTATTTCATCGACTGTCCCTACTATTATGATCGAGCGCAGGTTTACACCTCCGACCCGGATGAAGATGAGCGGTTCATTCTGTTTCAAAAGGCCATCATTCAGATTTTGCAGCACTACCGCTGGGCGCCCGATGTGGTGCACTGCAATGACTGGCAGACCAGTTTGTTGCCCGCTTACCTGAAATTCAATTTCAAGCAGGACGACTTGTTTAGCCAGACGGCTTGTTTGCTCTCGATTCACAATGTGGGCTACCAGGGTCTTTTTGCGAAAGATTCGATTGCCAAAGCAAGTTTGGGATACGAGCACTTTTACCCCGGCGGGCCTTACGAACTGGACGGTGCCTTCTGCATGCTGAAAGCGGGTATTTCGTTTTCGGAGATCATCACCACGGTGAGCGAAACCTATGCCTACGAAATTCAAACGCCGGCCTATGGCGCCCGGTTGGATGGCGTGCTCGCTACTCGCAAGGACGACTTGTACGGCGTCTTAAACGGCATCGACACCACGGTGTGGAACCCCCGCGTTGACGAGTTCATCCCATATCGATATGGTCTGAGGAACATCACCAACAAGAAGAAGGACCAGCAAGCCCTGCTCGATTACGCCGGATTGCCCTTTGAGGAGAAGGTGGCCACCATTGGAATCGTTTCGCGGCTGACCAAGCAAAAAGGGTTCGACCTCCTGATGCCCATCATCGGTAAGATCATGCAATTGCCGCTTCAGATTGTAGCTTTGGGCAGTGGAGACAGGGCTTACGAGGATTTCTTTAGCGCAGCAACTCGGACTTACAAGAGAAGATTTGCAGCCTGCATTGGCTATAACAATCGATTGGCTCATCTCATTACGGCAGGTTGTGACTTGTTCTTAATGCCGTCGTTGTACGAACCGTGCGGCCTGAACCAAATGTACAGCTTGAATTATGGTACAGTACCCATCGTGCGCAAAACCGGCGGCTTGGCCGATACGGTGAAAGACTATCACGAATACTATGAAGAAGGCAACGGGTTTTCCTTTTCAGAGTATTCCCCCTACGCCCTGTACCTGACGATCCGTCGCGCTCTGGACATTTTCAGAGACAAGAAAACCTGGCGGGAAATCATGAAACGCGGCATGAAGCAAGACTTTTCCTGGAAGCATTCGGCACAAAAATATCTCGCCTTGTACCAAAAAGCTGTAACAAAGCACGCCGAGCTTTAAAGCACGACTCAGTCCGTTGATTGTTTGCTGCGATAGGTGATGATTTCGGCTTTTTCCAGGGTCATCAAGCCTTCTTCGATCATACCGTTGATGCGTTTGACGAACTCGCGAATTTTCTCTTCGGAGTCCACAATTTCGATGACGATTGGCAGGTCTTCGGAAAGGCGCAGCAGTTTGGCGGTGTGCATGCGGCTATGGGCGCCGAAGCCCATCATGCCCCGGATAACGGTTGCGCCCGCCAGTTCCTGTTCCCGGGCTTTGTTCACGATGACTTGATACAAAGGCTTGCCGTCGAATCGATCGGCTTCGCCAATGAAGATTCGCAGGAGCTTGCCTTCACCGGTAATTCTCATGGTAATTTCCTTTCAAGCTAAAATAATCGGGCGACTACCGTGCCAAAGTACACAGCAGCCAATCCATTGAGGATGCTGTAGACTACATTGGCAACTGCCGAAAGGTAGCTTCCGGCCCGCAGCAGCTCAACCGTTTCAAATCCAAAAGTAGAAAATGTGGTAAAAGCCCCAATCAGTCCAATATTCAAAAACAAACGCAGGTTTGGACTGATCAGGAAACGTTCTTCAGTTATGGTCACCAAAAAGCCGATTAAGAAGCAGCCGAGAACATTGACGAACAAAGTCCCGTACGGGAAACTGTTGCCAAACAGGCGGTAAGCCAATCCCGAAAGTCCATAACGACCGATGGCTCCCAGAAATCCACCGATACCCACCGCTAACAGACTCAATACGCGTCCTCCTCAGTTTGATTGCTAAACACAAAACTCCTGCCCTTGAAGTCGGGTCGTCGACTTCAAAAGTAGGAGTCATCATTCCAGAAGCAGGAAAGTAAACGCGAACCCCATCGCTCAACACATGGTCGAAAATGTAAGACAATCTGACATTAAAATCAAGGGATATCGTCACTTCGCTTGGGCAAGGTCGTGTGATAATGAGGCTTCAAAATTGTGCATTTTTTTCTTGCATATAATGTTTTAAAATGATAAGTTAGTCATTTAAAATTTACTGAGTGATTAACCCAACGGGGCTGTTTTAGAGCAAAATGACCAAACAAAAAACAGACATGGAACACCGAAAGCGCGAAAGGCATGGAGGAGGACTCCCATAGATGATTATTACTGTTCTTAAGAAAGGCGAGTCTTTGGACCACGCGCTTAGACGTTTCAAACAACAGTGTCAACGGGCTGGCATACACAAGGACTTGAAAAAGTCGAGCTATTACTTAAAACCGAGCGAGAAAAAGAAAATTGCCCGGAGACTGGCAAAGAGAAGATACAGAAAGTCTGCTTCCTATTGACCGATGTGGCCGGCGATGCCTGATCGGTCGGCAAAGAGGTATGGTTGAGCATTTTTTCTGGTTATTTCCCGCCAATCGTCCGTTCTCGTCAATCAAAACAACCCTTGCTTTAACGTTCAAAAACTTGACCTACATTCCGGGGAGCTGCTCCCTCTCAGCCTTTCGAAAAGAGTTCGGTGCATAGGATTGAAATCGTGTTTCCTGAGCAGCGATTCTTGTGAGAGC
>JBHHYI010000149.1:0-10277 GCA_046757525.1 bacterium | reverse complement strand
TTTTTACTTGCTAAGTGGAATCCCGCCCGTTCCAAAAGTTTATTGTGGAACGCATTTGGTAGAGAAGCTTCGTTTCGACAGACAGCTCGAACTCATCGAAGCAAAGCTTCCCGAGCAAGTCCGTCCCCCCAACTGGAGTTTGTTGGGGATGAGAGCTGCGGCTCAAGTTCACGCCTATGGGCACCCACCGTATTTGATCCCCAACGCTAAGTTACTCGATAATGTGAACTTCTTTTGCCGCGCTTACGGTTTTCTTTCTATTATTCACATCTGTAACCGTTCTGTGGCTACGCGAACACTTTCAACGCGCTAATCGAATCTTGCAGGGCTATTTCTCGAGCTGTTTTCCCGTTCCCTGAGTCAAAGTATGATATTGTCCTATGTCCAGGTCAGTCCACTCTTCAACGTCACCTCCCGTCCAGTAAACACGGACCGCCTTGTAGCTCCCTGACTTACCTAAACCAAACAAGACCCGCGGATCGTGGGCCGAACAATAACTGCCATCGACATGCACCCGACGCCACAACGTGGATCCGTCGGTGCGCACCAGGGCTACCCTGCTCCCGAGCATATCTCGCCGCGTTACAGCACCTACAAGGCGCAACCCCAACCAGGTCTGCTTCTGCCCCACTTCATTGCGCAGCAGCCGTGCTGGTCCGTTGTTATTGACGAGCAACAGGTCTGTATCTCCATCATTATCCACGTCGCCCATGGCCGCTCCGCGGCTAACCTCCTCCAGCCCCAAAACCGGATCGTCTGTTGAGCTAATCATTTCAAAACGACCCTGTCCCAGATTACGAAAAAACTGATTCACTTGTTTTAAAGGGAAAGGGTCCCCTCGTTGGGCCTCTTCCTGGATGATTCCCACATGCCCGTTGGCTACAAACACGTCTAACCAGCCATCGTTGTCATAGTCAAAGTCGACCGTACCAAAACCGGTGTACGGCAAACTTGCCGCCGCCAGACCTGAGGTCAGGGTACGGTCTTGAAACAAAGCCATGCCGTAGTTAATGTAAAGCGTATTTGTTTCGCGGGTAAGATGGGTCATAAACAGGTCTATGTCTCCATCGCCATCGAAATCGGCTGCGTTCACGCCCATACTGGCTTCCGTGGCCCCGGCGTTGTTCACAGCCGTGCCTGAGATGACGGCGTGGTTTTGGAAATAGCGTCCTTCCTCGTTAAGCCACAGCAGGTTTTCCCTGCCATCATTGGCCACATATATGTCCGGCCAGCCATCCCCGTTGAAGTCCGCGACCGCAATCCCGAGTCCTGGTCCATAGGCGCTAACGACCCTGGTTGCAAGGGTAACATTCTCAAAAGTACCATCCCCCCGATTGCGCAGCAAACGATCTGGCGCCACGGGGTAAGAACTTGGGTGACAGTAGTCGCGACCCCCTGAAATTGGTGAATAACAGGGATGATCATTTGCAAAGGAATAGCCAACATAGTTTACGATCATGAGGTCCAGCCAGCCATCGCGGTCGAAATCCAGAAAGGCGGCAGCCGTAGACCAGTTGGGATCGTTGGTGCCACTTTCCTGAGTCACGTCGGTAAACGTCCCGTCGCCATTGTTGCGCCACAACTGGTTATCGCCCCAGTTGAGAACGTAGAGATCAACCCAGCCATCATTGTTATAATCACCGGTGGTCACGCCCATCCCATAGCCCGTAGCCCGCAACCCACTCGACTCGGTGACATCGGTAAAGTGCAATGCACGGGTACCGTCGGGCCGTATTTCAAGCTCATTACGGTAAAGGCGATCTCCTGGTGTAGTGGCATCTGGACCAGGCCACGCCGGATCCAGCAAATGACCTTGAGCCAGATAGAGGTCCTCGTCCCCATCATTGTCGTAATCGAACATAGCCCCTCCACCGCCCATCATCTCCACAAAATACATCTTACCCGACATGCCGTTGTCATACACAAAATCGATTCCTACCTCCGTCGTTACATCTGTGAGGATTGGCTGAGAGGCGTTTGTCGAGATTGGGGCAGCAGGAGACACTGCGGGCGCTTTTGCCTCCTTGTTGCGACAGCCAGAAGCAGTGCTCAAGCCCATCAGGGCAAACAGCACCAATACCTTCAGGACACCATCTTTTCGCTCAAAACTGGACTCTTTGCGAATCTCCACAACCCTCCCTTGATTGAAATTCCTGGTAGCCAATAGATCTCTTCTTAGTCAAATATATCCAGCCAGATTGGAATTGTCAAGGTTAATTTAATTCGTGCTTGACCGAAAGCTCGAGCTCGTTCGTGCAGAGCGTCAGGTCGTAGCAAGACACCGGAAGTGCAAAGCCCCTTTCCGCAACACCTTCAAATGTGAGACGAAAGGGAGCCTATGCGTTGGGCAGAATGAACGAATATCCTAATCGATGCAGAGCGGTCTGCTCTGTGATGGACATAAACGACTCCGTTTTACTGTTTCAATTTATAAGGCGGGAGAAGGCAACATGAATCTTCTTAGAATTTTGATAATCTTGAACCGCTTGGCTTGATAGATCGTTAAATAAAAATAGTATGGACGAACTTGATGAACAAACATGTTCTCTCCACGCCTAAAGCACTTTTTGATCTTCTCAGTTGCACTTTTCTTCATCATTCTTCCCAACTTATACGCTCTAATTGTTGGAGGATCCGGCGCAAAACGTCCCCTCAGTCAAAAGAATCTCTATGATTCTATTAAAACTGAAGATCAATACTGGGCACTTCTCAAAGAAGCCAATGAGGAAACATTCAAAAATGAATTTGAACCGGAGATCCTGCTGTTGTTGGATAAAAAGCTAAGGGGAGACTATTCTAAACTCTCTTCGCTAACGGATCGAAAGTCGTTTATTGAATACTATTGGAAGGCGCAAAACCCAGATCCTTTGCTGCCCGAAAACGATCGATTGCTGAACCATATAAACCGGCGCACTTACGCAAGAAAACATTTCCCGCTTGCTCAGCCGCCTTATTATGATGATAGAGGCAAGTATTATATCAAATATGGTAAACCCCATTTTCGTTATCAAGATCCTGGTGGCTCGAGAGCGATTAAGAGTCTGGTGAGCATTCCGTTCAACTATTATTCAACCAAACCGAATGAAAGTTGGTCTTATGTGAATGTAGCCCGCGACTATGTCGTGCATTTCGCGAAAGAGGAAGATTGTTCTTTCATGGAGATTAAGACTTTAAAGTCCGTCATTCTTGGCAGTCAGAGAAGAGGGCGTCTGGTCTGGTACTGGAGTGATGTTTTAAAAAATCGATTTTGGATGTCTCCGCTAATCAATGACGCAGTTACGGAGTTTATCAACATAGAAAATACGCTGCTACAAAGGCCAGGTGGAGGTGGCGGAAGAGTCGTTAGGGATTCTGATGCCGACGCTCGCACCATTCAGACCGATTTGTATTCGAATTTACGTGAACTGGAAAATGAGTCCAGAAAAGCGAGCCTTGACGCACCGCGTTCCATCTATCGACCCGTTTATGCAAGAAATAAATTGCCCTTCACCGATAGCATTGCCCAATTTCGAGGCCCAGAAGGCAAAACTCGAGTAGAAATCTTCATGTTGTCGCCGCTGAAGAAATATGTGGATCTGTCTGGCCAGGTTTCAATTGATACGGTAGACGTCGATTTTAGCTCTATGTTACGCGATGATCGTTTTAATACCGTAGCGACCAATCATCTTCAAAGGCATTTCCTTGTCGAGGTTGCGGATCTGAAACGTAGCTTTCAAGCTGTCGGAAACCTGACACTTACAGCACCTCCAAATCAACTTGAACTGCACCTGCAAGTAAGAAATAATCGCAACCATAGAATTGGCTTCTCTCAAAGACCCATCAATATCCGGAGTTTCAGCGGCCAAAATTTGATGGTTAGTGACATCCAGTTTTTCTTACACTTAACCGATGCAAAAGAGCGGCTGCTGTTGCCGGTCATTGAAAAACAAAACGTAATGTTAGCGCCCTATCCTGTCAGTAAAGTACGCAAGTCTCTGGCTCTTTATTGTTATTTTGAAATTTACAATTTGCAAGCCATTGGCTTCGGCAGGGAATATGAATTGACCTATAAAGTCTATATGACTGATGCAAAAGAACCTTCCATTAGTATTATCCAAACTCAACCCGTCGACGAAAACATATCTCAAGAACTGATTGAGATCGACCTCAGTAAACTCACCAATCGTGCCTACAAATTGGAAATCATAGTTTCCGATACCAACGACAAAGCAATTGTGGCCAGATCTCAAAAGAAATTCATGTTAACCGATTAAATAATAAGCTCAGAGAACAACTCAGTCACGCCAACACCCTGGCTCCCAGGGCAAACAACTGACCGTGTTGAGGCGGCTCCGACCACGTAATCTCTGCTACCCAGGTTCTGGCGGTCATTCCTGCGAAAGCAGACATCTGCAAGCCCTTGTTTCCCATTGGTCCCGTCCGGGTTTAACGGTCTTTCAGCTCCACGTACTTAAACCCCTCATTGAATGCTTTACCCTGCTCCAAGAACCGGTCGCGGATGTTGTCGTCCATGGTAAGGTAGATGATCTGCCAGCCATTCTTGACCAAAGCCACCGCTTTGCCCAGCAGAAGATCTCTGCGATTCCAGTCGGAAAATTGAAAGGCGTCGTCCAGAATCAGAAACAACGCATCCCGCTTCATGAGTCTGGAGCTAAATCCAATCCGCAGCGCCAGCAGAGTTTGTTCCTGAGCACCCGTACTCAACTCTTCGAGGGGAAAGACCTGGAATTGATCGGCAATCAGCAGTTGGTCCGCTTCCAAACGGAGGCTTTTGTAGCGATTAGTCACCGCAAACAAAGCGCTTTGCACCTCATTGGAATTCAGCCCTGCGATGATTTTCGCGTCTTCGGTTTTGCGCAATTCTTCCAGCACGTTGTGCACCGCGATCTTTCCTAAAATCTCTGCGGTTTTCGTCTTGTAGGCTTGTGATTGCCTTTCCCTTAGATTTCTCAAATTGAGAATCAAGCTCTCCCAATCGGTGGCAATATCATCGCCGGTTTGTTGGCAAATCAACTGTTTCAGGATGTCGAGTTTGCGGGTTTCCTCTGCAATTTCTTTCCGGACAGCGTCCAACTCAGCCTCGACCTCCTCGAGCAGGTGCTTGCTGTACTCTAACTCGGCGGGCGTGGAGCGGTAATCTGAGGCGTCTACGCCAAGTTGGGCCAAAAAGATCTCCTTTTCTCGAATAGCATTTTCAATGTCTTGCAATTGGGTGCTTAACTGCCGCAGCACTTGTTCCCAGCTCTCAGGCTTCTGTCTCTCCCCGGTCAGGTCATAAAAGCTGCCGGCAAGTTTTGCCTGCAAGGCTTCTAAACCCCTGGAATCCTCAGACAATTGTTGCGCCAGTAGTTGGGCCGTATTGTGAGCGGCTTCCTGTTCTTGCAGCAGCTCCAGGATCGAGGCCAGGTCCACCGATTCTCGACCGAAATTCTTCCTAAACTCGTTTTGAATCTTGCCCAACTCTTCGCTCTTGACCGCCTGCCTGGCAAGCTTTTGGTACCGCAGCAAATAAAACAGGCCGAGGGCCACGACGCCAGTCAGGGCAGCAAGGGTTGCCGCCGGATTTTTCAAAAGCGCAAAGGCAGCAACCGCACCGACCGCCAGCAGCAAACCAATTAGGATCAATGGACTCGGTCTGCCAACCTCTTGGTTGAGAGCCTTCTCATACACGTCCCTGGCCTGTCGCAACCATTCGTATTTGTCGCTTTGCAGCGCCGCTCGTTTTTGTTCCTCCTGCTTGCGTTTGAAGTCCGCAGTTTTTTCCGTAAACAAAACGACGTCGCTTTTCAATGCCTCCAACTTTTCCCGAGCGATTCGACTCCTGGCCTCCTTTAAGCTACTGATCTCTTGGGCAACTTTGAACGCCAGATGCTGTTTGGCCAGCAGCAGCCGGGCCTGCTGTTCTTCCAGTTTCTGAATTTGGTCGGCGAGGGTTTGGCGCCGTCCGCCGGAATAGCCCTTGTCGATTTGGTCAAACAGGCGATCGATGCTCTCTAAATCACGACTTAATTCTTCTCTAACAGCAATTTCGCCCCGCTTCTGGCCGATGATTAAATGATTTTCGATCCTGGATTCTCGAATGGTTTTGGTAATTCGTCTGTCGATGTGGTCCAGGATTTCCTTGCTGGACAGGTAGCGCTTCAGAATCGCTTTGTTGACCCCACCGGCAACGTTGGCCAGTTCTACCTCCGCCGCCTTAACGACCAGCAGTTTGGAGAAATCTGCAGGCAGACCCTGGAAAGAATCCTGCCAGAAGTCTTCCAGTTTTTGCGTGGAATCCGGTGAAAAGTGCACGGTTTCAGCAGAGATGCCCTTTACGCTGACTCGACCTTGCCCCTGGCTGCCACGCAGTTTCCACTGCCCCGAATTTCTAAACAGCGAGCGAATCAAAAACTCGACCAGGTAGGTTTTGCCTTGCTCGTTGTGACCGTAGATGAGGTTCAAGGCGCCTAACCGGACGGACAGTTGCGCGACCGGTCCCAGGTTGCGCACATTGATTTCATCGATGTGGATTGGCATGCTCAGTCACCATAAATGACGTGCAGGGCTTGCAAAAGCGCTTCTGCTTTCGTGGGTTGGGGGTCACGGGCTGGCCAGCTCACTTTCTCAATCCAGGCAGACACGCGTTCAGCAATTTCGCCCCGTTCCTGGTCCTCCGAAGTGGAGACCTCTGCAAGGTCGGGCCGGCGGTTCTTGTAAAATTTAAAATGCCGGAATCCAGCGCCGATCGTTTCCTGCAAAGCTCGCTTGTCGGCGGTGTAGCCGCGGACTTTTACTTGCAGTCGCACTCGGGGTTTCTCAGCTTCTGCAAGCCCCCATTTCTCGATTTCATTAGCAATTTGTTGCTCGAGGTAAGCCCTTTCATCTTTGAGCGGCAGCACGATCAACGAAACGTTGAAATAAATGAAGTCGGTTTCTACGATCTTTGATTGGAGGGTCCGTGTTTCCGTATCGAGAACCAAGAAACGTCGACGGCCCGTCTCCAGGCTGTTCAAACCACAAGGCGATCCCACGTAATGAACCCGGCCCGCATCCATGGGTTTGTGAATGTGCCCCAGGAGGACTTCAGCGGGCTTGAAATTGTCCAGATCAGTCCGAGTCAGCGGCATGTAGACGCCCGGTTCAAAAGGATTCGGTTCTCTGATCCCTTCCGACCAGTCGCCGTGACTGATTAGAATCCACTCATTTGGCACCAGGTCAGCCGCAACCCCGGCGATTTTTTCTCCCATGGTTGTCTCTTTTTTGTAAGGCAAGAATAAGAGCTGCAAGTTGGGCTCAAACGATTCGATCACAGGTTGGGTGATGACTTTAACATTCTTTGCTGTGATTTGCGCCTCGCTGATGAAGGCATCGTGGTTGCCGGGAATGACGAAAAAGGCGATGCCCGCATGTGGGTCAGAGCTGCAGAGTTGATCAAACTCCGCGTAATTGCGGCTGGCTTCGTCAAACAAATCTCCGGCAATGATGAGGGTGCTGATCTGTTCTTCCCTTATTTGTTCGAGGATATTCTCGAGCGCATGGAAACGTTCCGGGTGGTCCTTACGATTGGTGAGGTGTAAATCTGCTGTGATAGCTATTTTCAAAACTCAATTCCTTCCAAGCTCGATTAATCTGTGAGTTCATAATCAACAACTTTTTTCTCCAAACGAATCTTGTCCAGCAATTCGGTAATCAGCCTCTGATGTTCCGGGTGATTTTGGTAGCGGCTCAAAGCCTGTTTATCTTCAAACTCAGCAACCAGAACAACGTCGTAGGCGACCTCAGTGGGATTGAAATTAACGCCTACCTCGAGAGATTTGACCTCTTCAATTTCTCGCTGCAATGATTCGAGTCTACTCCGCAAAATCCTGGCGTTTTCTTGTTTAGAAGCCCCGTCGGCGAATTCCTTTAGTTTCCACATGACGATGTGCTTGACCATAGGCTCAGTCCTCCAAATCTGCCCCGGCTCGAATTGTAAAACAAACGTCTCGTTTGTTCTTTTTGTGGCACTCTGAAAAGCTGCTCTTTCATAAATGAACCTGCCAAAGGGTTTTTGTAAATTACTTCAATTGAAATTAAAAATCAAGCTATTAGGAAACACGCGTTAATTGTAACGCAATCGTCTCGATTGCACAGCCCATTCTCCCTTTGAAGAGAGACAGATTTTCGCTCGTCCAGAGTGAGAATCAGAGGGATGTCTGGCCGCGCGAACCATGACTCGGGATTTCAGCACGCCTCCTGAAATCCCCCTGGTTTTTTCGCTGGACGCTTCAATAACCGTTCTCCTTTAACAAAGGTAGTCGTCCTGAGTAGTCCCGAACGCTTTTGGGTCGGGACGTATCGAAGGGCGACGTCCGTCACCCCTCGATACGATCACTTGCACAGCAGTGACCTACTCGGGATGACTCGCACAGTGTTTCTAAGAAACGCCTGCTCTTCGTAACGCAAACGTCTCGTTTGCGAGGGCATTTCTTTCATGTAAAAGCACGCAAGCGTGCACGGGGCTTCTAAGAAGCCACGGACGTATGGCTTTCGTGAAACAAGACTTTTTCCCTTGATTTTTCAGATGCTATTAAGTATAATACGTAACCTGACCAATTCATAAACCGCACAGACGCAACGTCTTGAAGACAAAACAATACTTTGCACAGCAGTTCAACTGCCGCGACAGCAATGCACTGTTGAAGAGCGCCTGTCCATATCCCTTGCATTCTCAGTGTCTTAGCGTCTCTGCGGTGAGTTTTATGAATGATTCAGGTTAAACTTAACCCAAAATCGCCAGGGAGGTCTATATGCCAATTGAAAAACAGTTGTCAGTTTTTGTGCAAAATAAAGTCGGCAGCCTGGGGGACCTGTGCGCCGGGCTATCCAAGGCGAACATCAACATTAAGGCGTTAACGGTTGTAGACGATTTAGATTGGGGCATTGTCAAATTGATTGTAGATGACACCGAAAGGGCCAAGGAAACCTTACACAAATTAGGGCTGATGTTTGGCGAAAGCAACGTGTTAACTGTAGACCTGGAGAACCATTCAGGCGCGATGGCCGTTTTAGCAGAAACGCTGTCCCAAAAGAAAATCAACATTGAGAACGCCTATGCCACCGCACTCGGAGACCGGTGCCTGGTGGTCCTCACGACCACTGACGACAAGAAAGCCGCACAATTATTGAAGGAAAGACCTGGACGATGAGCGCAAAACTGGATCCGCAGATAATTCGCGAGATCCAAAAGCGATTGCAAGCAGGTGAAAATCTGTGGCGAATTCTGGACCAGTACAGTTTAACCGTAGACCAGAAAATCGAATTGCTACGCTTGTTTGGCGATCAAAAGTGGGACTAAACATCTTGGGGCAAAAAAGGAAAACTCTGGTAAAAGTGCGAAACCACCACATCGATTCCTATGGGCATGTCAACAATGCGCAATATTTCACTTACCTGGAAGACGCCCGCACCGACTTTTTTGAGGAGTTGGGATTCAGCTTAGAAGTGCTGCACCAAAGAAAAATCCAGGTCTACCTGACCGACGTCACCATGCGCTACAAGCATCCGGCAAAACTGAACGACGTGTTAGAGGTCTACGGCTGGTTTATCGAAATTACCAATCGCAAGGCGACCTGGGGACATGAGATCTACGAAACCCATTCGAAGAAGCTGATTCTGACCGGAACCGCCACCGGCATGTTCCTGGAAAACGGTAGGCTGGTTGTCATTCCCAGGGACATCCGCGAGGCCATGCAATCCCTATTGATCCCTCCAGCGAAGAACACCTCGTAGAACCACGTTCACCTGACCGGCGGTCTCAAGTCAACTGCAAGAATTCCTTCTCGACCAGAGACTCTACGAAAGCAAGAAACTCGTTTCTAATCGCTTCCTCATCCTCGTCGTAAACCTGGAACAGTGTGGTGGCAATACTTTCCAGCTCGGTTTTTCCATCGAACAACTGCCAGATTTCAGTGGCCGATTCGTTGAGTATGTAGGGTTCCCCTTCTTCCACGTCAAAAAGCACGGCGCGTTCGTTTTCGATCCGGAACAAAATCTTTTCTCCAACTTTCGGTCTTGCCTTGGCAGATATGGGTCTGGTCATAGGGCTTAAAATAAAGATATTTCGTAAGTAAGTCAAATTAAAAGGCTTAAACAAACGTTAGCGAATTGCAACCAATGCGCTGGTCCAACAGTGACGGCGTGAGCTTGGATACTAAATAGAACGTTGAGCCGGACAAGCTGAAACCAGCGCGGGGCTCTTCAGCACGCCTGGGCGGGCGGCAATTTGGAGTGCTGCGCCAGCTCTGCTGGCGCCT
>JBHHYI010000148.1:0-10345 GCA_046757525.1 bacterium | reverse complement strand
CCGGTTCCCCGGTGATCAACAAAAATGCCGAGATCGTGGGCCTGATCTTCGACGGCAATATCGAAAGCCTGTCCAGCCGTTTCATCTACGACGACACCAAAAGCCGGGCGGTTGCCGTTCACAGCGCCTACATCATCGAGGCGCTGCGCAAGCTTTACGACGCGGGCACCCTGGCGGATGAAATCTTGGAGAGGGGCACCAACTGAGTCACCGCGACCTCGTTTTGCTTCTCTCGACGCGTGACCGAGAAGGGCCTCGGATCGCTAAGGCCCTGCACTCCGCCGGGACCTTGGTCGAATACCACTGAGGGTACAAGCTTGCCGTTGCCACTTTTCGGTTAATCTCCTTGAAAAACAACGGCCAGGAGAAGTCTGTTCCTGGCCGTTTTGTCTTACGCTACTTTTTTTGAACCTTTTGTGGTTTTGCAACATCTAACTTTTTAGTGATCCGAGTGAAGCAATCTCCGGCTCCAGTGCCAGGGAATTGCTTCATCTGGAAATGCCGAATTGGCAATGACACGACCCACCAAAACGAAGGGAGCCCTTCAATGGAAAACGCTTTGATCATCAATAGATTTCATTTCGCCTTTACCGTGATGTTCCATTACCTGTTTCCGCAATTGACCATGGGGCTGGCACTACTCATCGTAATTATGAAAGGCCTGTTCTTGTGGAAAAAGGACGCAAGATACAACCACGGTGCGCGCTTCTGGGCCAAGATTTTTGCGATCAACTTTGCTGTGGGCGTGGTTACAGGTATTCCCATGGAATTTCAGTTTGGTACCAACTGGGCCAAGTTCTCGGCGTTTGCGGGCGGCGTCATCGGTCAGACCTTGGCCATGGAAGGCGTCTTTGCATTCTTTCTCGAATCCAGCTTCCTGGGACTGTTCCTGTTTGGTGAAAAGAAGCTGGGACGGGTGGGCCATTTCGTCGCCGCCTTCCTGGTTTTCCTCGGTTCGTGGACTTCCGGCTATTTGATCATCGCAACCAATGCCTGGATGCAGCACCCAGTCGCCTACGAAGTTGCCGCCAACGGCTCCGTTCAACTGACGAGTTTTTGGAAATTGCTGCTTAACCCGTGGGCGAGCTGGCAGTACGCACACAACATGCTGGGCTCGGTAGTAACAGCGGCCTTCGTCATGTCCGCGGTTGGGGCCTTCTACGTGCTGTCAAATCGCAACAATGAATACGGCAAGATATTTCTACGCCTGGGCGTGGTTGCCGGTCTGATCGCCTCGGTCTTGGTGGCTTTTCCAACCGGAGATGGACAGGGCAAGAATGTCGCCAAACACCAACCGGTGACCCTGGCAGCCATGGAGGGTCTGTTTGAAACCAAAGAAGGCGCAGAACTGATCTTGATTGGTCAGCCGGACATGGCCAAACTGAAAATCGACAATCCCATCCATATTCCGAAACTGCTCAGCTTTCTCACCTACTATCGATGGAAAGCGCAAGTCAAGGGTCTGGATGCCTTCCCCAGACAGGACTGGCCGGACAACATTCCCCTACTCTATTTTGGCTATCACATCATGGTGGGTCTTGGGACGCTGTTCATCGCGATCACAGCTCTGGCGGCTATGTTGCTCTGGCAACGCAAACTGTTCTCATCCCGCTGGCTGTTGTGGATTCTAATGCTCAGCTTCCCCTTCCCCTACATCGCCAATACCACGGGTTGGATGACCGCTGAGCTGGGACGACAGCCGTGGCTGGTGTACGGTGTATTGCGTACAGCCAATGGGATTTCACCGACGCTTTCAACCGGAAACGCTCTGTTTACCTTGTTGGGTTTCATGGGCATGTACACGGTGCTGGGACTTCTGTTCTTGTTCCTGGTCTTGAAAGAAGTCGACCACGGCCCTGCTGTGGCATGAGAATGGTAGACAGGAAACTGAACCGGGACTATTTGCTCTGAAATAAAAAGAGGGTATTCGTAAACAAAGGAGACAAGATGGAGACCTTTTGGTTTATCGCTTTGACATTCATGTTGATCATGTACGTCATTCTGGATGGATTCGATCTGGGAGCGGGCATGCTCCACCTGTGGGTTGGCAAAGACGACCGGGAACGCCGAACGCTCCTCAACGTCATTGGGCCGGTATGGGACGGCAACGAAGTCTGGCTGATCGCTGCGACCGGTGTGCTTTATTTCGCCTTCCCCAAACTCTATGCTTCCAGTTTCAGCGGTTTTTATCTGCCGCTGATGATGGTGATGTGGCTTTTGATGCTGCGTGGCATCGGCATCGAATTTCGTAGCCACATCCAAAACCCCATGTGGAGATCTTTCTGGGATGTGGTCTTCTCGGCGGCCAGCTTGCTGTTAGCGATTTTCTTCGGCGCTGCGCTGGGCAACGTGGTGCGGGGCGTGCCGCTGGATGCGGAAGGCTACTTTTTTGAGCCGCTCTGGACCACATTCACCGTGGTGCCTCAGGCCGGCATTCTCGATTGGTTTACCGTGCTCATGGGATTGGTGGCGATGTTCACTCTTGCGGTCCACGGAGCAAATTTCATCGCCATGAAAACTGAAGACTCATTGCGATTGCGCGCCAGAGCGTTTGCCCGTGTTGCCACCTGGCTGGTACTGCTATCCTCTGTTCTCGCCCTGATCGCTACCGCGTCGATTCATCCGGGAATCTGGGACAACTATTTTGAGCAGCCGTGGGGGTTTGTTTTCCCGTTAGCGGGGCTGGCGGGCTTGATTGGGATGGTCATCTTCCCCATTCGGAATGACGATTTGGGAGCTTTTCTCTCATCTTGCAGCTTCATTTTCGGCATGGGTGCCAGTACGGCCTTTGGCCTATTCCCTAAGCTGTTGCCGGCTTCAACAAACCCCGACTTCAGCCTGACTACCCACAATTCAGCCGCGAATGCCTACGGACTCAGGGTTGGAGTCATCTGGTGGAGCATCGGAATAGTACTTGCGGGGGGCTACTTCACTTATCTCTTCTATTCGTTTCGGGGCAAGACCAAAACGCCTGCCGAAGGCGAAGGGTATTGAGTACCCAGGCGCTACACAAAATGCACAAAACGAGATTACCTTAGATTCAACACTTTAAATAGTTTCTGTTCGCTTTGCCGGGAGAGTTTCGAAGTGTAACTCTTATAAAGCGTGATGGTTTTTTTGACCGAATCGACGAAGGCCGCACAATCGGGACATTCTTGCACATATGCCCGCAAAGCTTTGCAGGAAGGCGAATCCATCTCTTCGCCCAATTCGTCGCAGATCTTAGCAATCCTTTCTTTGGCCGATGAGTCCATTCAAGCCTCCAGGTAGGGTTCCAAACGTTCGCGTAAAAACAAGCGAGCTCGACGCAATCGCGCTTTGGCGGCGGGCACGGAAATATTTAGCGACCTGGCCACCTCTTCAATCTTCAGGCCCTCTAAGTCTTTTAAAACAAAGACCAGCCGGTAAATGGGAGGCAGATCCAGAATGGCCTGGTCCATCGCGCTTTTGAGCTCCTCATTCAGTATTTCCTCCATCGGGGTGTCAGGCCAGCGCGTGTAGCTGTCTTTGATTCTTTCCTCCGGACGCTCCATCTCTTCAAACGATTCCCATCGCTCCCGCTTGTCTTTGCGAAACTTCATCAAGCAGGAATTAGAAACGATTCTGTAGACCCAGGTGGAAAAGCTGGATTTGTAATTGAAAGACTTCAGCGATTTTAAAATGTTGAAAAAGGCCTCCTGCAAGGTATCTTCGGCATCTTCCTGGTTGCGGCACACCTTGAAGGCAAAGCCGTAAACCGTGTCGCTGTATTTTTGAACCAATTCTCGTAAAGCCAGTTGGTCGCCCGCCTGCGCTGCCTGGACCAATTGGAATTCACCGTTATGATGTGTGTTTAAGGTCGACTTCTGCATGAATTTAAAATAACAAAAATTGTTTTCTTGTTCAATAGGTATTTTAACGATTGCACAACGGTATACTCAGGCCCCTCCTCAAATTGCCACACGCGTGCTCCATTAACAATATCGTAACTCAACATAACTGTTGACTTTTTGCTAATTGTTCAATAAATTTTCCAACAAAATTAAGGAATTAGATCATGAATCGTTTAACCTTTGAAGAAATAATCAAATTCTATGGGGATGAGTGGGTACTCATAGAAGATCCAGAAGAGAATGAAATGCTTGAAATAAAATCCGGAAAAGTCATTGCGCATAGCCCATGCAGGAAAGACATATACGCGGAATTAAAAAAAAGGCGCGGCAACCTTGCCATACGTTATACAGGCAAAATCAAGGGGAAAATTTTCGTTTTATGAAATTTCTTGTTTCTTTTGATCCTGAAGAAGACCTCATCTATCTGAGTGCCAAAATATTTGGCCCATTTGGCTCTACCAATACACGTCTGGCCCTGGATACTGGAGCAACTGTTACAATGATCGGTAGCAATATTTTAGAAGGGTTAGGTTACAATTTGAAGGCCTCGACAAAAAAGGTATCGATAGTAACAGGAAGTGGCTTTGAAAGAGTCCAAGAACTGAATGTTCAAAAACTCCAGGCAATCGATCAAGCCGTTGAGAATCTTATGGTCATCTGTCACGATCTTCCAGAAGAAACGGGCCTTGACGGGCTGCTTGGACTTAACTTTCTTCGCCATTTCGACCTCGCAATCAACTGGAGCAATAGCACATTGTCGTTAGTGGCATCATCCTCCTGACTTTAAAGCCTGACTGGGCCCCAACAACACCTCACTTCGACGCTTTTATTCCTCAAGACTATCCCACACAAGGTTCAAGGTACTGCACTTAATTTACTAACCTGGGTGGCAGTATCCGCTGCTGCGGTGAGAATAACCCTACCAATTTCTTACAACCAAGAAAATAATGTATCTTTATTCAGACTTCTGCAACAAACCAATAAACAATCTGAAGCTATGGTTTTTACATCCATTCGATTTCAATGAATTACTCGGGAGTGAGTAAAATGCAAATTAATAGATTCATTTTCGTTGTATTGTTTTTCTTTAGTCTAAACTCTGTGAATGCCCACAATGGACAATTACTCCACCTGTCCTTGAAAGAAGCCTTAGAATTGTCCAAGACGCACAGCTACCAGCTTCAGATCGCCCGGAGTCAACTTGGCGGTGCCGAGGGAAAAAACCTGGAAAGCTGGAGTGGCTTCTTGCCGCGATTCACGTTCTCAGAAAATTACATCCGCTCCAACGATCCAGTGATCGCGTTCAGCTTGAAGTTGAAGCAAGGCATTTTCGCGCAGCAAGATTTTAGTCTGGACGAGTTGAATTCCCCGAGCGCCATCGGCAATTTTGCGACGGCGTTCCAGGTGCAGCAGCCGCTGCTCAACCTGGACGCGATCTACGGCAAGTCGGCGGCCCACCTGGCGGTCAAGGCACGGGAAGAATCCCTAAGACGCTTCAGAGAAGCGGTCGATCTGCAGGTCAAAAAAGCGTACTACGGTTTGATTCTGGCACGGGAAAACGCTCAGGCTATCGAGGAGGCACTATCTTCGGCCAGGCGCCACTTGAACGACGCCCGGGCCGCCTTTGAACAGGGCATGGCCACGCAAGCGGATCTGCTCGCCGCCAAAGTACGCCTGGCTGAATTGGAAGAACAGCAAATCTCGGCGCAACACACCATCGCCAACGCCAGCGACGGCTTGAAGTTTGTGATCGGAATCCAGGATGAGCGACTGGTGGTGCCTGAGGATACGCTGACCGTACCGCAGAAGCCACAACCGCACTTCGACGGGCAAGCGCAGGTGACAGACCGTTCGGACCTGCGGGCGCTGCACTTCCAAACCCTGGCAGCACGGCGCAATCTGGGCATGAAACGCAGCGGCTGGCTGCCCCGTGTCAATGCTTTCGGGACTGTGGAGTGGAATGCCTCCCAGGCTTTCAGCAAAAACGCCTCTAACTGGGCCCTGGGCGTACAGCTCCAATGGAAACTGTTCGACGGCCTGGGCCATTGGGGACGCGCCAAACAGGCCAAGGCACAAGTGGAGGAAGCGCAGGTCCACTTGCGGCAAGCTGAGGAACAGGCTAAATTGGAAATGCGAAAGGCTCAACGCGCCGTAGAGGCCGCCAAAGAGCGCATTCAGGTAGCACAGACCGCTGTGGAACAGGCCCGGGAAAGTCTAAGAATCGTGGAAGAGCGCTTCAAGGAAGGTCTGGAGAAAACCTCGGACTTGCTGGACAAAGAGGTAGCGCTCACCCACGCCAGGTTGCGTCTACTCAAAGCCAAGCACGACTACAACGTGGCGATCAGCGAAATGCAGTTTGCCCTGGGTGAAAGCACGTAACGCAAACGTCCTCGTTTGTGCTCGTTGCGACCCTGGTTTACAAATAAAACAAACATGGCAAAATTCTAAACGAAGAGGTTAGCAATGTTAGAGAAAAAAATCAAATCTGGTTTCTTGTTATTAGTTTTGCCAACCCTGTTCCTGCTGAGTTGTGGGGACGAGGAGTTGCCTGAGAGAGACCTGGGAACAGCCGTAGCCGTGAAAACGGCTCAGGTTGAAATTCAACCTGTGGCAGAAACTGTGACCTATGCCGGCACGGTGCAGCCGCTGGAACGGGTGCGGCTTTCCACCAAGATCATGGGCTGGGTCGACCAACTCTACGTGCAGGAAGGCGATGCGGTGCACAAGGGACAACTGTTGGTGAAACTGCGCAGCGGCGATCTTGAAGCCAAACGCGCCCAGGCCGAAGCCGCCATCGCCGAAGCCGAGGCGTATTTTGTAAACGTCCAGACCAACTTGCACAGGGTGCAAGCTTTGTACGAGAAAAAGGCGGCTACAAAAAAAGAGCTGGACGATGTGCGCACAGCCTTTGCCAGCGCCAAAGCCAAAAAGGCCGCGGCAGAACAGATGAAAAAGCAGGTGGAAGAGCTGTTGCGCTACACCGCCCTCACGGCGCCGTTTGACGGGGTCGTGGCCCGAAAAATGGTAGAAGCTGGCGACATGGCCAATCCGGGCCAGCCCATCTTAGAGGTGGAAAACATGAGCCGGGTCAAGATCGTGGTCAAGGTGCCAGAGTCGGACATTCACGACTTGCACACGGGCATGCCGGTGAGCACGATCATCGCTGCTTCCCACAGCGGCACCAACGGCCGGAACTACCAGGGCACCATCCAGCAAATCGTACCCGCAGCCGACCCCATGAGCCGTCAATTCGAAGTCAAGGTGCTCATGGACAACCCGGGCCGCAAGATCAAATCCGGCATGTTTGCCCGCATTAGAATCGGCAAGACCGGCCAAAATAGTTTGCTGGTCCCCAAGGAGGCCGTGTTCCGCCGCGGACAGTTGGAGGGCCTGTTCGTGGTCGATTCGGACAACAAGGCGCACCTGCGGTGGATTCGCACTGGCAGGGCAACCGACGACCGGATTGAAATTCTGTCGGGACTGTCTCCGGGTGAGCGGGTCGTAGTCAAAGGTGCGTCCACCTTAACCGACGGTCAAAATGTGGAGGTGTTGCCATGAAAGGAGGCATCGCAGGAAGGATCGCACACGCTTTCATCGATTCCAAGCTCACGCCGCTGCTCATGATCGCAGCCCTTCTAATCGGCATTTTTGCGGTTTACCTGACGCCCCGGGAAGAAGAACCCCAGATTGTGGTGCCGCTCGTGGACATTCTGGTACCCTTTCCCGGCAGCAGTGCTAAAGAAGTGGAAGAGCGAGTGACCAAACCGTCGGAGAAGGTCATTAATGAGATTCAAGGGGTAGAATACATTTACTCCATGTCCAGGCCCGATTTTGCCCTGATTACCGTGCGTTATTACGTGGGCGAGGATCTGCAAAAAAGTCTGGTTAAACTGTGGACCGTGTTGATGAAAAACATGGACAAGATGCCCCCCGGACTGCGTTTCCCGTTGATTAAAAGCAAATCCATCGACGATGTGCCCATTCTCACCTTAACCCTGTGGAGCGAAGCTTACGACAGCTACCAATTGCGGCGGGTGGGTGCTGAATTGAGCGAGGAGATCAAGAAAATCGACGACGTGGGCGAGGTGGATTTGACCGGCGGCTTAAAACGCAAAGTCCGCATCGTCTTAGATCAGGCACGGCTGCGGGCTTTTAACGTCGACCCTCTGCAAATCGCGCAACAAATTCAAGGCGCAAACCAGAATATCACCGTCGGCGATTACCAAAACTTGAACCAGGATTTCATTGTCAAAACCGGCGAGTTTTTGACGGATGTCCAGGATGTCAAGAATCTCGTGGTAGGCGTGTACGGCAACAATCCGGTCTACCTCAAAAATGTGACCGAGATTCAGGACGGACCGGAAGAAGTGGGGAACTACGTCTTTTTCGGCTACGGGCCGGGGAGCGCGCACGAAAAACTTGCAGCAACCGACGGCCATTTGCAGCAGGACTTTCCCGCGGTTACCATTGCCATCGCCAAGCGCAAAGGCGCTGACGCCATGCACGTGGCTGACAGGATTCTGGAAAAAGTCAAGAGCCTGCAAGGAAGGCTGATTCCAGCGGACCTGCACGTTTCGGTCACCAGAAACTACGGAGAAACCGCCTCGGAAAAGGTCAACAAACTGCTGGAGCATCTCATCATAGCCATCGTGGCCGTGACCGTGCTGGTGGGGTTGTTCTTAGGCTGGCGCGGCGGGCTGGTGGTGTTTGCCACGGTGCCGATTACCTTCGCCTTGACCCTGTTTGTTTATTACCAGTTCGGTTACACCTTGAACCGCGTGACCCTGTTTGCTTTGATTTTTGTCACCGGAATCGTGGTGGACGACTCCATCATCGTAGCTGAAAACATTCACCGCCATTTCACCATGCGACAACTGCCGCCTTTGCAGGCCGCCATCGCCGCCATCAACGAAGTGGGCAACCCCACGATTTTGGCGACGTTTACGGCCATGGCCTCGGTGCTGCCCATGGCGTTTGTCTCCGGCCTGATGGGGCCTTACATGAGTCCCATGCCCATCGGCGCTTCCATTGCCATGTTGTTTTCCTTGCTGGCTGCGCTTATTGCCACGCCCTGGCTGGCGTATCGCCTGCTGAAAAATGGCGACGAAGAAACCGAATATGATCTGAAAAAATCTCCCATTTACCGAATTTACAACAAGTTTCTCACGCCGCTGCTGGGAGACTCTAAGAAAAGCTGGCTGGCCATCGGGGCCAGTGCCTTGCTGTTGCTGATTGCGGTCAGCCTCTTGTTCTTCCGGTTGGTGAAGGTCAAGATGCTGCCTTTCGACAATAAGAGCGAATTTCAGGTCATCGTCGACATGCCGGAAGGGACGACTCTGGAGCAAACCGCTTTGGTCACCAAAGAGATCGTCTCTTATGTCAACACGGTTCCTGAAGTTGCAAATTACCAGTACTACGTCGGCACCCCTGCGCCGATCAATTTCAACGGCCTGGTGCGGCACTATTATCTGCGCCGCGGGGCCAATATGGCCGACATCCAGGTGAATTTGGTCGGCAAAAGCGAGCGCAGCGACCAGAGTCACGACATTGCCAAGCGCGTGCGACCGGCCATTCAGGAGATTGCCCGCAAGTACAAGGCCCGGGTCAAAATTGCCGAAGTGCCCCCCGGCCCGCCGGTGCTTTCCACCCTGGTGGCTGAGGTGTACGGCCCGGATTACCAGCAACAAATCGAGGTAGCCAAACAAATCCGCGACATTTTTGACCAGACGCCCGGCGTGGTCGATGTGGATTGGCTGGTGGAAGACGACCAGGTGGTCTACTCCCTGGTGGTGGACAAAGAGAAGGCCGCCTTAACCGGGGTGAACACGCAGCAGGTCGCGCAAACCCTGCGCATGGCGTTGCACGGCGCGGACGTGGGCTTGCTGCACGATCCCAACGAACTCGAACCCGTTGCCATCGAACTGCGCCTGGCCAGGGAAAATCGTTCCTCCATTGAAAACCTGACCAACGTTTCGGTGCATTCGCGGACCGGCCAGATGATCCCCATTTCCGATTTGGTCACGGTGCACGAGAAAGTCGAGGACAAAAGCATCTACCGCAAGAATCTCAAGCGCGTGGTTTACGTCACGGGCGATGTGGCTGGCAAGGCCGAGAGTCCCATCTACGCAATCCTGGCCATGGACAAAAAAATCGAAAAGCTAAAACTTCCCGGCGGATATTCCATAAAACCGCTTTACACCAAACAGCCCTTTTTAGAAGAAAACCTCGCCATGAAATGGGACGGCGAATGGCAGATTACCTACGAGGTCTTTCGCGATTTGGGCGTCGCCTTTGGGGTGGTGCTGCTCGTCATCTATTTGCTCATCATCGGCTGGTTCCAATCCTTTAAAGTGCCGCTGATCATGATGGTGGCCATCCCGCTGACTCTGGTAGGAATCGTACCCGGCCATTTGATTCATGGGGCGTTTTTCACCGCCACCTCCATGATCGGCATGATTGCCCTGGCCGGCATC